>PMCM01000160.1 GCA_003154155.1 Ignavibacteriota bacterium | reverse complement strand
ATCCTTGGCATCAATGATGTCACTGACGCGAAGACACTGGCCTATCTTCTGAAATATGATTCCGTTCATGGCAAGTATGATGGAACGGTGACGACTGATGCGGATGGCCTCGTCGTCGACGGCAAGAAGTTCAAAGTGATGGCGGAAAAAGATCCGGCGAAGCTCCCGTGGAAGGATCTCGGCGTCGACATTGTGATCGAAGGCACGGGGATTTTCACGAGCCGCGAAAAGCTGGGCCTGCACGTCGCCGCCGGCGCAAAAAAGGTGCTTCTGACCGCTCCCGCGAAGGATGAGATCGATGCGACCGTGGTGCTCGGTGTGAACGACAACATTCTCACCGGGAAAGAGGTGTTCCTTTCCAATGCATCCTGCACCACCAACTGTCTGGCCCCGATGGTCAAAGTGCTGCATCAGACCTTTGGCCTGGACCACGGGTTCATGACCACGATTCACTCCTACACGAACGATCAGCGGCTGCTGGATCTTCCGCACAAAGATCTGCGTCGTGCCCGTGCCGCCGCCCTGTCGATCATTCCGACGACCACCGGCGCAGCACGGACAGTGGGCAAGGTGATCCCGGAATTGAAGGGCAAACTGGACGGTTTCTCGCTCCGCGTGCCGACACCGGACGCTTCCATCACCGATTTCGTGGCGATTCTGAAGAAGCCCGCCACGAAGGAAGAAGTGAATGCCGCGATGAAGCAGGCGGCGGAAACCTCGCTCAAGGGTATCATGGAGTACACGGAAGACGAGATCGTCTCGGTCGACATCATCGGAAACATCCATTCCTGCATATTCGATTCCAAGCTGACCATGTCGATGGGCAACACCGTCAAGGTGTTCGGCTGGTATGACAACGAATGGGGATTCTCCTGCCGGGTGGTTGACCTGCTGAAGAAGATTGCGTAAGCACTGCATCGTATTCACGCGGCTGCCGGCTCCCCCAGGAAGCGGTAGCCGCTTTTTTTTCACAAGGACCATACGCCATGACGACAAAGACCATCGATGACCTGAACCTGAAAGGCAAAAAGGTGCTTGTCCGCGTCGATTTTAACGTGCCGATGACATCCGACCTGAAGGTGTCCGACGACAAGCGCATTGTAGAGTCACTCCCCACCATCAAGAAGATTCTTGCCGACGGCGGCTCGGTTATTCTGATGAGCCATCTCGGACGCCCGAAGGGAAAGCCCACGCCGGAGTTCTCGTTGAAGCCGGTTGCCGCGCATCTCGCCGGATTGCTCGGCCGGGAGGTGAAGTTTGCGGAGGATTGCATTGGGAAACCGGCGCACACAGCGGTGGACAACCTGCAACCGGGCGAAGTCCTGCTCCTGGAAAATCTCCGTTTCCATGCGGAAGAAGAAAAGAACGATCAGGGATTTGCGCGGGAGCTTGCCTCCCTCGGCAATGTGTATGTCAATGATGCGTTCGGCACCGCTCACCGTGCCCACGCCTCGACGGAAGGCATCACGCACTTCCTGAAGCCCGCAGTCGCCGGTTATCTCATGAAAAAGGAAATCGAGTATCTCACAAAAGCCGTGGGCAATCCGGAGCGGCCGTACATCGCCATTCTGGGCGGGGCAAAGATCTCCGGCAAGATCGATGTGATTCAGAACCTCCTGCCGAAAATCGACGCCCTCGTCATCGGCGGAGGCATGGCCTTCACCTTCTTCCGCGCACAGGGTATGGAAGTGGGGGATTCGTTGGTGGAACCGGAAAAGCTGTCGCTGGCCAAGCAGATCCTCGACGAGGCGAAAACCAAACACATGCGGCTGATCCTGCCGGTGGATTGCGTTATTGCCGACAAGATGGACAACGACGCGCAGCGAAAGATCGTCCCGGTGTCGAAGATCCCGGCCGGCTGGCGAGGTCTGGACATCGGCCCTGAGACTGTCAAGGTCATCAATATGGAGCTGCGCAAGGCGAAGACCATCGTGTGGAACGGGCCGATGGGGGTTTTTGAGATGCCCAACTTCGCCAATGGCACCCTTGAGGTGGCCAAACTGCTGGCGGAAGCGACAAAAGCCGGTGCCATCACGATTGTGGGCGGCGGCGATTCCGCTGCTGCTATTGCCCAGGCCGGATTCGAAAATGCCGTGTCGCATGTCTCGACCGGCGGCGGTGCGTCGCTCGAATTCCTCGAAGGCAAGGTGTTGCCGGGATTGGCCGCACTCGATGTGAAGTGAACCTGCCGCGCCCGCGCGGTGTTTGATCTGCAGACGGAGGACCCAGACGATGGCGTATTCTTCATCCAGTGATTCAGGCGGTTACTACCGGCCCCGCTTTTTGGGCGGGTTCAGCCTCTTTCCGCCCGTAATCAAGGGACTTATTGTTTCCAACGTTGTCGTCTGGTTCCTCTTTGATGTGCTGTTTCCCCCGTTGCACATTCCGTTGCTCAATTTGGTTGCGAATTATATGGCCTTGTGGCCCCTCGGAACCTATTTCTATCCGTGGCAGCTCGTGACGTACATGTTTATGCACGGGGGATTCCTCCATCTGTTCTTCAATATGCTTGCGCTGTGGATGTTCGGCATGGAGCTGGAAAACGTGTGGGGTTCGCGCAAATTCCTGCTCTACTACCTACTCTGCGGCGTCGGTGGCGGGCTCTCCAACCTTCTGATCGCCCCTCTTCTCGGTCAGGCAGCGGCTACCGTTGGCGCATCAGGCGCAGTGTTCGGCGTGTTGCTGGCGTTCGGCATGCTCTTTCCCGACCGGCTGATCTATATCTATTTCTTCCTGCCGATCAGAGCGAAATATATGGTCATCCTCTGGATCGGACTGGAAATGCTCTGGGGCATCACCGGTACGACCGACGGGGTTGCCCATTTTGCCCATCTGGGCGGAGCCTTCGTCGGCTTCCTCTATATGGCGGTGGAGCTGGATCTCATTCCGTTACGCGCTTGGTTCGCAGGGTTCCGGCGGCCGGAGGTGCGGCACTATGTCGACACACCCCGGGTTCGCCGTGTCAATACCGACGTACGGGATGTCCAGTTCTACGATATCGGCACAGGCCGTCAGATGCGCCGCGACCACGACGAGGATCACTCGCAACACTCGACCCAGGAAGTGATCGATGCCATTCTCGACAAGATCAGCAAGGGCGGATATCAGAGTCTGAGCGATGAAGAAAAGCGCATTTTGACCGAAGCCAGCAAACGGATCAACTAAACCCGGACACCATGGAGATACCGATTCTCAATCTTACCGAGGCCGTCACGCTTCCGGCGCAAGCCGCGGTCCGCAAGAGTGTCCGGCGTATGACACGCCAGGTCAACATCGGCGGGATCAAGGTGGGTGGAAACGCACCCATCTCCGTCCAGACGATGACGAAAACCAAGACGGCCGACGTGCAGGGCACCGTACGACAGATTATCGCCGCCGCCGAAGCGGGGTGCGATATTGTGCGTGTCACCGTGAACGACAAGGAGGCGGCCGAGGCCATCGGTGCGATTGTCCGCGAGTCACCCCTGCCGGTCGTGGCGGATATCCATTTCAACCATGTGTTCGCCCTGAAGGCCATTGCAGGCGGCGTCGCAAAGGTGCGCATCAATCCGGGGAACATCGGCAGCCGGGACCGCATCCACCAGGTCCTGAGCGCCGCGAAGGACCGCGGCATCCCCATCCGCATCGGGGTCAACAGCGGTTCACTCGAAGAAGACATTCTGAACACATACGGGTATCCGACCGCCGAGGCGTTGTACGAGAGCGCCATGCGTCACGTGGAGATCTGCAATGCATTCGGATTCGAGGACGTGATCATCTCTGTGAAATCCACCGACGTGCGCCTGATGATCGACGCCTACCGGCTGGTGGCGGAACGCACGGATATCCCGCTGCACCTGGGCGTGACCGAAGCGGGCCCGACACGCACGGGAACGATCAAATCGGCAGTGGGTATCGGGGCGCTCCTCGCCGAGGGGATCGGCGATACAATCCGTGTGTCGCTCACCGATGATCCGGCAAAAGAGGTCGAGGTGGGAAAGGAAATCCTCCGTTCCCTCGGACTCGCCACGCGGAATGTGGAATTGATCGCGTGCCCGACCTGCGGCCGGCTGGAAGTCGATCTTTTCGGTATCATGGCGGAACTTGAACGCCGGCTTGCAGGGGTGAAGAAGCCGGTGAAGATCGCTGTGCTCGGATGTGTGGTCAACGGCCCCGGGGAAGCCAGCGAGGCGGACATCGGCATNNGTCGACGCGATTGTCGAAGAGGTCATGAACTTCCAGCCCCCCACCTGATGCCAACACACCGCAACCTGCTGTTTATAGGCGATATCGTCGGGACGCCGGGTATTGACCTGGCCGTCTCATTGCTCCCCGGACTCATCAAAAAGTACAGCGCGGATCTCGTCGTCGTCAACGGTGAAAACGCCACGGAAGGCAAGGGCATTTCCGAGGAACACGCCAAAAAAATCTTCGAACTCGGGGTCCATGTGATCACCACTGGCAATCATGTGTGGGACCGGTGGGACAGCCGGAAAGTGCTCGGAGGTGACAGGCGGATCCTCCGCCCGTTGAATTACCCCAAAGACAATGGGGGTAATGGGTACATCGTTGTGGACCTTGGAGAAAAGGGGAAGATGGGCGTGCTCAACGTCCAGGGACGGGTCTACATGCAGCCCATCGATGATCCGTTCCGGTCCGCTGAATGGGCGGTGGGCAAGATGGCCGAAGAGACCAAGATCATGCTCGTTGATTTTCATGCCGACGCAACGGCCGAGAAGATGGGGATGGGGTGGTTCCTGGACGGCAAGGTGACCGCGATGGTCGGCACGCACACGCACACGCCTACCGCCGATGCGCGCATTCTCCCGCGGGGGACGGCGTTTATCACCGATGTGGGCATGACGGGGCCGTTTGATTCGGTCCTCGGAATGAAGAAGGACGCCGCGTTGCGGCGCATGATGCTCGGGACGCCGCACAAATACGAGGTCGCGACAAACGATGTCAGGTTGTGCGGTCTCCATATCTGTGCGGATGCGGATACAGGGAAAGCGGTTTCTCTCGAACAGATCATCTTCCCCAAATTCGGATAATCCCATGGCAGCGTCGATCATTGACGGCAGAAAAATGGCGGCGGAGATCAAGCAGGAGGTGCGGGAGGAAACCGCGCGTTTGAAAAGCGAGAAAAAGGTGGTCCCCGGATTGGGGTTCATTCTGGTCGGGGAGGATCCCGGCTCAGAAGCATATGTCCGGTCCAAGGGGAAAGCCTGCGCAGAGCTCGGCTTCCATTCCGAAACGCTTCAACTGCCCGGCAGTACGAGTGAGAAAGAGGTGCTGGCCCTGATACGCGCCTGGAACGCGGATGCCCGCATCCACGGGATCCTCGTCCAACTTCCGCTTCCGGCACAGATTAACGAACAGCGCGTGATCGAGACTATCGATCCACGCAAAGATGTGGACGGCTTTCATCCGATCAATGTCGGCAGGCTGGTGATCGGATTGCCGTGCTACCGGCCCTGCACGCCTGCGGGCATTCAGGAACTCCTGATGCGGAGCGGGAACGACCCGGCCGGAAAGCATGTCGTGGTAGTGGGCCGGAGTAATATCGTCGGCAAACCGACAGCAAATATCCTGTTGCAGAAAAAGAGCGGCGCGAACGCGATCGTCACCGTTGCCCACACCGGCACACAGGATCTTCCGCACTTCATCAAAGATGCCGACGTGTTGATCGCCGCGATCGGAAGGCCCGAAATGATTACCGGCAACATGCTGAAACCCGGGGCGGTGGTGATCGATGTGGGGATGAACCGGATNNCCGGGAGGCGTAGGGCCGATGACAATCGCGCTTCTCATGCGCAATACCCTTCAGGCCGCCAAACTCTTCTTCAACTAGGAGGTCTTTTCGCTGAGCATCTCCACGGCTGGCACGTTCAGACCCTGCCCGTCACCTGCGCGTTCTTGCTAATCGTACCCGTTTTCGATACCTTACAATACTTTACATCGGTTCTCCACTCCGAGTCCCACAAGTCTCCGAAATGCTCATTGTCCGCGAGGCACCCATGGCAATCCCGAAATTTACGAATGAACCTCTCCTGGATTTCACAAAACCGTCAATTCGCAAGAGGCAGCAGGCAGCGATCGATGCGGTGCGGTCCGAGATGGGGAAGGAATATCCGATCCTGATCGGGAA
>PMCM01000315.1:1959-3598 GCA_003154155.1 Ignavibacteriota bacterium | reverse complement strand
ATGACCTCGTACATGCGGTGATCGCCCGTGGCCGAATAGGCAAGCGAAGCGAATGCGGTCTCTGCAATATCGTTTTCAAGGCCGTAAACGGCGGAGTTGACCGGCTCGCGTATCTGGGTCAACTCCTCCAGTTTGTCGTTCACCGCACCGGTCTGCGTGTATGACACAAGTCCGATAATCACGCAAAGCACGAGCAGCACGCCGATGCCAAGTCCAAGCCGTGTTCCAATATTCAGCATCTCCTCATGCCTCCATTCTCACTCTAAAGAAACGGATTGCGGGGGTAAAGACCAAATGCAGGCGAGTGAATTCTGTGAACGGCGGCCGGGCAAATGCTCCATAGTAAACCCAGTAGATGTCTTAAAGCGTGGTTCTCTATCAAATCCTCGAAAAACGGGATGGAATACCCCGGTTTGAACTCCCAGAAATTATTCGTATTCTACGGCACCACAATCCCGACCGGAGACAGATTATGACAACGGGAGCAGCTACCGCCGCAGCCGCAGTCGCCCAGGCCATCAAAGCCTCGGGTGCAATCGTGAGAATCGACCCCGAAGGCTTCAAAACACTTCTCCACCGTTCCGGCAATCCGCTCGTCGTCGCGTCCAGGGGAGGATTTCTGGGAAGAAACTTCGCGTATCTTATGGGCTACAAGGGACTTGTGTTCTACACGGTCTCCAAAGAACAGCTCGGATTGCCATCCTCAACCGAAATTATCCAGGCACAGAAAATCTGGATTCCCGGTTAGACAATGGCTCCATACTCCATGTACTCCCGATCCAAAGGACGGGTGATCGACACCAGTATCACCGTGGACCCGGTTGCCCGTTACATCCCCCTCGGCCTCAGGCTGCTGTTGTATCTCGTGCTCACATGGTTCCTCGTCGACTGCATTCCGCTCTTCTACAGCTACGATCCGAACATGCAGTGGCCGCTGCCCATCTGGATCCTCCGTACGTTTACGTTCCTGCCGCTCCACGAGGGCGGACACTTCATCTCCATTCCGTTCGGCAAGACATTCTACATTCTGGGCGGATCATTCTGGCAGATCGTGTTCCCCATCCTCTGGTTTGCCATCGCTCTGAAGCAGAAGTCGCAGGTGGCCCCGTTCCCCCTCTTCTGGGCCGGCGAGAATATGATGGATGTGAGCCTGTATATCCGCGATGCGGAAAGGATGGCTCTCCCTCTTCTGGGGGGGCACAAGTCGGGACACGACTGGCACAATCTTTTGACACAGTGGGATTTGCTCGACTCGGCCGAGTCGATTGCCGATGTGGTCTTCTACAGCGGACTGCTGATCTCTATCGTCGCGATCATCGGAGGCATCGCCTGGGCTCTGGTGTCGTGCTACCAATCAGGCATTCCCCAGAAACCGGTGCCTGTGGTGCGGGATATGCGGGAGGAAAGGCTGGAGATATCGCTGCGGGAAAGAATTCAGAAGAAGGATGGAAAAGATTTACTTTGACCTGCGAGGGACTTAAGCCTCAGAGAGGTTATCCTTAGCAACCGTGGGGCTTAAAGCCCCACGAGCCTAGCCGTTTTCCCCTGCCAGCCTTGCAATTTGCAGCAAATAGAATCTCAGCCGGTCTTGCTGCAGCGAATTCAACGCCTGCTCTTCAATCGATGCGATCCGTTCCAC
>PMCM01000315.1:0-1896 GCA_003154155.1 Ignavibacteriota bacterium | reverse complement strand
GCGAGTTCCACAAACGATTCCACACGCTGGAAGACCGGACGCTCCAGCAACGCCCATGCCCGCGAGCGCCAGCGCCGGATGGACAATGGAATCTCCAATAATTCCGCAACCTCATTCAACCAGGGCTGTTCGATCGGACCGGGGATGACGGCGCGGAGCTGCTCCAGATCGCAATTGAACAGATTCGGCTGCAGCAGCACTGCGAGATCGGGACGGAGCGTGGGGAGCAGAGCAGGTTTGAACCTGTTCGCCTCGAAGAAATCGGTCACGTCGATGCCGTGCCTGCGCAGCAGCTCCTGCTGGAAGAGCGGGATGTAGCGCCCCATGGCATCCACGTCCTCACGCAGCGCCAGCAATGCAGAGTTGCCCGCCGGGAATGCGCGCTCGAGTGATTTCAGGTGCTCCATGTCGTGATAGAGCCTGAGCGTGTGCAGCATCTCGTGCACCGGCAGGTGGGGCAGGATCCTGTCCGCCACAAAGGCTTCCGGATCCCCTTCTCCCGAATCCCTGTGCGCAAAGGTGTCCAGCGCGCGGAACAATCCTGTTGTAAGCTGGTTGATGCCCAGCACCGCCGTCTGCGCCTGGTTGTGCGCGATGGCGCGCAGCAGGCTTCCATAGCGGGAGGAGGGAATCGTTTCGGCGATTCGCTCCAGGATCCTGTTTCCCTGGTCCTTACCGGACTGCCCCGGCCGCACCGTGGGCCTGTCGCGCAGCGGAGGCGTGGTCCTGGCGATGAAATAGGAGATCACGTGCAGTCCGACGACATCCTCGTCGCGTCCGTACAGGATCTGCCGGAAGTTTTGGGTCAGCACTTCCAGGAACGCATCCAGTTCCTTGCTCTCCGTNNCTTTCAGCGAACTCCTCGCAGGCACGGATGAGATCGCTCCGGTGTTTCCGCTGCTGATCCGCGATGTGATGCAGAAGCTGCGTCAGCTGCCGCACCGGGAGATGCCTGATCCGTTCCGCGATCGCGCTCTGGAACGTTCGCAGGTCTCCCCCCGAAAACACACCCATCATCGGCGTGGTGGCGTACATCGTGCTTCGGCGCGTCGACGCCCTGAGCGCGCCCGCGAACCTGCGGGAGGCATGCTCCGACTGCACGAACGCCGGCACCCCACTCAGTTCGCCGTAGTAGCCCCCCTGGCGCTGCATCGGTTCGCCGCTTCCCATCTTGAGACGGATCCGTCCGGCGAGTCCGTGCTCGGCCAGCCAATGCATCAATTCGTATTTGGCCTGACGGTAGAACCGTGCACCCGCAGGCTGGCCCACGTTCTGGCTCAGATCGGAACCGGCGATGAATACCTCGGCGATCAGCGCCGCAAAGCGGTCGCCGGTCTCCTGGTTCAGCCGGCGGCTCTGCAGCGCATGTTCCCACAGTTTGTTGAGATACCCGGTCAGACCCTTCACCGCGGCGACATCCTCAAAGAGCGGCACGAGCCAGACCGACGGCATTTCCAGACCGGGGGAATCGCGATGCACGTGCTCGCGCCGTGCAAGAAATTTCCGGTCGATCGCGATCAGCGCTTCCGGACGCGTGGACATGCTGACTTGCAGCGCCAACACCACTCCGGGGTTCCCATACCGGGCCCCGATTTCATTCAGCTCGGTGATGTTGAACACCGTGGTATCGATGGCGAACTGATCCTGTGCGGTCACCATGTTCTGCTGGATGCGCGGCGTGATGACCGTCCGCTGCAACAGGTCCCGGTAGAGCACCGCTTCCCGCAGGAGCGCCGGATCGCCGACGTTCCGCTGGATTGCCGGGATCAGCCCGTGCAGCTCCTTCCGCAACCGTTTGTTGAGGCTGCCGTAATACTCCAGCGCCTCTTTGCGCTTCCGGCGCAGCTCCAGCATCCGCCGTTCCAGCCTGTCGTTGTGATACCAGAGCGTGGTGAC
>PMCM01000306.1 GCA_003154155.1 Ignavibacteriota bacterium | reverse complement strand
CAATTGAGCTACTGACGTGTGCCTGGACAGCAGGCGCACCGCGGCCCACCAGCGCGAGCTGGTTAGCGCGTTTCCTTGTGCGTCGTGTGCTTGCCGCAATTCCGGCAGTACTTCTTATATTCCACGCGACCAGTCTGCTTCTTCTTATTCTTGGTGGTGGAGTAATTCCGCCGTTTGCAGTCGGTGCATTCAAGGGTGATGATATCTCTCACGGGAACCTCGTCACTCTCGTTCGTGTGTAGCCTTGTTGAGGCAGGCGGCCGTCAGCACTGCCTTGAGAGCTTGCGATCGGGATTGAACCGATGACCTCTTCCTTACCAAGGAAGTGCTCTACCNNACCAACAGCTTGGAAGGCTGTGACTCTACCAACTGAGTTACTCCCGCAACCGATGGACAATAGTTGATAGTCAATGGACTATTGTCGACCTGAAAGCCGACTCTCCGGGGATCAACGGCTTTCCATTCCCGTTGTCAATTGTCAATCGCCCATCGACTATCAACAATTGGTTGTGGGCAGGGGAGGAGTCGAACCTCCGAAGGCCGGAGCCGACAGATTTACAGTCTGTTGCGTTTGACCACTTCGCTACCTGCCCGATCTCAAAGAACTCTCCAGCCATCCGGTCGCCTTCCTTCCCCACCACTCTGGAGCTGGCGGGGGGACTTGAACCCTCAACCTGCTGATTACAAATCAGCTGCTCTACCAATTGAGCTACGCCAGCAGACAGAACTCCCCCTCGTCGTACGCCTCGCGAACGGCGCGACTACAGGGGTAGCATTGACAGCCAAGCAAAGAAATATAAGAAATTATGATAAATAGTCAACACAAAAAAGAGAGAAAATGCGGCCAAACACCGGTTCAAGGATGGAACGGACTTGCAGAGTCGCTTACATCCTTCATCCGCAGCCGGGCGCCCCTGGCAAATGCCTCCATAGCCTTCAAAGAGTCGCCGTTTCGGCGAAATTGCTCCCCAATTGCCGAAAAAGATCCGGCATAAAGCTGCCAGACGAAATCTTCAAGCCGCCCGTTCCTCGCAAAGGGGCGTATGTGAAAATCCGGCAGGCGGACGGCGGTGGTCCCCGTGTCCCCTGAAAACAACCGGAATGCCAGTCCGGAAGGAACCCGCCGAAAACCGCTTGTATACTGGGGCTCGATTTCGCCCGTCACATACACCGGATGGGCAGCCATGCTCTTCGCGATAAAACTCCTGATCATCGCCGCGTACCTTCCTTCAATCATCTCCGGGGCGTACGGGATATCGTGTTCGAATTTGTAGAGCTCCCGGAGAAAAGCATCCACCTCCGCTCGTGACGCGCGGATGAGCCACGGATAGCGCGACTCCAGCTCCCCATAATACCAGGATCGCCGGAGAAGCTCCTTGTCAATAACGGCAATATCCGGCCGCTCCCGCCGCACAAGCTGGTAATACTGCGCCGCAGACACCCAGTAGTCCCACTGATACGACAGGACAACAGCCCCGGAATCAAGGGAGGCAAACATGTTGTGCGTGTAATCCTCCACAAGGAAATTCCGGCTGTCGTCTACGTTCCGGTAGTGCGCGACGACGGGAAGCGCCGCCACCAGCACTGCGGGCGCGATCACCCACACAAGCCCGCGCCCCACGGTATGATGCCACCAGACAAGCCCCGCCAGCGCACCGCACGCCGACCAGAAAGCGATGCACACGTACGCCAGGAGAAAATACGACTCAATGTCGTGGATGTCGTAGTTCACGGCGTACAGGAGACAGAACGCGAACAGCAACATCGTCCCCACGGCCGTCCTCCGATGGGCACGCCAGAGCACCACCAATCCGGCGGCGGCAAGGACCAACCCGACGATGACGAATTCTCCGGGCACAGAGGAGACAAACCGGGAGAATTGGCGCGCGGCCACCTCTGTGGAAGAAAAGATCCAGACCCGGTATTGCTTCCCGCTCAGGTGCGCGATGAACCGGTCCCACGTCACCGGGTGACCCCAGTCCATCACGGGCATCTGCGCCGCCCTGATCGGGAGGTAGAGATAGGGTGTAAGACCGAGGAGAAAGAAACCGAAAGCTCCCGCCATCACCGTCCACCGTGCCCTTCCCTGCGGACCATCCATATAATAGAAATAGAGCACGCCCGGCACCACCAGTACCGTCGTCATATGGTTGGCGAAGCTCAGGCCCAGCAGGAATGCCGCCGCGTACCACAGACGCACGCTCCGCGTGTCGCGCGCCCGGAAAACCAGGAGGAGGGTCGCTCCGATCAGCAGGAGGTGGAGGGAGTAGACTTCCACGGCGACCGACTGGGCCCAGAAGGTCTCCGAGAACGCAAGGAGGGCCGTGCCGGTCGCCGCAGACAGAAGCAGGAGAACCGGAGGTGGCGGATGGGAAATCATCATGCGTTTGGCGGCCAGCACCACGATCTGGTGGGCACAGAGGAACATCAGGAATACCGCCCCGGCACAACACACGGCGGCCATGGCATTCAACCGGAAGACCTCATTCGCCCCCACGGGGAGATGTGCCACAATGCATCCCAGGAGGGTGAACAGCGGGTAGCCGGTAGGATGGGCGATACCCAGTGTGGTAGTGACGGCGGCCAGTTCGCCGCCGTCGATAAAACTGACTGTCGGTGAGAGGGTCATAGAATAGATTATCAGCGCGAGCAGCGCGAGACTGCCGGCCCACACGGCCGGGCGCAGCGTCAATCCTGTCGTGGAGGTCACCGGGGGTCTCCTGTTTGCAGCCGATCTGACACCTGGAGGAAGATCTTTCTGACTTCACGCATGGTACGGAGCACGCGCGATGTGAGCGCCGGGCCGTCCTTCTCCCTGCAGCAGCGGGCGAGGACGTCCAGCCTGTCGTCTTGCGGGAGAATCGAAGTTCGCTCTTCCTGGACCACGCGGAGGAGGAGTTCAAGACGGCGGTACAACGCGTAGGCGGAGGAGCACGTTTCGTGTTCGGACGGGGTGAGCAGTCCGGGAGTTGCCGCGTCGAGCAGGGCGGAGGTCTTTCTGCTGCCGGCGACCGGCGCATGTCCACGCAGCATCCAGATCTGTGTGAGAAATTCGATATCCGCCATGCCTCCGGGGCTCCGTTTGATATCGATGATTTCGCCTCCCCTGGTGCGGGGCCGCGGTTCCATCTTTCGGCGCATGTCGACAATCGTCGACACCCACGCGGGTGGCAGAGGTGAAGCATAGACATACGCCCGGATCATGTCGTTGATCCGGTTGCCGAGGCTGCGGTCGCCGCACACGAACCTGAGGCGGGTCAACATCTGGCGTTCCCAGAGTGACGCGCGTTTCCGCAGGTACTCCTCATAGCGTTCCGCGTCCGCGACGAGGGGAGCGCTGCGGCCTTCCGGCCGCAGTCGCAGGTCCACGTCATACAGGCGTCCTTCGGTCCCCACGGTGGTCAGTGCGGAGAGAATCCGGGTCGCCTTCCGTTCCGCGGATGCCTGATCGCGGCTGCGGGGGGTCCCGGTGAGAAACAAAAGATCCATATCCGCGTCGAGGCCGGCTTCACGCGAGCCGAATTTCCCTGCGGCGAAGACAGCCATAGGGGGCGGACCCGGGTGCGCATCCACGATGTGCGAGAGGATGAAATCGCCGAGGTCGCTCAGCGCATCGGTCATTTCATCGAAGCCCGAGAAGCCGAGCAGATGGCGGAGACATGCCAGGAGCTCGCGTTGGTGCTTCAGTCCGGCCAGCGTAGTGGTGGTCGGGAGCGAGAGTGGTGCCGGCGACACGAGTGTGCCGACATCGCCGGTAATGGTTTCAAGAAGCGATGGATCCGCGGCAAGAGCCCTGGCACACCGGGGACCCTGGGCAGCGATATCGACCAGGAGTTTCCTGTAGCGAGGATCTGAAAGCTGGGCATGGAATGCGGTGATGGAAGGCTGTGCGGAGGCCAGCATCGCAAGGGCATGGAGAGTCAGATCGGCGACAGGTGTGTTGCCGATCTCGTCCATGAGCGCGCCTGCCATACGCTTGAACCCCATGCGCATCCGGGGGTCTGTGTCCGGAGCATCCATGAGTCCGGAGCCGCCGCTCAGGATCTTGAGATCGCGCAGCGCCTGCCGCACATCGCGAAAACCGTGTCGTTCGAGGAGGGCCCTGGTGGAGGCTTCCGGCAGCACGCCGTCGAGCAGTTCGCCGATATCGAGGGCCGGCGGAGACCCGTCGACATGCATCACGGCATCGAACACCGCCCGCACGTTGCGGCGATGTGCCTCGATGGTGGACAGCAGTTCCGTTCCTGATGCCAGGCCGGTGCGGCGGGCGAGCATGGCGAGTGCCTGATCGTCGGACGGCAGGGAGTGAACCTGTCTGTTGTGCATGGTTTGCAGTCGATGCTCGACGGTCCGCAGGAAGAAATAGGCTTCTGTCAGGGAGCGTTGTTCGTCCTTCCCGAGGAATGACGATGCCGCGAGCGCCGCCAGTGCAGCCAGGGTATTGCCGGAGCGCACGCCGGGGTTGCGGCCGCCGTGCACGAGCTGGAGAGCCTGCACGGTGAACTCGATATCCCTGATGCCGCCGGGCATCAGTTTGACATTTGCTTCCTCGCCGATATTCGCTTCAATGCGCCCTTTGATGCGTGAGATTGACTCTGCGGGATGTTCCATGAATGAACGCGGGTAGACGAAAGGTTCAAGCATATTCAGAAATGTTGTCCCCAGGGTGTGGGAACCTGCGACGGTACGCGCCTTCAGAAGCATCTGCCGTTCCCACAGCTCACCACGCGATTCATAATAGAGCAGGTAGCTTTGCAGCGAACGGGCGAGGGCTCCAGCCCCCGCTTCCGGCCGGAGACGCATATCCACCCTGTACATATGGCCTTCGGGGGTCGACTGGGTCAGGTTACGCACGACGCGTTCCGCGACTTCCACAAAGAACTCGTGATGCGACGGAGCGAGTCCCGGGGTGTTCCCGTCGGTGCCGAAGACAAACAGCAGGTCCACATCCGAACTGTAGTTGAGTTCTCCGCCGCCGAGTTTGCCGA
>PMCM01000112.1:52132-55401 GCA_003154155.1 Ignavibacteriota bacterium | reverse complement strand
GGCCATCTTCAGGACCCGCTCGACCTGCCCGCCGAAATCGGCATGTCCCGGAGGATCAATAATATTAATTTTGGTGCCTTTATAGAAAACAGCCGTATTTTTTGCTAAAATTGTAATGCCTTTTTCCCGCTCCAGATCATTTGAATCCATAATTAATGTTTCACCCATTTCTTTTTCATTGTCACGGAAGGTTTTTGTTTGTTTTAAAATGGCATCGACCAAGGTTGTTTTACCGTGATCGACGTGAGCGATAATGGCGATGTTTCGGATGTCGTTCCTGCACTCCATGGCTTCATTCCTCACAACCTGCATACGCAAAAAAAAGAGACCTCAGACAGGGGTCGGGCGTCCGAGGTCGGGACCGGAGTGACACTCCCCCGTTGCGAGGGTCACAGGCACTCCGCATTGTGTAATATGCGAAAATAACCGCTCAAGTTCAAATTTTCCCCCTGTCTGCCGTTGATCGCCGATCGACGGCACACAGGGGTCCTGCGACGCGGCTATACCGGTGCTGCGACGTTTTCCAGCAGTTCTTTCAATGCCGTAGCGAGCCGCCGGATGCCTTCGACGATCCGCTCTTCCGGCATGTTCGAGAAATTCAACCGCATGGTGTTTCTTCGTTGCGTGGTCGGGAAAAATGAATCGCCCGGGACAAACGCCACGCCTCGGGTGAGCGAGACATGCAGGAGGGTGCGTGCATCCACATCCCCCGGCAGCTCCAGCCAGAGAAACAATCCGCCCTGCGGATGCGTCACCCGCACCCCCGGCGGCATTTCAGCCTCAAGAGCGCCTAACATGGCATCCCTGCGCCGCCGGTACACGTCCCTCTTCTCCTTGAGATCCTCTTCCAAATCGTGCCTCTCCATGTACAGCGAGGCGATCATCTGGTCCAGCGTCGAGGAGTGAAGGTCCGCCGCCTGCTTGAGCACGACGAATTTGTCGAGGAAGGGCCTGCGCGCCGCGATCCATCCGATGCGCAATCCCGGACAGAAGATTTTCGAGAACGTCCCGAGCGAAATGACCAGGTCGGCCTCCCCCATCGCCTGGATCGCGCTGGGTTTCTCACCCTCGAATGTCAATTCGCCGTAAGGATTGTCTTCAATGATTGGCACGCCGTAACGCTCAGCCAGAACGAGCAATCCACGCCGGCGTTCCGTGGACCACGTCCGGCCCGTGGGGTTCTGATAGTTCGGGACGACATAGATCATCTTGACGCGGCGCTCTTCCTGCAATGCCTGTTCCAGCGCCCGAAGATCCATGCCGTCGTCATCCGTGGCAATCTCCGCCCACCGGGGTTTGAAGACGTTGAAGGCCATGACCGCGCCGAGGTATGTCGGGCTTTCGCAGATGACGACGTCACCCTCGTCCAGGAACAATTTGCCAATCAGGTCGAGCCCCTGCTGCGACCCCGTTGTCACCATGATTTCTTCACCATGGAGCTGTGTCGACCANNTGAGGATTTCCTGTGCGATCGCGGCGATCGCGCGATTCGGAAAGAGCTCGGGGGCCGGCAGACCGCCGGCGAACGAGATCATGTCCGGGTTCTGCGTGACCTTGAGGATTTCGCGGATATCGGAAGCCCGGAGGATGTTCATGCGTGATGCGAACGATGTGTGCATGGTCATGCGTCCCTGATGATCGACGGTTACACAATCGGACGGGTGCCGGCCTGACGCCGGTCCCATCCCTGTTGGCGTGGCGCAATCGCACCCTTGACCGCACGGAGGAATCGGGAGACACCCTCTTCGATTTCCGGGGGTGCGGGAAAAGTGAAGTTCAGACGAACCCAGTGGGACGACGGCTCGTCGACAAAGCACGGATAGCCGGGAAGGAAGTTCACCGCCAGCTCGGCAGCCATGGCACTCAGCCGCGCACGATCTACGGCACGCGGCAATTCGCACCAGAAATAGTATCCGCCCAGCGGCACGTCCCAACGCATCCCGTCAATCCGGCTGGCGTCGAGCGCATTGCCCATCACATCCCGCTGCCGGCGGTACACCTTCCGGAGCCCGTTGAGGTGGGATTCCAGATGCCCTTCGGTGATCATCCGCTCCATCGCCCATTGACCGAACGTGGATGAATGCAGGTCCTCGGTCTGTTTGCTCAGCGCGAGACGCCTGATCACCTGCCGGGGAGCAACCATCCAGCCGAGCCGCAGTCCGGGAAACAGGATCTTTGAGAACGTACCGAGGTTCAACACGACGCCCGTTGCATCCATCGCTTTCAGCGACGGCACAAGTGCCCCGTCATAACGCAATTCTGCATAGGTATCTTCTTCCAGGATCGGAATTCCGTACCCCGCAGCCAGGGCGAGCAATTGACGCCGGCGTTCGAGGCTCATGACCACGCCCGAGGGATTCTGAAACGTCGGCAGTGTATAGATCAGTTTCGGCCGGTGGTGCCGCAACAGCGCGCTGAGCACGTCCACCTGCATGCCGCCATCATCTACGGGCACCGACACCATCCGCGCGCCCGCTTTCCGGAACGCTTCCATAGCGCCGAAGTATGTGGGCGCTTCTACAATCACGGTGTCACCGGGACTCAACAGCACCCGCGCCGTCAGCTGCAGCCCCTGCTGTGATCCCGACAGCACCATCACCTCGTCGGGCGAACAATGCATCCCGCGCGTCGTGAGCCATCTGGCCATCGCTTCGCGTAGCGGCGGGTGTCCTTCTGTCGGCGTCTGCAGCAGTGCATGCGCTCCCCCCTCTTCCATGACACGCTGGATCAGCTGTTGAAACAGCTGGGCAGGAACATACTGCGGGGACGGCAACCCAACTGCCAGCGAAATAACGCCCGGACGCATGGACATTTCGAGCAAATTCCGCACGAGCGGGTCGGGCTGACGGGCCCCCTCATCCCGGAAATGATGAGACCACGAAAGCTGTCGCAAACCATCTACCGAGGGATCAGGATTCTTCGCAGAGAGGACGACCGTCCCCCGGCCCACCCGGGCATCAATGAGGCCTTCGGATTTCAACTCATCGTAGGCTGTGACAACCGTCGCGCGGGTGACTCCGAGCGCATCGGCAAGACGGCGCTCCGGAGGAAGCCGAAATCCGGCCGGAACCTGGCTCGCAAGGATCATCTCCCGAATCTGCCGGACAATTTGACGGTAAATCGGGGTCCCTTCGTCTCTGTTAATTGAGATTTTCATGCGAATTGGTACGTTCCAATTTTAGTTAAGACTAAATTATGTTACAAATTGCCCAATGTCAACGTCCCAATTCGGAAACATGGAGCGGTCCAATTTTCGTAATTGGTTTCAC
>PMCM01000112.1:0-52119 GCA_003154155.1 Ignavibacteriota bacterium | reverse complement strand
CGGAAAATAGCGGACGCTGATCCGGATCGGCTGAGAACCCAACACGCAACGGCGGGGGCTTGTGCCGGCATCCGGCATCGACACGACTGGAGGACCAATGGAAGACCGCGATCGGATCAAGCTGATGGAAGCCTCAATGGAACGCCTGCTACGCACAAACAACGGGGCTGATTCGAAAGTGTCGACGCTGATGGGAATGAATACCACGATGCTGGCGGTGCTAGCCGCGCTCGTGACTCGACAGCAATCGGTCTCCGCCGGGCTCATTGTCGTCGCTGCAGTTTCCGCCGCCGGACTTCTGCTCGGCCTGTTCTTTCTTTCGCTCAGTTCTTTTCCCAGAACGTCCATGCCGGCCCGTTCCATCGTCTTCTTCGGTGCAATTGCATCACTCGACGCAGGATCGTTCCATGCTCGGGTCTGCGGCGTAACCGACATGGAGTATCTGGATGATCTGATCGACCAGTGCTATCGCATGTCGCAGATAGCTACACAGAAATTCAACTGGATTCGACGGGCCCAAATGGCCTGGTACGCCAGCATTCTCCCCTGGCTATGGACGGTCTACGCTCTCTATCATAGCTAGTGCCGATCCAACGAGATCTCTGAACACTCAGAGCGCTTTTTCATAGTTGTCCCGAAGGGGCTCCTTCCGAGGAACGGGCACTGCGCCCTGTTGTTGTGTAGAATCATTGAATTGTATGGGCACTGGTTCCCGGAAAAACGCCGACGCAGACCCTCCACGGAAGTGGGTCTGCGTCGCAGTCGACAGCCGGCGTCAGCAGGGCTAGCTCGTCGCTTTGCCTTCCGCTCGCAGCCGGGCCATGATGCTGTGCCGCCGCCCGTACGAGAAGTAGATCACAAACCCCACCGCCAGCCAGATGATCAGCCTCCACCAGTTCTCCGCCGGGAGTGAGAACATGAGCACGAGGCAGCAGACTATTCCAGCGATCGGAACGAAGGGCACCAGCGGCGCCCGGAACGGGCGTTCGGCATTGGGATGTGTCTTGCGCATAATGAGCACCGCAGCGCACACGATCACGAATGCCAGGAGCGTCCCGATATTGGTCAGCTCCGCAAGGACACGGAGCGGCAGGAATGTCGCCATCGACCCGACGAAGAAGCCTGTGAGGATCGTCGATTTCCACGGAGTCCGGAATTTCGGGTGCACTGCGCCGAAAAAGCTCTCGGGCACCATGCCGTCACGTGCCATGGCAAGAAGGACGCGCGGCTGACTCAGCATCATCACCAGCAGAACCGACGTAATCCCCGTCACCGCCCCCACATCGATCAACCGTTGTGCCCAGGGCATTCCGCGTACCGCAAATGCCTGTGCCACCGGGGCATTGATGTCGATCTGGTCATAGCGGACCATGCCGGTGAGGATCGCCGAGACGGCGATATACAGAACGGTGCAGATGATCAGCGAGGCGATGATGCCGATAGGAACGTCACGCCGGGGATTGCGGGCCTCCTCCGCGTGCGTCGATACGGAATCGAATCCGATATATGCAAAGAAAATGATCGCTGCACCCGCCAGCATGCCTAGAGGCGCACCGTTTGGGCCGGTTTGACCGAACAGCGTGTGGCCGAAGAAACTGACCCCGGTCAGCCCATACGGTGCAAACGGCTGCCAGTTTTTGGGATCAACAAAGAATGCGCCGACGGCGATCACGAACATCACAATAACGAGTTTCACAATCACCATGCCTGCGTTGAAGGACGCGCTCTCTTTGATCCCCTTCACGAGGATCGCCGTGATGACCGCGGTAATGAGAATGGCCGGCAGGTCGAAATATGTGCCGGTCAGCAGAAAATTCCCCGTCTCCAGATTGAAGTCGAATGGTGCGGTGGAGAATGCATGCGGGAAGGTGATGCCGAAACTCTTCAGAAAATCTTGAAAATGTGCGGACCACCCATGGGCAACGGTCGCCGACCCCACGGCATATTCCAGAACCAGATCCCATCCGATGATCCAGGCAAACAATTCTCCGAGCGTCGCGTACGCATACGTGTATGCCGATCCGGCGACCGGTACCATTGAGGCGAACTCAGCATAACATAACGCCGCAAAAATACATGCCACTCCGGACGCGGCGAACGAGAGAATGAGCGCGGGTCCGGCTTTGTCGTGTGCTCCGACACCCGTCAGGATAAAGATCCCCGTGCCGATAATGGCTCCGACACCTAGGCTTGTAAGGGTGACCGGGCCAAGCACGCGGCGAAGCCTGTTTTCACCTTTCATCTCTTCCAGAAGTAATGCGAGAGGCTTCCGGGCGAACAACGGATTTCCCATAGAATTCCTGTTGTAAAGATTCATGGAGGGTGGGGTTAACCGCGAAACGATGCGCGCTTACGGCGCACGGCCGGAAGGATCGTCAGGATGCGGTTTCATCCAATATACATGCACAACGACACAATCACAACTCCGGCCTTCTTTGCAGATTCCCCGAAAATCTCGTATGTTTCACGCAACCCCGCCTCCGGGCGAAACTCTTACCGACGACAAGGATCGACAACCGATGAAAAAGATTGTTCTCTTACGGCATGGTGAAAGCACCTGGAATAAGGAAAACCGTTTTACCGGCTGGACAGATGTAGGCTTGAGCGAGAAAGGCGTACTGGAAGCGCACGACGCCGGGAAAACTCTGAAAAAAGAGGGTTTTGTCTTCGATCTCGCCTACACGTCCGTGCTTTCCCGGGCAATCAAAACATTATGGATAACCCTCGAGGAACTGGACCAGATGTACATCCCTGTAAGCAATCAATGGCGGCTGAACGAACGCCACTATGGCGGCTTGCAGGGTTTGAACAAAGCAGAGACCGCCGAGAAGCACGGGATGGATCAGGTCAAGATCTGGCGCCGGAGTTATGACGTTCCTCCTCCGGCATTGACCCGCGACGATCCGCGATATCCGGGCAAGGATCCGCGGTATGCAGCCCTCCGCCCCGAGCAACTTCCTCTGACGGAGTCGCTCAAGGACACCGTCGCCCGTTTCCTCCCGCTGTGGCACGAAACGATCGCCCCGACAATCTCGGCGGGTAAACGGGTGCTGATCGCGGCACATGGCAACAGTCTTCGTGCCCTGGTGAAGTACCTCGATAACATCCCCGAGTCGGAAATCGTTGAACTGAACATCCCAACAGGGGTGCCGCTGGTGTACGAACTGGACGATACCCTCAAACCGGTCACACACTACTACCTCGGGGATACCTCGGCAATCGAGGCCGCCGCAAAGGCTGTAGCGGACCAGTGGAAGAAAAAATAGCCCACCGGCTCAGATGCCGTTGTCTGCATGCGCGCTGCGAGCCCGGATGATCCGTCGCAACAGGCGCACTGCGGGCACGATATGCGCACCCTTGTTCAGGAGGATGCATTGCGCATCAGCGGCGACGAAAGCATCGGTGATTTCCGCCCGCGTCGGCAATCCCCTTCGCGCCATGGCATCCAGGATTTCCGTGGCGATCGCGAAGGGGATGCCTGCGGCCCGGCACATGCCGAGCATCACCTGCTCGAGGCCCGCAAGCCGCTCCCACCCGTACTCCACCGCCAGATCGCCGCGGGCCATCATGATACCGCTCCGCGGGTAGCGCATCGCGACAAGAAGAATCCGCGTAAGCTGGCCCACCGCGTGTGCTGTTTCGATCTTTATCACGACGCCGGGCTTCTTTCCCCGGAGTCTCCTGATTGCTTCCTGCAGCATGAGAACATCCTGCGAAGAGCGTACGAATGACAGGCTCACAAGATCCGCATGCCGCGAAGCGAAACGCAGGTCATCACGGTCCTTCGGTGTCAATCCGCGCAGAGCCACNNTGCCTTCTCCACGATCCCTTCGATCACGCCATTGTCGAAAACCACCTTCTGCCCGGGCCGCACCCGGCGGAAGACTTGTGGGAGCGTGCAGGAGATGTGTGCGGGTACCCGTCGCCTCCCGCTGCCGTCAATGCCGGCGGGTTCACCGGCCGCTTGTTCTCGATGAATCCGGAGCGCGTCACCCCTCCGCAACGGTATCCTCACTTCCACCGGCGGAAGTGTCCCGACCTTCGCTCTCCGGAACTGCCCGCGCTTGTCCCGGTATGTCAGGCGCGTACCTGTCTGCAGATAGACGGTTTCTCCGGCCGTCGCCAGGCGGCCGGCGCGGTCTGACGCGCCGGCACGCAACGAACGCTTCTTTCCCCTCGCGTCAATCAATGTGATCGTCATTCCGGGCCTGAGGCCCTTCAACCACCGTGCTGCAACGGGAATTGCCGGCTCGGGGCCGGCGGTTGACTTCCTGCCTGATGCGGTAAGGAGCACGGAGGCGGGCGCAACAGTACTTCCGAGGGCATCACGGCGGGGCCGGATGCGGCTGACGCGCGGTCCGCTCACCATGGCTCCTGTCCGTAGCTTTGGCCCCGACAGATCCATCAGGATCCGACACGCGATCCCGGTCTCTCGGGATGCCCTCCGGACGTTTCGGATCATCGCCTTCCAGCAGGCGCGGTTGAGCTGCGCACAATTGATGCGGGCTACGGACATGCCGCCGCGCAGGAGCTCCCGCAGTTTTGCCACATTCGTGGCGGCGTCATCCGGCAGCGTGACCATGATATGGACCGCACATCCTCTGCGGCGCTGACCGAACAGCAAGTCCGTTCGTTTGCCGATGCCGCCACCGCGACGGACCGGTCGCCGCGCCTCCCCCGAAACCTTCCGGATGTCGCCCGTCATTGTCCGTATCGACGCGCGTAAGAGGGATAGTGTCTCAAGAATCTGTGCCGGCGCCGCCGAAGGGAGAGCGAGTGCATGCCGATCGCAGAGCCGCCGCAATTCCCGGTCTCTTCTGCCCACAAGGGTCATGTAGGCGATCACATTGTGTGCATCGCGCCGGAATTCCGGGGCGACGGAGGCAAGATCATGCCGGTGTGCCCGTACACGGCGCGCAATGGCCATGTGCAGGCGGTCGAGCTTGTGGGAGAGCTCACGGAGATCTGGCATGGAGGCGGTCATCATTCTTCGCTGTGGGAACTATAAGATACGTCGGAGGAATATCAGCTGCAATGTGCGGGAGGCGCGTTAACGAGGAGTGTTAACGAGGAGGAAACGAACGGGGAAACGGTTCCGGGTGAGGATCCGCCGGGGTCGTTTGGGAAGGTCCCGGGAAGACAGGGCGGACACTGACGGCGTTTCCCCCGAAAGGTGTCGCCAACCGCTGGCTGTCTTCCTGGATGCCCCGACTGAAAACATGCTCCCCCCGACAGATTATCCGAATCGTCGAAACAAGATCTTCTGCGATACGTTCTTCCATCACCACGGCATCTGCGCCGGATTCCATCAACAGCTCGGTCACGCCGGCATGTGGATACGGACTGAGCACGACGATCAGGATTGACGGGTTCACGACCCGGTAATGCATGATTTGATCCTGCAGCGCCGGTCCGCCCAGCGCGGTCTCCATCACGATCAGATCCCAGAGATCATTCTGCAGGATCGACATCAACCCTGTTGCATCTGCAGCTTCCGCCAGCGCCGAGACCCCGCCTTCTTCAAGCAGGATCTGCCGCAACCCCTCCCGGACGTGTGAATGGCCATGCGCGATGACCACCCGTTCGCCCTTACGCAAGAAGCCACCAGGTGTTGACAAGCGATGTAATCACGAGCGGGAATGATCGCATCCGTATTCCTTCGAACGAACACCACCCGCTCACGACCGCCAGCATCACCGACAACGGCTCGTGCACCTGTGCTATCAACCCGATCCACGCGACCGCGTTGCACGCCCAACAGAATACCACTGACGGCGGCACTGCAACGAGAAGATCGCCAAAAGAAGAACGGGTTCCGGCTGCCCCAACGATTTCAGCCATGTCCCCCCCTTTGCAGACGATGAACAGTACTCCGGTGAACATCTTGCGTAATGAATGTAATTCAAAACAGGGGGGGTGTCAATGTAAGGAATGCTGATTCTCGTGTAGGAAATTGGGAATCCGCATGTAGGAAAACAGGAAACCCGTGTAGGAAGATTCCGGCAGGATGTGCTCTACTTGTTTACGTATCCGTGGGAATACGCATAATGGATCAAATCCGCTGAGGTTTTGATGCCCAGTTTCTCAAGAAGCCTGGAACGGTACGTGCTGATGGTTTTCACGCTGAGCAGCAAGAGCTCCGAAATCTCCGTCAGGCTCTTCCCTTCGGCGATCAGACTGAGCACCTGAACCTCCCGATCGGACAACACGGTGGAGTGCGTACCATCGTCCAGCACCGCCTCCATCGCCAGCCGGGATGCCAGTGCCGGACTCATATATTTCTTTCCGGCAAGGGCATGCCGGAGGGCCTGCGTCAGTTCGTCCGATGCGCTTTCTTTGGTGATATATGCCGACGCACCGGCGCGCATCATCCGCACGGCAAACTGGTCTTCGGGATGCATACTCAGGATAACCACCGGGAGCCGTGGATAGTCGGTCTGGAGTTCCTTCAGAACATCCAGGCCGTTGCGGTCGGGAAGCGAAACATCCAGGATGACGGCATCCCACGTCCCCCCCCGGATGAGGGCGAACAGCTCCTCCGCATTGCATGCTTCGACCACTTCGCATTCTGTAAACTCTTCCGACAGGGTTTGCCGGACGCCTCTTCGGACGACGGGATGATCATCAGCAATGACGACGCGTATCATGTCTCCACCTGTTGCAATGGGATTGTCACACGAACCGTTGTGCCATGCCCGGGGATCCCGGTGAAGCGGATATATCCTCCCAGACGTGCGGCCCGTTCCTCCATGCCGAGAATGCCCAGGGATAGCCGGCGATTGACTTCATCTTCCTTTATGCCGCGGCCGTTGTCCCGGACCTCGAGCCACAATTCGTTGTCCGCAGATTCCAGGATGACGCCCGCTTCTGAGGCTCCGGCATGCCTGGCAATGTTGGTCAGCAGTTCCTGGAATATGCGAAACAATTCGGTCGCGTGTTCCTTTGACATGTGCGGTTCATCAATGAGCACATCCACCTGACAGACGATCCCCGTGCGCGCCTGCCACTCCTTTGCCTGCCACTCAATCGCCGCGATGAGACCCAGGGCATCGAGAAGCGCCGGGCGAAGCTGCCCCGACAGTTTGCGCACGGTCTGTATGGAATCGTCAAGCAACGTGTTCATCTGCTGCACCCGCGCCATCATCGCCGCCGCAGCCTGATCACCGAATTCGGCAATCCGTTTGCGGATCCAGGCAAGGTCCATCTTGAGGCCCGTCATCAGCTGCCCCAGTTCATCATGAATTTCGCGCGACAGCTGCGTCCGCTCCTCCTCTCGGATTGACTCCAGGCGCGCAGCAAGGGCACGAAGCTGCTCGCGCGATTCCCGGTTCCGCAGCTCTGCCTGCTTGCGTTCCGTCACGTCTTCCACATGCACCAGGACCATATCCGGCTTGACATAGGCGTAGGTGAGCGCAAGATTCGTAGCTTGCCGCTTCCCGGCAAACGTGTACGTCAGCTCTTGATGCAGTACCGCGTGTTCGGCAAAACACCGTTCGACGATCCTGACCGAATCCGGCACGAGCCGCCGCATTTCCTGCAACGGACGTCCGACCCACGATGTGACCGTGCCGCCGGTCAGCGCATGCGCAGCATCGTTCGCATCGGCAAGGTGGAACTCATCGCCTGCCCACTTCAACGTGAACGTTGCCACCGGCGCGCTCTGGTACTGTGCGCGGAACCGGAGTTCACTGTCCCGGATGACCTGGTCGTATCTGCGTTTGCGTTCCCACATGGCGGCGACCAGCGTGATCACGATCAGCAGAAGCACCACCATCGGAAGTGCGACCACAGGCCGGAGGTACACGGGAGGAGGGACTGTGATGCTCACAGTTGACAGGCGTCCCGCACTCTGCCATGAGGAGGAGCGCAACTCGACATCGAAACGGTACGTCCCGGGATCGAGACGGTCGAACACATGGGACCGCGCGGAGCTCCACGCAGACCAACGCTCCCCCTCGAGGCGGTACCTCGTATCAATATTGGCGGGGGGCACATCCGCCCAGAACGCATTGACCACCCACGAAAGAGTGACCCGCCGGTTCTCTACGAGAGGCGGTCCCTGCGTAATCTCATGGGGAACCGTGTTGAGCTCGTTCAGGTCGAGAATGCTGACGCCGTTGCCGTACGTCCCGGCATACAGGTGTTGACTGATGGTCACCACGGGCCAGACCTGGCTGTTGGCAAGTCCGGTGTGAACATCAAACGCCCTCCAGCTCGACCCGTCGAAGCAGCTCACTCCCTCCAGTGTGCCAGCCCAGAGCCGCCCCTGAGCGTCGACATCCAGATCCCACACCTGGTTGCTCACGAGTCCATCATCCACCGTATAGTACCGGATCGCCAGGGTGCTGTCAATGTACCCCACACCCGCCCACCGGTGTCCGAACCAGATGCGGTTCGTCGAGTCCACGGCCAACGTAAAGACCTGGGGAACCTTGAGTCCGTCTTCGGCTTTCCAGTATCGCCATGACCCGTGCGAGAACCGGCTCAGGCCGGTCGCCGTACCGAACCACATATCGCCGGAACGGTCCTCGACCATTGAGTAGACACGTTCGTCGAGGAGACCCTCATGCTTCCCCAGATGCGTAAACCGGCCGTCAGACCAGAGATACGCCCCTGGTTCATTGAGAGCATTCCCGGGAGCGACTCCGAGAAACCAGAGCCCTCCGCTCCGATCGCAGACAATCCGGTGGATATGCGAGCCCTTCAGCCCCTCGGCATCGCCGTAGCGGCGCCATGTTCTCCCATCCCAGCGAAACGTTCCGCTGAAAGACGCCCCGCTGCCGATCCAGATATTCCCCGTGGGGTCCTCGGCAACGGCCGTCACGCGGCCGAGAAGCTGCCCCTGTATGTCGCGGATGTGCGTGCCGGTGCCGTCCGGATTCCTCTCATACAGTCCATCCCGTGTCCCTATCCAGAACTTCCCGTCGCGGGAACGGACAATGCGGTTGACGATCCGCGCGCGGCCCGAGTTCCCCGTATTCCATGTGGACCATCGCTCCGAGGTCAGCCGGCAGAGGAAGAGCCCGCGCTCCGTGGCGACCCAGAGGTCACCGTTCGCCCGGAAACGTATGAAGAGCGGGCGATTCACAGGAGAAGGGAACGCGGGAAGCTTGGTGAGAATGCCACGGTGGTGGTGCCACAACTCCCCGGAAGCAAGCAGAAGCAACGCATCGCCATTCGGTGCGATATCGAGCGATGACACCAGATCGCCCTCTTCCTGCGATTGACGGTGCAGCCGGCCATCCGGACCCCAGAAATAGAGGTCGAGCACGCCGATCGTCGTTTCCACAATACCCGCCCCATGTCCTTCGGCATTTTCCGCGAGGACGTTGAGCCGGACAAATCCGGAGGCGGAACGGAGTGGATTCGACCAGTTCTGGGCTCGCAGCCGGTAGAGGCCCTCCTCCATCTTCATCCACACGGAATTGCGAGCGCCGAAAATGCCATTGGTCACATACCGCGGCAGGCGGCCGGCGGGCAGCCGACGATCATAGGGGGAAGGAAAATGTTCAAGGCTGTCTCCGGCCCACAGATACAGACACGAATCGCTTTGGATGAGCGTCCCCTGATTGATCCGGAGGGCATTGAAGACATTGATCCGGGCCCCGTCCTTTGTCAACGATATGGAGCGAACACTGTCCTGCCGGACGCGATACAGGTTCCGTTCATGGCAGACAAGGATTCCCGCAGTATCTTCTCCGTAGCTGGCCATGGCCTCATCGCTCTCTGTGAGGCCGGGGATATGCACCGTGTGCCAGCGAAAACCGTCAAACCACGCCAGGCCGCGCGACGTTTGCACCCAGATTTCGCCGGAAGCGGTCTCAAGAATCCGCAACACGCGTTCTGAAGGAAGGCCGGACTCCGCACCGAAGTGCACCCAGCGCCAGGTTTCGTACGCACGGGAAATATCCGGGCCCGCTGCGTCGGCACAACGCGGCAGCATGAAGATGAGGACCAGCACAGTGATGAACCGGGAGAGCATATCAGGCATCTCGGTGCAGAAATTGGCGCTGCATGGGTTCGACCCTGACTGCGGGGACATCTGCGCGGAAAGCTTCACCCCTCACACACGTGTGTCAAGAAGGCCGCCCGCACCGGCCCGGGCTGAAGCACCGTATGTCCCGCCGCTGGACGCCCGCGTTACCGTCGTCGTGGTTCCCCCCTCCACGTACGTGCGTCCGCACTCCGGACATATGGCGTAGTGAATGGCGACCTGCTGTGTAACGACGCGACGTCCCTCTTGCTTCGCTTTTAACTGCTCATGGACCACATGTTCCTGCTCATGCGCCCGGACCATCGTGCCCGCCTCTTCCGGGGAGAGCTTCGTCGGCGTCTGAAAAGACACCGTCGGATCATCGGAACCGTCTTTGTATTTCCGGTTCTTGCACGTCTGACATTCTTTGGGGGCGGAGACTGCGGCGGTGCCATTGCCGCTCCCGCGCACAGCCGTTCCGGTGGGGAGGACCGCACCGGTCTCTGCCCGCGCAGATATCCCCTGCCATGCAGGCATGCGCGAATATGCCGCCACACTGTCTGTGGGAATCCGAAGATCCATTCAGTCCTCTCCATCTTCCCTAAAGCAATTTTCACGCCGGAGAGAACCAGCTAAAATCAGGCGGAAACACAGGGACTCAGCAGGATGCCTGGCGAATACCGGACAGGTGTGGAAAACTATACCGTCCGCGAGAAGATCGGCTTTTCCCGGGTGAGCCGCTCCAGATACGCATCGAAACACATCGCGATGTTTCTGAGGAGTAATCTGCCCGGACCGACAATACGAATGCTCCGTCCCGGCATCTCGACCAACCCATCGGCCGCGAGAGGCTTCAACATCTCAAGTGCGGATGCGAAACGATCCCGAAAACTGACGCCGAACTTCTTTTCCACTACGTCAAAGTCAAGTTCGAGGTCGCACATCAGCCGCATGATCACGAACTTCCTCAGGTGATCATCGTCCGTCATGCGGTACCCGACATGCGTTGCAAGTCGGCCTGCATCGAGAGCCTTATAATACTCCGGAATGTTCTTGGTATTCTGGGCGTAGACATTCTGAAAATGGCTGATCGCGGACATGCCAAACCCGTACAGGTCGGCGCCCGCACGCGTCGAGTATCCCTGGAAATTCCTGTAGAGTGTGCGTTCGGCACGCGCACGCGCAAGTTCGTCGCCCGGCTTGGCAAAATGATCCATCCCGATGTACTCATACCCGCTTGCCGTCAGCGTTTCGATGGTCATCTTCAACATGTCGAGCTTGAGCCCGGGCGACGGAAGCTCATCCGGCCGGATGAGCTTCATGTGCGGTTTCAACCAGGGGACGTGGGCGTAGTTAAACACCGCGATGCGGTCGGGCGCGTAGGCGATAATGGAACGGATCGTCTTCTCGAATGATGCGAGCGTCTGGAACGGCAGGCCGTACATGAGGTCGACGTTGATGCTCGCAAAACCCAGTTCACGGGCCCACGTATAGACCTGATGTGAAACCTCTTCAGGCTGAATACGGTTGACCGCCGCTTGCACATGGGCGTCGAAATCCTGTATTCCCATGCTCATCCGGTTGAACCCGGCTTCCCGGAGCGCTTCCATATGCCGCCGGTCCAGTTCTCGGGGATCCACCTCGACGCTGGCTTCTGCGTCGGGGGATACGGAAAACGACGAACGGATGACCCGCGCGATGGACACAATCTGGTCCGGCGAGAGGTGTGTCGGGGTGCCGCCGCCCCAGTGGATCTGTGTGACGCGCCGGTGCGGTGCAATCAGCGGAGCGACAAGAGCCATTTCTTTCTGGAGGTAGGCGTTGTATTCCTCGATCCGCCGTCGATCCCGGGTCACGACCATGGTACACCCGCAGAAATAGCAGAGGGTGTCACAAAACGGAAAATGAAAGTAGAGTGAAAGCTCGGGAGAGGCATTGGGGCCGTTGGTGGCCGCGATTTCCCCGCGGTAATCGTCAGGCGTAAAGAGCGGTGTGAAGAGCGGGGCCGTCGGGTAGCTGGTATACCGGGGCCCGGGCCGGTCGTATTTCTTCAACAAGCTGACATCGATATCTGCAAACGCACTGCTCATGGACTCCTCCATCCCCTTCTTTTCAAGTATACAGAAATCTGCGGCCACGCACAACCCGTCGCAGGTACATCCGGGATGGATACGCCGTGAACGGCAACGGGGGTGCATACACCCCCGTTGTCAGTACTGCTCACATCTGGAGCCCGCATAGCCGCTGTTTCAGGCGGCCGGAGTACCCATGAGACGCTTCCGGGTATAGGCGATGAGCCCTCCCGCGTCGACAATGGCCTGTCGGGCGCGGGGAAGACGTTCGATGGGAAATACCGCCCCGCTCGTCGTATTAACGACACGGTCATCTTCAATCGTCAACTCATCCCCCACAGCCGCTGTGATTCCCGGGGCCACAACCAGGCGCAGTCCGAGATTGACCGCGTTCTGCATGAAGATCCGGGCAACACTGCGGGCAATAATCACAAGCTCGTGGCCTTTCAGCGTCGATACCGCTTGTTCGCGCGACGAACCGCAGCCGAAATTCTGCCCGGCAACGATGATACTCCCCGGTGGGACCTGCTTGTTTTTCAGCTTTCCGTTGAACGCTGCGTCATCCACAAAGGCAAATTGCGGCGTTTCGGTCGGCAGCACTGTTGCCATATACCGGCCCGGGTAAATAACATCGGTTGAAATATCGTCACCAACGAGATACACTACGTGTGCCATATTCGTCATGCTCCTCTTCTCGGATCGGTAATGACGCCCGTCACCGCGGATGCCGCGGCCACTGCAGGCGAGCAAAGATACACTTCGCCGGTGGGGTTGCCCATCCTGCCTTTGAAGTTTCTGTTGGTCGTGGAGAGCGCGACTTCGCCGTCGCCCAGCGCTCCTTCGTGCACGCCCAGGCACGGGCCGCATCCCGGGTTCATCACCACAGCCCCTGCACGCATAAGGTCGCCGATGTACCCTGCGTCCAGCGCGCGCTGATAGATGCGTCCCGAAGCAGGGAACACAAGCATGCGCGTGTTCTGCGCCACCTTCTTTCCCCGCACAAGCGACGCAGCCATGGCTATATCGTCCAGCCTGCCGTTGGTGCATGACCCGATGACGACCTGATTGACCCTCGTGCCCGCCACCGCAGCAAGCGGTTTCACGTTGTCCACCGTATGCGGACATGCGATCTGGGGTTCGAGCGCCGACACGTCGATAGCTATCACCTGCTGGTACACGGCATCGCCGTCGGGCTGCACAAGATCTAGCGCATCCTTCACGCCCGCCTCTTCGCGCAGATATGTCACAGTCTCTTCATCGGCCGGAACGATGCCGGATGTGGCCCCCGCCTCCACCGACATATTGCAGATGACGAGCCGTCCCGATGTCGACATCCGCTTGATGGTGTCGCCATGGAATTCGATCACGCGATAGTTCGCGCCCTGGGAGGAGATCTTCCCGATGATGTGCAGGATCAGGTCTTTCGGACCGACCATTGCCGGGAATGTTCCGCTCACGACGACTTTGATGGTGGCAGGCACTTCGATGTTCACGGCAAAACCCAGCGTCCAGACGCTGGCCATTTCCGTCGCCCCGATGCCGAAGGCAAATGCCCCCAGTGCCCCGTGGCTGGTGGTGTGCGAATCGGTCCCGACAACAACCGCACCTGGACGGACGTAGCCGCTTTCCGGCAGGATCTGGTGACAAATACCCCCCAGGTCCCCTCGGATGTCATGGAACTTGCTGATCATGTGCCGGGCGACGAACTCACGCACTTTCTTCTGGTTTGTGGCGGTCTTTGGGGATTCCGCGGGGACGCGATGATCGAAAATAATCGCCACGCGCGACGGATCCCAGACGCGGGGCTCACGGCCGGTGTCCTTGTAAATCTCCAGAAACTGGTTCACCACCAGTGCGGCGTTTTCGTGCGACATCGCCAGATCCACTTTGGGTTCCAGCACATCTCCGGCTTTCACGGCAGCCTGCCCGCTCGCACGCGCGAGTATCTTTTCTACGATGGTCATGCCCATCTTCGCCTCGGATCGTTCAAGAATGGTTCTTCACTGTCATCCTGCGGCACCAGCGCCGCCCCACTTTACACTACTTTTTGCGCTTTCAACGTCTGTATCGCTGCTTCATCGTATCCCAGCCCCCGGAGCACTTCCACGGTGTGTTCGCCGAGCTTCGGAGGGGGCGTGCTGACCGTGCCCGGCGTCCGTTCGAATTTGGCCGTGAGATTGAACAGGGGAATCGGGCCGATCCCTTCAACCGGCACCGTCCCAAAAGTGTTGCGGTGGTTGACCTGCTCCTGATGCATCGCCGCATCAAGTCCGAGGATGGCTCCGGAGGGAACATCGTGTGCATTCAACACGTCGACCCAGTACGCGGTTTCCCGCTCCTGAAGTTTCGTTTCCAAGAGGGGCGTCAGAGCCTTCCGGTTCTTCTTCCGTGCATCCCGTTCCTGAAAGCGGGGGTCGATCTTGAGCTCCGGAAGCCCCACCACATCGGCCACCGCCTCCCATTGCTCCTGCTTGTTNNATGAGCGGCATGATCGAGTCCAGCAGGGCCACATCAATGGATTGCCCCTCTCCCGTCCGTTCGCGCCAGAACAACGCCGACATGATCGCGAACGCGGCGTTCAATCCTCCGACCGTATCGCACACGGGAAACCCTGCGCGCAACGGGTTCAGCTGCGCATCACCGTTGATCGCCATCTCGCCGCTCAGCCCCTGAATGATCTGATCGTACGCCGGTTTCATCGCATCAGGCCCCGATTGCCCGAATCCCGAAATGGCGCAGTACACCAGGCGGGGATTTATCTGCCGGAGAACTTCATATGACAACCCGAGACGCCCCATCACATCGGGACGGAAGTTCTCCACCACGACATCGGCAGTGCCGACGAGTTTTTTGAAAATGTCCTTACCTTCGGGGGCCTTCAGATTGAGGGTCAGAGACTTCTTGTTTGCATTCTGTGCCAGGAAGCTCGTGCCCATCAGCATCTGATTGTACTTCGGCACACAGCCGAGCTTGCGCGCCAGATCGCCATCGGTGGGATTCTCGACTTTGATGACTTCGGCGCCCAGCAACGCAAGGTGCAGCGTCGCAAACGGGCCGGAAAGGACATTCGTCAGGTCAAGGACTCTGATGCCCTGGAGCAAGTGCGTTGATGATGATGTCATGGGAGACTGTCGGACGATGATTGGGAGATGGAACCTGTTTTGTAGACCATGCCGGGCATGTCACGATTGAAGAACGCGGCGATGTCGCGGGCGACCCCAAGCAACAGATCGAGCCGTACATCGGGGCGCATACCCATCCGTTGCAGCATATGAAGAACATCCTCAGTGCACACGTTCCCGCCTGCGATCTTCGTGAAGGGACATCCACCGAGCCCCGCCACCGACGATTCAACACACTGGACGCCGGCGCACATCGCCGCGTAACAGTTGGCGATGGCCATGCCGTAGGTGTTGTGGAAATGGCACGTCAGCTCGGCCGTTCCATCCATGCCGCGTATGGCCGTGAAAAGGTCCGTAACGGCAGCGGGGGTTGCATGCCCTGCCGTGTCCGCAAGGCTGATGCCGGTGAGTCCTGCGTCGAGATATCTCCGCACGATGCCCAGCACGCGTTCAGGCGGGACCGGACCTTCGTATCCGCACCCGAACGCCGATTGGACGGACACCTGGACGGACTTGCCGGCCTTCAGCGCGTCACGGCCGATGGCAATAATCCGCTCGGTCGCCTCGGCGACAGACATGCCGGTGTTCTTCCGGCTGTGCGTCTCGCTTGCCGAGACTCCCATGCAGAACATTTCCACACCACAGGCAAGACCGCGTTCAAGCCCTTTTTCATTCAGCACCAGGCCGGACAGGACCACCCCGGCCGGTTTCGCGCCGGGCGCCGTCAGTTCGCGGAACATCTGGTCTGTGTCCGCCATCTGCGGGACTTTTGTCGGGTGGACAAAGGAACCGACCTGGATAATATCGAGGCCGGCAGCGGCCAGATCGCGGAGCCATCCGATCTTGCGCTCCGTTGGGACGACCTGCGACTCCATTTGCAGGCCGTCACGCAATCCAACCTCGTGCAGGATGATGCGTGCGGGTATCATAGGTGGGCGACGATCGCCTCGGCGATATCCGTAGTGGAATGGGATCCGCCCATGTCATAGGTGCGGATCTTCCCTTCTTTGATGACCGCGGCCGTAGCCCGTTCGAGTTGTGTCCCCTTCCCCGTTTCACCCAGCCAGTCGAGCATCATTTTTGCCGCCAGGATTGTTGCAATCGGATTGACCTTGTTCTGGCCAGCGTATTTCGGCGCGGAGCCGTGAGACGGTTCGAACACGGCAAGCCGGTGGCCGATGTTCCCGGAACAACCGAATCCCAGTCCGCCCACCATCTGTGCCGCCAGGTCGGAAATAATGTCGCCATAGAGATTGGGCGCGACGAGCACGTCGTAGCTGAACGGGTTCTTGAGGAGCCACATGCAGATCGCATCCACATTGGCTTCATCGAATTGGATGGAGGGAAACTCCCGGGCAACTCGACGCGCTTCTTCCAGGAAAAGTCCGTCGGTAGCGCGCACAACGTTTGCCTTGTGCACGATGGTGACTTTCCGTCGATTGTGCTTCTTTGCGAATTCAAACGCCGCCCGCACGATGCGCTCCGATCCGCGCTTGGTGTTCACCTTGCACGAAATGGCATATTGGTCGCCCTGCAGATCCCGGAACGCCGTGAAGGGTTTGGAGAGTTTTTGAAGGACATCCGACAATTCCTTCGGTACCGGCGAGAACTCCACCCCTGAGTAGAGATCTTCGGTATTCTCGCGGAACACGACGAGATCGATACCGTCTTTCAGGTTCAGCGGATTGCCCGGATAGGCTTTGCACGGGCGCAGGCAGATATACAGATCGAACATCTGGCGCATGCGGACGATCGGCGAACGGTACACCAGTCCTTTGCCTTTCAGCTCGGGTATCAGTTCGGCCTCGGCCGCCTTCACCGGTTTCGACGTAATGGCACCGAACATGGCCGCGTTGACGCGGCGGAGCAGTTCAATCGTGCGTTGGGGGAAGGCGTCGCCTTCCTTGCACCAGAATTCCCAACCGATGTCCCCGTGGATGTATTCCGCATCCAGATGCATATGGTCGAGCACGAGACGGGTGGCGTCCATGACGTCCTTCCCGATCCCGTCTCCGGGTAACCAGGCGATCGTATATTTGCTCATAGGGATTTCGGCACTCCTGTTCTGTGGTAATCAGGCAAACGAATCATTGATACTGTCCATCAGGTTGAATTTCTCGCGCAGCATCTCGCGCGTTTCCCGCAACAGCCGGAGTGCGCGTTCGCGATCGGCGATGAGGGCGTCGAGCAGCTGTTTGACGTCCGGATAGTCGCACCCGGAGGCATACTCCCGGTATTGTGTCAGAGACTCCTGCTCCCGGTGCTCGGCGACTTCGAGCGCATTGCACAAACCTTTGCACGAATGAACACACTTCCGATCCATGGTTCTTCTCTCCTGCTTCGTTCACCTCAGTGCGGATCCGCCGGTGATGTGCATCAGGATCTGCAGGCACATGCACTGCGCCCCGCCGTGTTCATGCCATCGCCGGTTCGCCGGCAAGCTCCATGCCCCGGTGCAGTGCCTGCTCGTTGAGCGGCAACAGATGATGGTACCGTTCCGGCAGCGCCTTGCGGAGCGCCTGCATCACCGACCCGATCTCGACAATCCGGGCCCGTTCCAGGAAGGCCCCCAGAACGATCATGTTCAGAACCTTGGTGTTCTTCAAGCGCAATGCTTCCTCACCCGCCGCAATCGGCAACAGGTGAATGTCCGTGCGTGTCGGCGGGATGAGCGTGCTTGTGGAGTCATAGATCAAGAGCCCTCCCGGCTTCACGGCCTTCTCAAACTTGTCGATGGAGGGCTGGTTCAGCGCAATCACCGTGTCAAACCGGGTGACCACCGGCGAACTGATCCGTTCGTCCGAGACGATGACAATGCAGTTTGCCGTCCCGCCCCGCATTTCCGGACCGTATGACGGCATCCAGGTGATCTCCTTGTGCTCGACCATGCCGGCGTAGGCCAGCGTCGCGCCCATCGACAGCACACCCTGGCCGCCAAATCCGGCGGCTAACAGTTCATGAGTCATGGTGTATTCCTTCGTTCAAGAGCTGCGGTTCATGTGTGTCACGCCGGCACCTTGATGTCGCCGGGAGGATAGAGCGGGAACATGTTGTCCACCAGCCATCTGTTTGCCTCCAACGGCGTCATTTTCCATCCGGACGGACAATTGGACACGACTTCAATGAAGCAGGTGCCCCGTTTCTCCTTCTGATACTGAAAGCCCCTGGTGAAGGCTTTCTTGAGCTGACGCACGGCGTTCGGGGTATGCACAGACTGACGGGTCACATAGGCGACACCCGGCAACATCGCCACCATATCGGCGATCTTGATCGGAAAGCCTGATGTCTCCGCCTCCCGGCCGGCCGGCGTGGTGGTCGTTTTCATGCCGAGCATCGAGGTCGGAGCCATCTGGCCGCCCGTCATGCCGTAGATCGCGTTGTTGATAAAGACCATCATGATGTTCTCGCCGCGATTGCACACATGAATGGTCTCCGCCGTACCGATCGCCGCCAGGTCGCCGTCGCCCTGGTAGGAGAACACATACCGGTCAGGGAGAATGCGTTTCACTGCCGTCGCGACGGCCGCTGCACGCCCGTGCGCAGCCTCCTGCATGTCGACGTTCATGTAGTGGTAGGCGAAGACCGAGCAGCCCACCGGCGCGACGCCGACAGTGGATTCCTGGATCCCCAGTTCCGCGACCACTTCCATCAACGCCCGGTGGGCGACGCTGTGGCCGCATCCGGGGCAGTAATGAAAACGTGTTTCGGTCAAGGTGCCGGGCTTGACGTAGACGCATTCAAGCTGGGTCTGCTCCTCGGCGGTCAGTTCATTGACAATGGCCTCGGTCATGTTAGTGCGCCTCCACCGGTTGTGCAGCTTCGCTGTGCACCATCGTGTTCAATGCATGCAGCACTTCGTCGGGCGCGGGAATGACGCCACCCATCCTGCCGTAGAAACGCACTGGTGTCCGCCCTTCAATGGCAAGGCGGACATCCTCCACCATCTGTCCGGCATTCATCTCCACCACCAATACACCGTGCAGGTGTGATGCAAGAGATTGAAGCACCTCCGTCGGATACGGCCAGAGGGTGATCGGACGCAGCAATCCCACACGGATGCCTTCATGACGCGCCAGCTGGACGGCGCGGTGCGCAATGCGTGCGGCAAGTCCGTACGCCACGATCAAATACTCGGCATCGTCCGCTTCAACAAGCTCGTACCGGACTTCCTTCGCGGCGATTGCCGCATATTTTGCCTGCAGATGAATATTGACCTCTTCCATCTGTTCGGGCTGCATGTGTAACGAGGTGACGAAATTGCGTTCCCGGTTTTTCGGCTTCCCTGTCGTCGCCCACGGCTTCGGGGGAATATGATCGGCCGGCACATACGCCGGAAACTCCACTTTCTCCATCATCTGTCCGAGCGCCCCGTCTGCAAGAATCAGNNACGCTTGATGGGGCAAGCACGATCAGGCGGTAATCGCCATGGCCGCCCCCCTTTACCGACTGGAAATAGTCCCCCTGTGAAGGCTGGATCGTCCCCAATCCCGGTCCGCCGCGATTCACGTTCACAATCAGACACGGGAGCTCAGCGCATGCAATATACGAGATACCCTCCTGCATCAGGCTGATGCCCGGGCTGGAGGAGGACGTCATGACACGGGCACCGGCGCCTGCACCGCCGTAGACCATATTGATGGATGCTACTTCGCTTTCAGCCTGCAGAACGATCATGCCGCGCGTGCGGCCTTCATCTGCAAGGTACTCCAGGATCTCCGACTGAGGGGTTATCGGATACCCGAAATATGCCTGGCAGCCGGCGCGAATGGCCGCCTCCGCCAACGCTTCGTTGCCTTTCATGAGCCGAATTTCACTCATGGTCATTTCCTTTCCTCGTCGATCGTCAGGGTGATGTTCTCCGTCACGTTGGTGATCCGCGCCACGGGGGTCTTGACCTTCTTCTTCTCGCGGTAGACGGTAATGACGGCATCGGGGCACACCAGGGCGCAATTGATGCACCCGGTGCAGTTGTCTTTGATCAGCACTGCGTAATGATACCCCCCGGTATTGATTTTTGGGGACAATGCGATGCTTCCCTGCGGACACGCATCGATGCAGATTTCGCATCCTTTGCATGTTTCGATGTCAAATGTCACTTTACCTCTCGCCATCAGCGCCTCGCTTTCCTGATCTGGGTTCTGTGAACAATAGATAGTATCAGGGACCTACCGCAGGTGATGAAAGGCCTGGGTAATGTCGTTGATGATATCGCTGGGTTTTTCAAGACCGATCGCCAGCCGAATCCCGCCCGGGTCCAGGCCTTTGGCGACCTGCTCTTCCGGAGGGATCGCCGAATGTGTCATCGATGCGGGATGCTCGATGAGTGTCCGGATATTGCCCAGGCTCACGGCAAGAGTCACGCAATACGCTTCTTTCGCAATGGTGTTGATGAATCCCTCGGCCCGCCTGAGCGCATCACGAGCATCGGAGCCCTTCATCACAAAGTAAATCATGGACCCCGGCGCAAAGTTGCCGTCAAAGTCGCGCATTTGCTGCCGTGCAAGTTCTGCCTGCGGGAAGGATGGAAGTCCCGGGTACAACACTCGTTCGATTTCTGGGCATGTCTGGAGGAATTCCGCCACCTCTAAAGCGGTGGTCTGCATCTGCCGCATCCGCACCGCAAGCGAGGGCAGACCCACGACCAGCACGGGCCACGCCGCCTTTGCCGACAACACCCCACCGAAATCCTTGCGAAACAGCATCAACTGATCGTGACTCCATCGCGGCCCGATAACGACCCCCCCGATGTCGGTCCCGAACCCGCCAATCGCCTTGGTCAACGAGTGGATGACAAAATCGATGCCGAATGCGAGCGGGCGCTGGCAAAACGGGGACGCGAACGTGTTGTCCACCACGGTGTACAACCTGTCGTTCGCGTCGCGCTTCGCATTGATCTTTGCCGCCAGCTCGGCTATTGCCCGAAGATCGATCAGGCGCATATTCGGGTTCACGGGCGATTCCATGTAGAGCACGCGCGTATGCTTCGTGATCGCTGCGGCCACTTCGTCAATGTTGCTGAAATCCACAAATTGGACGGCGATCTTCCATCGCGGGTACCAGTTCGTCATCAGGGAATACGTGCAACCGTAGAGCACCTTGTGGGCCAGCACCTCGCTTCCCGACCCCGTCAGGATCCCCAGCACGCCGGATATTGCGGCCATCCCGCTGGCGAACGTGACTGCCACTTCGCCCCCTTCGGCATATGCGAGGTTTTCTTCGAGCATGTCTTTGTTCGGCTCGCCGAGACGGTCATAGATATAAATCGGCGCCTTGCTCGTCACATGTACTTCATCCGTTGTATGCGCAAATTCGAGAAAACCCTGGGCGCCGCGCTGTGCGCTGTCCAGACGGTATGTCGCCGACGCGGTGATCGGGGGAAGCAGGTGGTGACTGTAATCCCACCGTGGATCATCCATCCTGCCATAAATCAGATGGGCTTCGGTCGAGTGACCCGCGCCCTCTTCCGGCTCCGAGTTCTGATCAGCAATACTCATGCGGTCACCTGCTTTTCGGTCGTAGTGGTCATTGAGTGGAACATGCGTCAAAGGTACTGCACAACTTCTTCGATCGGCCGCCGCGGCGTCCGGATCGGTTCCGACAGGGAATAGCCCACGCGCAGTAAGAGCTGCGGCGGCACGCTCACATCGAGCACCCCTTGCAGCTCCGTGCGGAGTTCCGGGACCTGCACGGGCATATTGAAATAGCTGTGGTGCAAGCCGTCGCACGTCAGATGCAGGAGAATGCATTCCAGGAGTTCCCCCACCGCCAGGAAATTCCCGGTGCTGTCATTGGCGCACAGTGCGATCAGCCCGGGCGCTTCGAGACAGAGGTTCTTGTCGTGTGCGGCGCGGATCTTGCCCAGGTCCAGCACGCGCGTCGCCCAGGGAGCGATGGCGGCAAGCCGTCCGTCAAAGCCGAACGCCTGAGCGGGCAGACCGTCCGCATGCGACGCCGCATGCGCGTGCACCCAGGCGGAAATATTCCTGCGGTACGCCGCATCCGCCATGAGGGTCCGGTCACCCCGCGCGACCAGATCTGCAATGCGTGCATTCCGTTCCCCGTCGGTGGAGGTCATGGCGCGGGCTTCCGTCCCGTCAGCCAGCGCCGAAGCCCGTTCCAGCACGGACACGGGAATGCGGCTGAGCAAAAAGGCATGACGGTTGGTGTGGCGGCGCATGATGAACGGGAACAACGGGGCGAGCGCCCGGTCAACCTGGTGTTGCGCCACGGCAGGTGTGAGGCGGACGTTTGCCAGCGCGGCTTCGCTGGCGCCGCTATGATTGTACGCGATGTCACACCCGAATCCGAAATGCGCCGCAGCAACCCGGAGGTTCATCACCGCCGCGCCGATGCTCATGAGCAACTCGCGGCCGCCGGGATCCGCAACGGGCATCCGCCGGGTGTAATCGGCAAAGATCTCGACGCCGTCACAGCTGACCCGGAAACGCCACGGCTGTGTGTTGTACGTCGAGGGGGCCAGGATCGCAAACCGGAGCAGAAAGGTGACCTGCTGCTCAAACCGCCCGTCCGCGGGAAAGTCGTCCGACACCGACGCCGGACTCAATGTCATCGCATCGGGCGATGTCACTCTGCCACCTTGCCCGAGTCTTCGAGACAAATGGCATCGACAGGACAATCTTCCATCGCCTCAAGCATATCATCCTCCTCCGACTTGGTCCGCGGCTGACGGATCACAAAATAGGTGTTGGTGCCTTTGGCAAAATCAAAGTTTTCTGGCGCGATGGAGGCGCAATACGCGCATCCGTCGCATTCCTCTGTGGTGAAAAATTTCCCCGCAACATTGCCCGGCAACCGCCGGAGCACACGCGTCGTCGCCTCGTTCATGCTGTCTCCCTCATGCGTTTGATCATCGCCAGTACACATCCCAACAACATCGTTACCGTGCCACCCCACAACAGTATGATATACGGCTTGACGCTCGCCTCCACCATCAGCACTTCCGTCCGTGCTGGCACGGCGTCAGACCGGGTACATGCCACAACGACGCGCGAGGGCGACGTTGCCTCCATGCCGATATTCATTTTGAGCAGCCGTACCTCCGTGCCCAGCAGGTCTGAGTGCGCGGCGCCATACACTGTCTCGCCCGACTGTTTCCGGGTGAGCGACGGCCGGATCGTCTCCTTCGCGCTCCCCCGTTGCACGTCCACCACTGCGGAGACGGTGATCGTTCCGCCATGACTCATGCTGCTTCCGGCGTCCGGGCCCATGTCGAATGTGACGAACGTGAGACGCGCGTCGCCCACCATCGCGGCAACGCCTTTGGCAAGCTCGTGTTCCTCTTCCGTCGCACCGTCATCGGCATTTTCCAGGGAGAGCGGGGAAATGTAAAAGTCCGACGTCATTGTCGATGCGATGTCCGGGTTGCGCATAACACCCTGCTGGGGCGCATCGAACATCACGGGGTGCAGGACGAAGCGGCGCGTGCCCGCCATCGCCGTCACCTGGAAGTCATATTTCCCGTCGGGGCGGACCGTATAACCGTCGTAGGTCAGCGCATGCCCAAGTGTCTCAACGGGCTGATGCAGCGGCAGGCTCACCCGGGCGGTCTCATTATATCTGCCGGAGCTGATCACGCCGATCAGGAAGAGCGCGATGCCGATGTGCGCCAGCTTTCCTCCCAGCAGGAGGAGGCCGCCCCGCCATCCCTGTACGCCGCTTTCGACGTTGACGAGGATCGCAAACAGGGCGGTAAAGACAAGCGCGGCGCTCAGCCCGTCGCGTACTCCCAGGGCAACGATCACGAGCGTCATCAGCAGGGCCGCCAGGAGGGCCTTCCACGATTTCCGTGCACTCGTGGCGAGATCCTGCTCCTCCCATTGCGTCAGGAGACTCACGCCGATCAGGAGCGCCATGATGATGACAAGAGGAAGGTTGGTACTGTCGTAGAATGCCGGCTCCACGCGCGTTTTCGAAAAAATCGGAAGACTTGTGCCGAAGAGGATAACGACCGCACTCAGCAGCAGCATGATGGCCCCGCCGGCAAGCAGGGTCTCGCGTGTGAGCCAGCCCGAAGCGGCGTGTGCGGGCGAAAGCTCACGCAGGCGGAGGACCAGCATCGTGATGCCGACGGCAGCGATGAGGCCGAGGAACACGAGGAGGAGCCAGTAAACGGTGGAACCGGGATCGGTGAACGAATGGACGGATGCGTCGCCGAGAATCCCGCTTCGCGTCAAAAACGTGCTGTAGATGACCAAAAAGAAGGAGGAGATGGCCAGCAGAAAATTCGTTCGTCGATACTTGCCGGTCCGCCGCTGGGCCACGAGCGTATGCACCAGCGCAACGCCGGTGAGCCAGGGAATCAAGGAGGAATTCTCCACAGGATCCCACCCCCAGTAGCCGCCCCAGCCAAGCACGCCGTAGGCCCAGTAGGCGCCAAGCATAATCCCCAGACCGAGCACCAGCACGGCGGCCAACACCCCTCCCATACCCTGACGGGGAAGGAGGTCAAAGTCCTTTGTCCAGAGCGCCGCGATGGCCTGGCTGAATGGCACGGACATCAAGGCAAATCCCAGAAACAGCACGGGGGGATGAATGACCATCCAGAAATTCTGCAGGAGCGGATTGAGGCCGTGGCCGTCCGCCGGCAACTGCCCGGCGGGCAATTGGGGATACACCTCCCAGATCGACCGGAAGGGCGACTTTGCCACCACAAGGAGGAGAAGCAGCGAGTGCGCAAGAAGAAACACGGTCATGACAGCCGGGGTGCCTTTGCGTGACCGCATCAGAACCAGTGCAATGAGGGCGGAACACACGCTCCAGAACAGAAAGCTGCCCTCCTGGCCCGCATAGAAGCTGGACAGCAGATAGTGAAGCGGAAGCGACCGGTCGCTGTAGCCGTACACATAGCCGTTGCTGAAATCGTGCTGAAGGATCAGGAGGATCAGAACGGCAGATGCGGTGAGAACAAGGACGATACTGGCAAGAAGCGTGGAGCGGGGGAGAGTCAACCTCATATCGTTTGTGGAGGCGGCGCGGAAGTAGAACACGCCGGCGGCCACAGAGGTTGACAGGGCCAGCAAAAGAACAAGATGTGCAAGAACGGTCATTGATACTCCACAGATGCTTGGGTACCTTTCAAATGTCAAGTTGTGTGCCACCTCAACCGGGTCAGGACTACGCCAAAACCCTGAAAAGGGGCTCATTCGGATGAATTGGACCGTGCCAATGGGGTGGAATATTCCAATCCTTGGGAAACCCTTTGCAGGAGTGAAAAAGCAGGAATCCCGGCCCGCAAGAGCGGCGCCGGGATTCGGTGCACAGAGGAGTTACATCCGCGAGGGCCCCAGAAGATCAGAAGGCAAGCTCCTGGCCGAAGACATTGACCTTGCCGTTGATGTGCAACGCATGGTTGATGATTTGGCCCGAGCCGTTCACCACGGTGCCATGGCAGTTCTGGCAATCGCTCAGGGAGGATGGGGGATGGCCGGTTGGCGGCAGTCCGTGGCAGCTCCCGCACGCCGCGCCTGAAGCGCCGCTGGTCCATGACGGTGCGTTCGCTGCGCCTACCATGACGGAATCGGTGGTGAAGAATGCCGCGTACGGACCCGACTTCTTGAGCTGCCATTTGCCGTGGCAATATGTGTTCGCGCACGTAAGGGATGTGGCATTGTATGTCGGGTTCGGAACGAATGTGCCGCCACCAGTGACCAGGCGCGCCAGCGTATCATTGAACACAACTTCCGCCGGCAACTGCGTATCGACATGGCCGGTCGCAAACAACGTCGTGGGGACCGTATGGCATTCGACGCACTTGACGCTCTTCCCGAGCGTTCCGGACAGCAAATGTTTCGCATGGGCACCCACACCGCGCACCGTGGTCGCAGAGTCACCCAGCACACTCTTGGGGGGCGCCGCGGAGAGGGCGTCACTCGCCGACGCAAGGAACTGACCGTGACACGTGTTGCAGGCTTCGGGAGACTTCGGCGTTCCCGTATTGTCCGCATGGCATCCGGCGGAACTACACGACACATTCACAACGGTGCCGCCGGCATACGAAGCCCCGTGGCAGGTTTTGCACTGCGCCAGGGGATAGCCCTGGGTATACAGGTATCCCGCGTGTCCCGAGGATGACGCAAACACCGTATGCGGGTATGCAGGGTGACAGGTGAAGCAGGATTTTCCGCTGGTACCGCCCGAAAAGTTCGCGCCGTGGCAGCGCGCGCATTCGCCGGTATCCCAGCTCTTTGCTTTCAGGAATTTGCCGTGAGAGACGGCCGATGCGGGATCAATCCACCCGGCATTATGCGGATACGACGCATGGCACGTAAAGCACGATTTTCCGCTGGTGCCGCCGTCAAACGCCGCGCCGTGACACGATGCGCAATCGGTCAATTGACCAAGGCCGAGCCGCAGGAATTTGCCGTGAAAGTTCGTTGATGAGGTATCGGACCATCCGGCTTTGTGGGGGAACGACTGATGGCAGGTGAAACAGCCCACGCCGCTCGTGCCGCCGCCAAAAGACTTGGCATGGCAGGACACGCATTGGTTGTACTGGTAGTTGTCTGCATGCAGCACCACGCCGTGGAAATTGGCCGATGTCGGATCGTTCCAGCCGGGGTCATGGATTTGCGATGCGGTCTTGTCCGCCGCCGGAAGATCATCTTTCAGTTTGCTGCATCCCGCGGCTCCTACCAACAGGAGCGCGATGAGAATGCCGGTACCCCTCAACCGCAGTAATGCTCTCATGAGTGTTCCGCCCTCCTTAGCCGTGGCAATAGCCGCAGAAGTTTCTGCCTTTGACCCCGCCGGGATGGGCATTCAGGTCGGTATGGCAGTTATAGCATGTGGCGCCGCCGTTGACGTGCCACGGCCCGTGTTCGCCTTGCATGTAGCCCGCAGGATGTGTCCGCGGATCCGTGCCGCGAATGCCGTCACCATCGGTGTGACAGGTGATGCATACCGGGTCGTTCCCCTGAGCATCGTGGCAGCTGACGCATGATTCAATGTCGCGCCGCGCAAGTTCGGCATGCCGCCCGCCACCGCTCCCGACGCCGAGGGTCGTAAAGCCGGCTCCCAGATGCCACGCCGGTTTGATGGAACGGGACGTGATGTTGTCGCCGGCCTCGTGGCATTCACCGCAGAACTCCTGGGCGGAATGACAGGTGTAGCACTCGGAGGCCTTGGATTTCGCATCGATACCGTGCGTGAAACGGTAGTTCAGATCGTGCGCACGCTCCAGATTCATCTGCGGAGCGGTCGTGCCGGGGAAGACCCGCGGGGTGGGATCACTCATCATCGCGCCCTTCCCGAATTGGATGACGGCACCCGGATCGTGACATTCACCGCAGAAACTCTGCGTGTGGCAGGTGGCACAGTTCGTTTCCATGGCCCCCAGCCGCGTAAGATTCTTGTGGTCCCTCTTGAAGCCCGCCTGCAGATGATCGGGCGGTATCAACTGCGCGACGCTCGTGTGGCACGATTCGCAGGCGTTGCTGACATTCCGGTCGTTGTGGCAGGTCGCGCACGTCGCCATGTCGGGCATGTTCTCCTGCCCGGCAACATCTACCTCGTTCAAATGGGTGTGGCACGTGGTGCACTGCACATTCTTCATATTCAAATGGCGCTCGTGCGAGAAATTCAGCTCGCGCAACTGCGCAGGGGCGACCTGGATGTTCTCCGGATCCTTGTGACAGAAATCGCACTGGTTGTTCAGTTGCTCTTCATGACAGGAAGTGCAGTTGTCGTGCACGCTGCGCAGATTGTCGCTGGCAAGTTTGCTGGCGGACGCATTCGGGTGGCATGTTTCGCAGCCGATGCCGGCGCCCTCGATATGTGTCTTGTGGGAAAACTTCAACTGTTTGCTGTCGTCCGGCACGGTCCACCCCGGCCGGGCAGTCGGACGAAACGCCACCGCCGCCGATACGAGCACGCCGGCCGCGACCAGGAGAATGACAGAGGATCGCCGCTTCATTGCTTACCCTCCCCATTAAAAATCGAGAGCCGTTGTGCGAACCAGTACATCAGCCTGATCTGCAGGCGCATGTCCTGCTGCAGTAATTTGTTGCTGAGCCATTGTCCCTGCACGTCGAAACTGAACGCCGTGGCCGGACGCACCATCGCCCCGACCACTATGCCCAGAGCGTTGTCCCGTGAGCTTTCTGCGCTCAAACGGTACGAGGCGTACGAGATGCCCGCGCTGGGAACAACAACCCGCCCGAACAGCGGGTATGTCCCCTGGATGCTCAGCGACTGCAGCTCGCCCGCATACCCGTCACTGCCCGAGTAACTCAGGCTTCCATAGCCGCTGTTCACCCCGAACGACCACCGGGTGCTCTTGTCGTCGCTGTATTTCACGCTGGCGACGCGCCCGAAGGCGCGGAGAAGCGGCGTGAAGCCGTATTCCACACCCCCTTCCAGCTCGTCGACGGCATTCGCCACGAAGGCGGAAAAGATGGAATTGTAGGAGATCACCGGAATCCGGTGGATGTAGTCGCCGGTCAGCGTCAGCGCCCCGGTCACATTCACACGCACCCCTCCCTGTGCCCGCGATGTCCGGTCGTTCTTGAAGTCATAGTCGTACCGGCCGTAGACCGAAAGCCGGTCTCGCAGGGTGTACGACGCATCCGCGCTGCCCAGCTCCTCTGCATCGGCATAGGGAGCGACATAGTACGCGTACGCGGCATAGGTGGTGTCCCGTGTCCGCAACGTCCAGTACGGATCCCGGGCTTCACGCCGGTTGGCATAGCTCAATCCCAACCGCGTGTTCGGAATCAGCGTCGTGAGCACCTGCCCGCCGAAGTGGTAATTGTCGTGCATGTCGCTCCGCACACCGGTAAAGTCCGGCCCCACCGTGGCGCCGCCGAAACCCGTCACCGTAACGGCCCGTTGCAGGAAATGCGCCTGGGCCATCACGCCGTCGATCGTGCCATTGCCGACCCCGGCATACACGAACTGACGGCCCAGATGGAGGTCGACCATCTTGCCGATGTTGAGCCAGCTGAGAAACAGATTGTAGAAGCGCACCCTGCCGACATCGCCGAATGCGCCCACGAGGTTGGAGGTACCCATGAGGGAGGTGTTCAGGGACACATCACCCTGGGCGATCGACAACTGGACGGCCTGGAATGCCCGCACCGATTGCTGCGACGTGCCGACGGTGTCGAAGCGCTCCCAGGCGTAGAAGGAGGTCACCAATCGCCCCGTCACCAACTGGGCTGCAGCCATCGCCGCTCCGAGCGTCACCAGGAGAGCGAGGCCGAGGAGGCGTGTTCCTTTCATACCCGATTCCCTTTCATGACCACCTGATCGTTGTTCACCTCTCCGCACGGCTTATAGTCCCGAGTGGCATTCGACACAATTGGTCTGCTGCCAGGCATCGCCGATGTCTTCGGGATGCTGGAACGGAAGGCCTGCCACCGTCAGCGTCTGCGGCACGGGCTCCGTTCCCTGGTACACAATGGTGTGACAGCTGTTGCAGTCCTTCGAGATCCTGCGGCCGTCGGCGCTGACGTGCTTCCCGTCATGACACCGGAAACAACCCAGATCCGTCATGTGGCCGATGTTGTTCGGATAGGCGCTCCACTTGACGTTCATGGTCGGGAAGAAGTTCCTCCGGTACTGCGCCTGCAATTCCGCAATCGCGGCGTCCACCAGCGCACCCTGTGATGCCGCGATCAGAGGATAGGAGGACGCATAGAAGGCACGCAATTGCAGCGCGATGCTGTCGACGGCACCCGCGGTCGTCGCATATGGCTGCGAAAGAATCGCAATCCCCTGTTCGCGCACATGCGGAAGCGCCGGGGAAATCCGTCCCACCGCCATGCTCTGGTCCACAATACGCATGGGAGGGCGATAGATGTGCGAAGGCCGGTTATGACAATCGATGCAGTCCATGGTGGACCACGACTGTGCACGGAGCTTCCCCGCATCCGCCGCCGCACTCTCGGCTACATACTCGGTCACCTCGCCGCTCTTCCGGTTACGGATCGAGACGATCGGAATATTCTGGTGCAAGGTGTCAACCGCCACATACCGGACTTCGTTGGCAATATTCATATGCCAGTGGATGCCGCCCGACGGCCCGCGCGCTTCGTTGCCGCCGCCGATTTTCATCATCAACGCTATCGTCCAGGGAGTGTTCTGTTCATCCGACTTGAAATACCGGTTGACGAGCTTCTTTTCGCCGGAGAAATGCGAAGGCCAGTGACACTGTTCGCAGGTCTCCTGGGCAGGACGCAAGTTCTGGATCGGCGTCGGGATCGGCCGCGGATAGACGTTGGTCATGACCGCATAAATCTGATACGCCCCGGAAAGCTTGGACCGGACATACCAGCCGGCGCCCGAACCCACGTGGCACTCAACGCATTTGACCCGGGCATGCGGGGAACCCTGGTAGGCGGTGTACTCCGGCTCCATCACCGTGTGGCAGGTGGTGCCGCAGAACGCGACGGATTCTGTCCATTCAAACACCCGGTAGCTCCCGTATGCCGTAAACAGGAGCACGATGCAGGCAACGGCCGAAAAGAGCGTCATCGCGGCCCGCTGCCGCGGAAGATTCAGATCGATCGTGAACAGCAACCTGCTTGCGGCCTCGCCCCGGAGCCGGCGACGGCGTTCCCGCAGGACACCGAGAACAAGCACACAGAGCCCCAGCAACAGGGGAACAGGAAGAAGAACGTACGAGATGATGCCGATGTACGCTGGGGGCTGGTACTGAAACAGATCCACACAGGTCAGAAAAATGATCGTCAACAAACAGACAGCCGCCAGTACACCGCCGAAAATACTCATCGGGTTGTACAGCAAATCAGGTAGTCTGCGTTTTGCCATCGGCGTCAGGGCCTCAATGATCTCTAGACAAAGCAAAGGGGGCTCACGGAGACAGGGCTCCGGTTACCCCCTTGGCTCATACCGGTTACCGCCCGCCTACTTCTTCGGAAGCTTGTGTTCGATCTTTGCCCACATCTCTGCCATCTTGAAACCCTTGAACGTCGGGCTCTTCGCATTGTGGCAGGTCTCGCAGATCCTTGCCTTGTCACCCGTCAACAGGCCGGCTTCCACTGCTTTCGCCTTGTTCTCGGCCTTCGTGTGAATCATTTTGAATCCGGAAGCTGCGCCGTGGCATGCCTCACACGTCACGCCTTCTTTCATGTCGAATGTGGCGTCGACATTCTTCGCAGCTCCGCCGCCCGTCACATGGCAGGCCAGGCATTCCGGGGCTTCTGACGGCGGCTTGGCAATGCCTTTTTCCTTGGCGATCTTCTTTGCCGCATCTCCTTCGAGCGTCTTAAAAGCGTTCGCGTGCGCGCTCTTCTGCCAGATGGTGAATGCTTCGCCCTTGTCCTTCGCCTTATGACACATAGCGCAGGATTTGGTGCCGACAAACTTGTTCTCGGCAACCGAGGTTCCAGCAAGAAGAGCCACGGTCAGGACGATCGCCAGAACTACAGTGAGTGCTTTCATTGAACCTCTCCTCCAAAGTGTGTTGATGTCGAGAATGTAGTGCAAATCACAAAAAGATGCCACTCTTTCAGGCTTTCGGCGTCTGATGTTCCTGCTCCATCTCCTTCCGCTTGATCTCTTCCAATTCCAGCGGATGCTCTTCCTCCATCTCTTCCTCGGTTAACGTCCCCTTCCAAAACGCCAGATTGATCGGGTAGGTGTCCGGGTTGAATATGACAAAGTAGAAGTGCCAGACGATAATCGCGAGCGTTGCCAGCCAGGCTTCATAATAGTGCACCGTCCGGGCCACATCCCACCACAATTTTGTGATCAGATTGAGCGATGTGTTGTCGAACCAGAGGATAACGCCTGTAAGCCCCATGATGAACGTCCCCCAGACAAGCGCCCAGTACTCGCTTTTCTCAATATAGCTGAAACGGCCAAAACGGGGCTTGCTCTTGGAAAAACCGAAATTGTACTTCAGGATATCCACCGCATCGGCAATATCCTGCCTGCGCGGCAGGAGATCCCGCATGAGTTGCTTGCCGCGAGGCACAAACAACACGTAGTAGATATGGTACAGGCTTGCCGTAACAAGCACGACTGCGGCGACCCTGTGCGCGATCCCCCGGAACTCGAACATCCAGGTGCTGATCGAGCGGATCGATGCAACCCACCAGGCATCCGGATAGCGCAGCGCAAAACCGGTCAGCACCAGGGTAATGAAACTTACAAGCAACGTCCCATGCTGTATCCGCTCCTGTACGGTCATCCGGACGTAGAGCCGGTGGGCAACATGCGATCGCTGCAACTCGCCGCGCCGGTAGGCCAGCTGGCGGCGCGATTTTTTCAGAAAATCCAGGATGTTGTGGAGGACCATCCCGCCGATGATCACGAAAATCAGGACGATATACGAGTTCGCCACGAAATACAGAACCGAGTCCTGACCTGAGGCAGGGATGACATGCACCGCACCCCGGGTGAAATTGGTGTTCGCCCCCGGGTGGCACTTGCCGCATGTCTGGGCAAGGTGCGATGGATGAATGCGCGAAGTGGAATCGGACGACGGCTTGATGTCGTGCACGCCGTGGCAGCTCGCGCAATTCGCCACGACCACCGAGCCCGCGCTGTTGGCAAGCCCGTGGTAACTGTCGGCAAACGACTGATAGCGGTCGTTCGCCATGCCGAACTTCTGTGTGACCTTGACCGACGCGTGGCAGGGGGAGCAGACTTGTGTGGAAACATTTGCCGCCGCGACAGGCGAACGCGCGTCCTTCGGGGAGAGGATAAAATGTTCACCGTGGCAGTCGGTGCATGTCGGCGCAGCGGTAATCCCGCGCGCGAGCGATTTTCCGTGGATGCTCTCCTCATACTGATCGCGGATATCGCCGTGGCACTGGCCACATGTCGATGCGATATTCTGTTTCGCCACGCCGGACGCCGGGTTGGCGCCCTTCTTCACCTCGTGTGCGGTGTGACAATCGATGCACGTCGCCGCCGCTTCATTTCCGTTCTTGATCGCCTGGCCGTGGACGCTCTGCTCGTAACTGGCGATGAATCCGGCCGACGGGCCGACACGCGCCCGGACTTCGGGATTGTCGAGATGGCATTTCAGACATGTCGCCGAGACATGCATCCGGGATGTCGCAGACAGCGAGTCGCTGCCGGCTCTGATTGCATGCTCGCCATGGCAATCAATGCACCCGGGAGCGCCTTTGACACCGCTCGCAAACGCCCTGCTGTGGTCCGACATGAGATAATGTGCGGCAACGTCGCCGTGGCAGCGCGAGCAGAGCGCAAGGTCGAATTCCTTCCTCCTGCCCGGCTCGAGGTCGGTAATCTTCGTGATCGCATGTTTCGAGTGGCAATCGACACACCCGGCAGCCACCGGTTTTCCCTCAATGACCTTACCATGGACGCTCTGCGCATAGTGCTCAAGCTGGTGGTCCTGGTGGCAGGAGAAACAGTTTACCGGGGTGATCGTTGCGGCGTGGGGCAATTCGTTGGGGTTGAAGCCTTCATGGCAGGCGACGCATCCCAGGTCGGCGTGCGCCGATTTTCCGAATGCCCCGGCGTCAACATGCAGGGAGATGTTCTTCCCTTGACGCGACATGCTGAGTGATGCATCGCCGTGACAGCCGAGACAATCCGCATCCGATTGCGCAACGGCAAACGGCGCAGCAATCAACCCGAGCACCAACAGCAGGAGGAACCGTTTCACCATGAACCCCACATACCCCTTGTTATTCAGAGAATACGTTCAATCTACATGCCAACGTTGGGAGGATAATAATGTTGAATTTTACCACATATTCTCGTACAAGCTTGGAGCCCGCTTCTCAAAAATGCGAGAAATTGATAATGATTTTGCACACTTAGGAATCCATCCGAGAGCAGGAGGGCATCTCACGACGCGTGGATGAGCAATTCCTCTATTCTCCTGGAAACGAGCGCAATTTCAAGTGGCTTGTAGAACACGGAGTCGACGTGCGCCCGGATTTTCCGATCGAGGTTCATCTCCTTGGAATTGTAGACGTACAGGAGGATGATTGGGAGTCGCGGATTGATTGATCGCAGTCCTTCGATCCGCTCGATCAGTTTTTCCGAAGGCACCGCATCCACCAACGTCAGGTCAGCGGAATAGTCGGCCACAAGTCGATCCAACATCCCGACATTGGTGGTCGTGATGACGTTGAAACGATCCTGGAACAACATGGAAAGACTGAAACAGAAATTCAGATCCGGACTGTACAGCAGGATTGTTTTCTTGGTTTCCGCGGATTCGCCTTCCGGCGAGACCGACGGTTTTCCTGGTTCTGTATGTGCAAGGTTTTTCATCGACCGGGTTCCCGCAGCCTTCTCATCGGAGGTGGAGATCTTTCTCCACGTCCTCATCTTGAATATCGTTCTCCCGGAACGGACGGGGTTTCACTGTCAGCACCGGGATGCGGGACTGGCGCACGACTTTTTCCGTGACGTTGCCCATCAGTATGTGGCGCAGACCGGTATGACCATGTGTGGCCATGACGATCATGTCGATCCCTTCCTCTCCCGCAAAACGCAGGATCCCTTCAACGGGATTTCCTTTCCGCACGACGAGATTCATCTGGACATCATGCGGGACGTTATTGCGCGCGAACTCCTCGAGTGCCTTCGTTGCCTCTTCCTCGGTCCGGAAATGAACATGTGCTTCCCGTGCATGCACTGCTTCTCTCTTTTCCATCACGAGAAGCAGGTAGAGCCGCGAGGTATACAGAGTCCCAAACGAAAGTGCATACTCCACCGCCGCCAGCGAGTGGGGGGAGAGATCCGTCGTGACGAGAATCTTCTTGAGAAAAATCATCTGCTCGTCCGCTGTGGCACAACTGCCTGTTTTTCAATAGTTGTGCCAAAGGGAGTGAGAGAAAAAGTCTCCAAACATAGCGAAAAACACTATAAATTCGCCGATTTCGGGGAGGGGGACGGGAAAAACATTCCGAATTGTGGGAATGCCGGAGCGGAAATTCCTAACCCTGCGAAGGGATGTTCAATTCTTCGAGCTTTCTGTAGAGCGATGAGAGGCTGATTTTCAAGGCCTTCGCCGTTAGTTCTTTGTTGAACTGGTTGGTGCGCAAGACATGTCCGATGTACTGGCGTTCGAAATCGTCCACCGCTTCCTTCATCGACCGCCGCGCATCAAACGAGTAGATGGCATCGGTTCGTTGATCGAAAAACGCCGGCAGCTCTTTCTTCGTGATGATGGATCCTTCGGCAAAGATCACGGCCCGCTCGATGATGTTCTCCAGCTCGCGGATTTCTCCCTTCCACGCGTGGCCGATCAGGCATTTCATGACATCGGTATCAACACCGTGAACGTCCTTGGTCATCTCCCGTGCATACTTCGCAACGAAATGCTGGACGAGCAGAGGGATGTCGTCCACGCGCTCGGTGAGCGACGGCAGGTTGATTTCGACGATGTTCAGCCGGTAGAAGAGATCCTCGCGGTACCGGCCGGCCTCGACTTCCTTTTGGAGGTTCTTGTTCGTCGATGCGATAATGCGGACATCGACGGTCAACGGCATCGACATCCCCACGGGTGTGATCTCTTTCAACTCGATGGCGCGGAGCAGCTTCACCTGCAGATGGAATGGTATCTCGCTGACTTCGTCCAGAAAGATCGTCCCCCCGTCAGCCGCCTTGAAGAACCCCTCCTTATCCATGGTTGCCCCGGTAAACGCACCGCGACGGTGGCCGAAGAGTTCGCTTTCGAAGAGGTTCTCCACCACCGCGCCGCAGTTGACCGCAATGAAGGGACGTGTTGAGCGCCGGCTGGAAAAGTGAATTGCGCGCGCAACGAGCTCTTTTCCCGTCCCGCTTTTCCCGTTGATCAGCACGGTGCCGTCCGTCGAAGCGACCTTCTTGATGGTCTCAAACACACGCTGCATTGCCGGACTCTGACCGATCATCTGGTCGAAATTGTACTGGCGGTGCAATTCGCCGCGCAGGAGTTTGTTTTCCACCGTCAACCGCCGGCTCGCGAGAAGGCGGCTGATTTTCACGATAAGCTCATCAAACTCCACGGGCTTCAGAATATAGTCCACGGCGCCCTTGCGCAACGCCGCAATTGCGGTGTCGATGGACCCATATGCCGTGATGATGACCACCATCGTTTCCGGGCTGTGAAGCGTCACCTGCTCCAGCAGCTCGATCCCCTTCATCTCCGGCATTTCCAGATCCGTGATGACGAGATCAAATGCCTGCTCCCGGACTTTCTCGAGCGCGAGGCGGCCGTTCGCCGCGTCCTGCACCCGGTAACCTTCTTTTGCCAGAACGAAGGAAAGCGATTCCCGGATGATTTCCTCGTCATCGACGATCAAGATCGATTCAGCCATGTGAATAGTCCTTCGGATTCAGGGGTACCTGGATGCAGAAGGAGGTTCCTCTCCCCCGCTCACTCGAAACCGCGATGTCGCCACGAAAACTCCTGATGATGCCGTAGCTGACCCAAAGGCCCAGCCCGGTCCCCTCTCCGACACGTTTCGTCGTAAAGAAGGGTTCAAAAATCTTGGTCAGGTTCTCGGCAGGAATGCCTTCGCCGTCATCAGCAATGGTGATTTTCACCGAGTCGTCATCCCGTTCAAATTCCGTGGTGATGGATCCCTTCTTGCCCTGCAGGGCATCGACGGCATTCAACAGAATGTTGATGAACACCTGGGCGAGCTGATCAGGCACCAGGGACAGCAGCGGGATCTGCTGGCGCACGTGCGTGTAGAAGGTCACCTGTTTGGCCTTCTTCCCCATCTTGACGATTTCCACCGCATCGGTCAGCACTTTCGTCACGTCGGTGGGTTGCATCTGGTAATTCGATGGCCGGGAAAAATCGACGAGGTCGCGGATGATCTTGGTAATGCGGTGGACCTGGGATTGCACCATGCCCAGCTTGTCGCGCGCAAAATCATCGTCGATGGTACGTTGCAGCACCTGGACGATCGAAGAGATGGAGGTCAGGGGGTTGCCGACCTCATGGGCGATGCCGGCGGCGAGCGTGCCGATGCTCTCCATCTTTTGCGAATGCATCAGCTGCTGCTCCAGCGCCTTCTGTTCGGTGATATCGCGATGCGATCCGAGATACCCGATCACCTTCCCGTCCATATCCATGATGGGGGAAATCAGCAGCTGGGCAAATATCGGCGAGCCGTCTTTCCTGCGATTTTCCACTTCGGCGTTCCACACCTTGCCGGAGCTGATCTCATCCCACACCCGGGTCCAGAACTCTTTCGTGTACTTCTTGCTTGAGATGACGCTGGGGTTGCGCCCGATCAACTCTTCCTTGCTGTACCCGGTCGACCGTTCGAACGCCGGGTTCACGTAGATCATCTTCCCCTGCGCGTCGGTGATCTGAATGGGATTCACCGTATAGTGTACCACATTCGAAAAACGGAGCAGGTCGAGTTCGCGCTGCTTAGATTCCGAGATATCGCGTCCGAACACAAAAAACAGGGATTCACCGTTTTCCTCGATGCAGCGGACGGACACGAGTGCATCCATCGCCCGGCGGGCCGTCTGGCGAAATCTCACCTCAGTCTCGCTGTAGCTGTTGTTGCTGTTGAGCGTATCGAACGGGGGGCGGGGGGAATCAGATGTGAGGAGCGCGGGAAATGTTACGGTCCCGTGAAGTGTTGCCGCAAGTCCGGTCACCGCGCGCGCTCTCCGGTTACAGTCGAGAATCGTCAGGTCTGCGCGCAACACGAAACACATATCCGGAACGAGATCCAGAACCTGCTCGAGTATGTGCGGTGGGAGGGCCATGCATTGTCAACGGAAAAATACCAATTTCGGCGGGGTTTTCCAAGCCGGGGCGTTCCTCCCCGCCGCGCTCCCGCCCGGCAGCGGCATCGAGGCCGGAAACGCCGGAAGGCGGGCCGCTGATGCAACCCGCCTTCCATGCTGATCTTTCGCTATCGCGTGCTTACGTTCCCGCGCTGTAATCGTCCGCGTATTTCACCTGTGCCGGAGTCAGCTTGTCAATTTTGTGACCCTGAGTCCCCAGCTTTACCAGGGCAATCTCCTGATCCTGTGACTCGGGAATGTCGTGGACGCCGTTGTCCAAGCGCACGCCCTTCCTGTGCAGTTCCGCCAGCCGTAACTGCGACATGAATTGGTTGGCAAACGACATATCCATGACCTCCGACGGATGTCCTTCGGCGGCAGCAAGATTCACCAGACGGCCCTGCGCAAGCAGGTAAATGTGACGGCCGTCCTTCATGGTGTATTCTTCATTGTTCTCCCGGATATCGCGTTTCCCCTTCGCCACGGCCTCGAGGTCCGGGATGTTGATTTCACAGTCGTAATGGCCGGTGTTGCAAACAATGGCCCCATCCTTCATCGACTGGAAGTGACGTTTGATGATCACATCCTTCACCCCGGTCGCGGTGATGAAGATGTCCCCTACCTTTGCAGCCTCATCCATCGTCATGACCCGGTAGCCTTCAAGAGTCGCTTTGAGCGCTGCTGTCGGTTTGATCTCGGTGACGATGACATTGGCGCCGAGTCCCTTGGCACGCATCGCCACACCTTTTCCGCAATGACCGAACCCGGCGACCACAATATTTTTGCCGGCGAGGAGCACGCTCGTTGCGCGAAGAATGCCGTCGAGGGTGGACTGGCCAGTGCCGTACACGTTATCAAAATCCCATTTGGTTTCGGCATCGTTCACCGCAATCACCGGATATTTCAGCGCACCGTCAGCCGCCATCGCGCGGAGACGATGGACGCCGGTGGTCGTTTCTTCCGTCCCGCCGATGACAAACTGCTTGGCGAATTCCGGATGATTCTTGTGGATCGTGAAGATGAGATCGGCACCATCGTCCAGGGTCAGATTGGGATGAAACTTCAGCGTCTCCTCGATGCACCAGTAGAATTCTTTCACATTCATGCCATGCCAGGCAAAGATGGATATGCCTTCCGCGGCCAGGGCAGCCGCGACCGCGTCGTTGGTGGAAAGAGGATTGCAGCCGCTCCAGCTCACCTCTGCCCCGGCGGCCTCGAAGGTCTTCACCAGAACGGCGGTTTCTTTGGTCACGTGGAGACATCCCGCGATCTTGTATCCCTTGAACGGCTTGGATTTGCTGTACTTCTCGCGGAGTGCCATGAGGACGGGCATGCGTGACTCGGCCCATTCAACGAGTTTCGCCCCTTCTTGTGCTAGCTTGAGGTTGCGGACTTTGTACCTGCCGGCTTTCTGGTCCATGGGTGATGTTTCTGCAGTTGTGAGAGATCGTGTTCGTTATTTACTTAATCGCCTTCAGGATGGTATCCACAAGATCCAGTTTTTCCCAACTGAAATCCTTGTCGTTCCGTCCGAAATGTCCGTAGGCCGCCGTTTTCCGGTAGATCGGGCGGAGCAGATTGAGCCGCTTGATGATACCGCGCGGCGTCATATCGATCTCGTTCATCACCACCTTCTCCAATTCCATGTCCGGAATGCGTCCGGTGCCGTAGGTGTTCACGTGGATGGAGATGGGATCGACAACGCCAATCGCGTACGAGACCTGGATGAGGCATTCGTCAGCAAGTCCCGATGCCACGAGATTCTTGGCGACGTGGCGGGTGGCGTACGCGGCGCTGCGGTCGACCTTCGACGGGTCTTTTCCCGAGAACGCGCCCCCTCCGTGCGGCGCACGGCCGCCGTAGGTGTCCACGATAATCTTGCGACCGGTCAACCCCGTGTCGCCGTGCGGGCCGCCGATTTCAAAACGGCCGGTCGGGTTGACGTGATAGACGGTGTTCTTGTCCAGCATCTCCGCCGGAATGACGTGCCGGATCACGTGCCGGATCACATCCTCGCGGATCTTCTTCTGCGACACATCGGCATCGTGCTGCGTGGAAATCACCACCGTGTGGACACGCACCGGCTTGCGCCCGTGGTATTCGATCGTCACCTGCGACTTTGCGTCCGGACGGAGGTATGGCATCAGCTTCAACTCCTTTTTCCGGATATCGGCGAGCCGTTTCACCAGTTTGTGCGCAAACATGATGGGCATGGGCATGTATTCGGGCGTTTCGTTCGACGCATACCCGAACATCATTCCCTGGTCACCGGCACCGCCCGTGTCGACGCCGCGCGCTATATCGGCAGACTGGGAATGGATGGCCGAAATCACGGAACAGCTGTCGCCGTCGAACCGGTACTCCGCCTTCGTATAACCGATATCCTTGATCACGCCCCGGACGATGTCCTGTACTTCGATATAGCCGTTCGTCGTGATCTCGCCGCCGACAAGCGCCAGACCGGTGGTCACAAAGCTCTCACACGCGACGCGTGAATGCTTGTCCTGCGCCAGCAGCGCATCAAGGACAGCATCGGAGATCTGATCGCAGACTTTGTCGGGATGCCCTTCGGACACCGACTCGGAGGTGAAGAGATACGACATAGTGCGCCTCAATTGTTGAACAGAACCATGCAGCGAATTATTGAAACTCCAGCTCAGAGGAATCACCCACGTTGAAGCGTTTATAGCTTCCGTGCACGATCGCCGAATTGCCGATGATGGAATTCTCCAGCAACACCCGGCTGACCCGCGCGTGCGAACCGATGATGGCGTTCCGCACGATCGCTTCGCTCACTTCCGCTCCGTCGCCCACCGTGGTGTTCGGTCCGACAACGCAATTACAGAGCGAGGCGGTCGGTGCGATGTAGACGGGCTCGGTGATCACCACTCCCGCCATCGGCCTGTATGTGGAGTGCTTCTGCAGCAGGGCGCGGTTGGTGGAAAGCAACGTTTCCGGTTTACCGCAGTCGTACCAACCCTCAACGTGGAAGGTCTCCATCCGTTCTCCGCGGTCGATCATCATCTGGAGCACGTCGGTCAACTGGTACTCCCCTTTTGTGCGGATATCCCGCGTCACCACGGCATCCAGGCATTCCCGGAGCAGGGGAGTATTGACAATGTGATAGAGTCCGACCACAGCCAGATTGGTGGAGGGGTGTTCGGGTTTTTCCACGAGATGAGTAATGATCCCTTCGACGGTCTCCGCAACGCCAAAACGACGCGGGTCCTCCACGGCCTTCACCCCGAGGGCACTCACCGGTCGCTGGAGCACGGGACGGAGATCCACGTCAAAAATCGTGTCGCCCAGGATGATCAACACCGGATCCTTCCCCAGAGCCTTACGTGCGGTATAGATCGCGTGTCCCAGACCGAGCGGCATGTCCTGTTCCGCAAATTCCACGGGGAAATCCGGGTAGGCGGAGCGCACATACTCCATGATCTTCTCACTCATGTGCCCGACGACGATCGTCGCCTCCGTCACCCCTTCGGCAATGACTTTGTCAAGGATGTGCCCGAGGATCGGCTTTCCTGCCACATTTAACAGCACTTTCGGGTGCGTAAAGGTGTGCGGGCGAAGTCGCGTGCCGATTCCGGCAACAGGTATTATTGCATGCATAGCAGAATCCGCTCCAGAAAATCGTTACATGGTACACAACTCCCGTCAGAGAAGCAACAAACGGCCCCTCCCGTGTGACGCACGACACACAGGCCGTGCGTTGATTCTGGACGGTGAAATATGTATCATCTGAGCAAGACGTGAAGTTTCACTCACTTCATCCCTGCATGCCCCGTACCTCTCCTCGCCGTGGCACAAGTACACGAAAGCAGCAGCATGTCCGGTCCATTCTCACAAACGATGTCGCGTTTAGGGAGAAGAGGACGGGTCTTGAGGAGTGGGAGTTCGAACACAACGCGCTGCCGGAGCTGAATTTCGACGAGATCGACACGACAACTTCGTTCCTGGGTCGGCGCCTCGCCCTGCCGTTTCTCGTGTCGTGCATGACCGGCGGCTACGCCGAAGCCACGCGGATCAACCGCAGCCTTGCAGAAGTCTGCGCGACCCGCGGTCTCGCCATGGGGGTCGGCAGCCAGCGGCAGGCGCTCGAGAACGACACCTACCACCGATCGTTTTCGGTGGTCCGCGAAGCGGCGCCTGATATCCCGGTGATCGGCAATATCGGGGCTGCTGAAGTGGCCCGCATGAGAGACGCCCGGTCGGCACTGCTGCTGGTCGGACTGGTACGCGCCGATGCACTGGCCGTCCACCTCAACCCGCTGCAGGAGCTGCTGCAGCCGGAAGGCACCCCGGCCTTCCGCGGCGTGCTGGATGGCATCGCCATGCTCGTGCGGGAACTGCCCGTCCCGGTCATCGTCAAAGAGATCGGCGCCGGGATCTCCGCCGCGGTCGCCCGGCGGCTTGTGGACGCGGGTGTGCGCCATATCGACGTCGCGGGTGCGGGCGGCACGAGCTGGGCCGGCGTCGAAATCCTCCGGCGCAAAGACCGTTCCGGTACGGCCGTGTTCTGGGATTGGGGCATACCCACGGCGCGGGCGCTGCAGGACCTCGCCGCGGAAAAACTCCGCACGCCTGCGCTTCACGTGACCGCATCGGGCGGGATCACAAACGGGCTGGATGCGGCAAAGTGCATTGCGCTGGGTGCCGATCTGGTGGCCGCTGCACGGCCCGTGCTGCGCGCCCTGCACGATGGCGGAGCGGCCGGCGCAGCACGGTTCATTGACGGACTCGCATTTGAACTCAGGAGTACGATGTTTCTCACAGGCGCACGAACGCTGACCGGCCTCCAGCATACGCCCCTTCTGCGGAGAACCGGCGCATGAGCCGCATATTCACCCACAGGTATGAGGTCCTGCGGCGTCACGTCGACGCTCATCTTGCACGGCTGGTGAAACCGGCGCCCCCCGAAACGCTGCGTGAGGCGTGCCGGTATGTCCTCACCACCGGCGGGAAAAGGCTGCGGGCCGTGCTGGTGCTGCTCTGCAGTGAAGCCGCCGGAGGAACGGCCCGCGCGGCCCTCCCCGCAGCGGCGGCAGTGGAAATCATGCACAATTTCACGCTCGTCCACGATGATGTGATGGACCATGCCCCGTCACGCCGGGGAGTACCCACCGTGCACGTGAAATGGGATCTGAACTCCGCCATCCTCGCGGGCGACACCCTCGTCGCACTTGCTTATGAGGAACTCCTCAGGACACGACATGACGATCTCCCCACGCTCGTTCGCCTGCTCACACGCGGCGTCCACGACGTCTGCGAGGGACAGGCGATGGATCTTGCATTCGAACGGCGCAACAACGTGACGGTGGCGCAATATTTCGACATGATCGCACGGAAAACCGGACGGCTGATCACCACCTCCACGGAGCTTGGTGCGCGGATTGGGGGCGGATCTCCCCCGACCGTGCGCGCATTGCGCGCGTTCGGTGCGTATCTGGGCCGGGCATTTCAGTTGCAGGACGATCTGCTCGATGTTGTCGGCGATGAGAGGCAATTCGGCAAAACAATCGGCGGCGACATCGTCGAGGGCAAACGGACGTACTTGTTGCTGACGGCGCTGGAACGATCCCGGGGAAGCGACCGGCGGCTCCTGGAAGAGGTCCTGCGGAGAAAAACGACCCCGCCCCGCCCACTCTCCGCCGCCGGCCGGCGCAGGCTGGTCCGCACCGTACGGGCGGTCTACGAACATCATGCGGTGATCGACGCAACACGGGACCTCGTTGCCGCAAACACCCGGCGTGCCCTGCACGCGCTGGATGCCGTTCCGGATTCCGCCGCGACGGCGATGCTCCGATGGCTGTCGTCTTCACTGGTCGATCGTGCCTCCTGACCATGATTGAGCGAACCGTCACCATCGTCAACAGGGCGGGGTTGCACACCCGGCCGGCTGCGGCCCTCGTCAAAACCGCCGCCCGCTTCCGGGCGGAATTTACGATCACCAAGGATTCGTTCGAGATAAACGGAAAGAGCATCATCGGCGTCATGACACTTGCCGCCGAAAAAGGTTCGTCCCTGACCCTCCGGTTTGACGGACCCGACGAAGAACAAGCGGCGGAGGCAATCGTGGATCTCATCGCACGGGGCTTTGACGAAGACTGACTATGGACACACCACACCACGGCACGGAAGAAATCGTCCTAAAGGGGATCGCCGCAGCGCCCGGCATTGCTACCGGGCCGGCGTATCTGTATACGAAACAGATCCCGCGCGTGGAACGGAAAGCCATCACGCCGGACGATGTCGATGCGGAGATCGAACGGTTGCAGGCGGCCAATGCGCGTTCCGAAAAAGAACTCCGCAAGGTCCTCACGTTTGCCGAACAGAAGCTCGGCTCCCAGAGCGCCACGATCTTCGAAGCGCAAATCATGATCCTCGGCGATGCGATCCTGATGGGGTCCATCAAACACCGCATCGCCACGGAGTTGCTGAATGCGGAATTCATCGTCGCAGATGAAATCAACAAATACCGGCAGATGATGCTCGCGTCGCCCGACGAGTACATGCACGAACGCGCGCACGATGTGGACGACGTGATGAACCGCATCATCAGGAATATCCAGGACCAGAAGTTGTATTCCCGGCTCGAAGGCGCTTCGATCATCGTGTCGGAGACCCTGGCCCCCGCCGACACCGTTATTTTCAGCCGCAACCAGATCCTGGGGTATGCCACCGATCTCGGCGGCGTCACGTCTCATGCCGCCCTGCTCTCGCGTTCCCTGAAGATACCGGCCGTGGTCGGACTGCATAACGCAACGAAACAGATCGCCACGGGCGATTCGCTGGCCATTGATGGCTATGCCGGCGTTCTGATCATCAACCCGACCCCCGATACGCTCAAGATTCTGCAAGCCCGTGCGGAGCGCTTCCTCGCTTTCGCACAGGAGCTGGCGGGCATTGCCGCCCTCCCGGCGGACACGCTGGACAAAAAACACATCGAGCTTTCGTCGAATGTCGAATTCGCGGAGGAGGTCGAGTTCGCCCGCCTCCAGGGGTCGGAAGGCGTGGGACTATTCCGGACGGAGATGCAGCTCATCGGCAAAGCGGCATATCCCAGCGAAGACGAGCAGGCGGCACTGTACGCGCGGGTCGCCGAATCGGCATTCCCCCATCCGGTCATTTTCCGGACATTCGATGTCGGAGGGGACAAGCTTGCGCCCGACGGCCAGCACGAAGAAAACCCCTTTCTTGGCTGGCGCGGAATCCGCGTGATGCTTGATCGGCACGATATCTTCCTTGATCAGCTGCGTGCGATCCTCCGGGCGAGCACGCGGCGCAACGTCCGCATTATGTTTCCGATGGTCTCCACCGTCACCGAGGTGCAGCAAGCCAAGCATCTGCTCCGGCAGGCAATGGACGAACTGAAAGCGCACGGCGTGAAGTTCGACGCACGCATAAAAGTCGGCGTGATGATCGAAGTCCCCGCAGCCGCCATGATGGCGGAGCAGATTGCGGCCGAAGTCCATTTCCTGAGTATCGGCACAAACGACCTGGTGCAGTACATCATGGCCGTCGACCGCGGCAACGACGCCGTCGCGCGGCTCTTCCAGCCGTATCATCCCGCCGTCGTGCGCACCCTGCGGCATGTCGTCGAGGCGGCACACCGGAAAAATATCTGGGTGGGCGTGTGCGGCGAAATGGCCGGCGACCCCCTCGCCACGGCGTTCCTGGTCGGGCTCGGCGTCGATGAACTGAGCGTCATCCCCCCTGTGCTGCCGGAAATCAAGAAAATCATCCGGTCCATCAAAGTGAAAGACGCGAAACGCGTCGCGGACAAAGTCTGCTCACTGCACACGGAAGCGGAAATCCGCGCGTTCTTGTCGTCCATGATCAAAAACAAGGTCCCGGAAATCCCCCTCGAGTTCGAAGGGACCTCACACTAACAGGAATACCCCCATGACGTCCGACGACATCACCAAAATTGACCGTTCCGGCATGCTCACACTGCTGCGTGGTTTTCCCGATCAGATCCGCGATGCCCTGGCGATCGCGGAAAACGCACAGGTACGCATGCGCACCGCCGGCATCCGGAATATCGTGATGTGCGGCCTGGGAGGATCCGCCATCGGCGGCGATCTGCTGCGCAGCTACCTCGCCGACGAACTGCCCGTCCCCTTCATCGTCAACCGCAACTACACGCTGCCGAAATTTGTCGGGCCGAACTCGCTGGTCATCATTTCCAGCTATTCGGGCAACACCGAGGAAACCACTACGGCGCACCGGGAGGCACTCAAACGGAAGGCACGCCTGTTGTGTGTGTCGTCCAACGGCCTGACCGAACAACTCGCCCGCAAGGGCCGTTCGCCGTTCATCAAGGTGCCCGGCGGCCTCCCCCCCAGAGCGGCACTCGGCTACTCCTTCTTCCCCCTGCTGGTCTCCCTCGCCCGTCTCGGACTCATCAAAAGCCGTCAAAAGGACATCGCCGAAACGGTTGCGCTGATGGATGCCGGGACACAGCGCTTCGCCGGCCTGGATCCTTCAACCAACCCGGCACTCGCGCTCGCGCAAAAACTGCACCACCGGATCACCGTCTGCTATTCGTCTACAGAACGTTTTGACGCGGTCAATACACGCTGGCGCGGACAGATTGCCGAGAACAGCAAGGCCCTCGCCTTCGGCCACGTGCTCCCGGAAATGAACCACAACGAGCTCGTCGGCTGGAAAGTCCTCGAAAATGAAATGCGCGAAATGGTCGTGGTCTTTCTGCGCGACAAGGATGACCACAAGCGCGTGCAGATCCGCATGGAATTGACACGGGAGATCATCAGCCGGTATACCGGACACGTGGTTGAAGTGTGGAGCGAAGGCAAAAGCCTGCTCGCCCGCCTGTTCTCCCTGGTGCAGCTTGGCGACTGGGTCAGCTGCTATATGGCGATCCTCCACGGCGAAGACCCGACGCCCGTCGCCGTCATCGACTATCTCAAGCAGTCGCTCGCACAGCACTGAGACCCGTACTTGCGTCATCGACCGGAGACCGCACACGGTCGTGAGCGCCTGCGCGGAACTCCTGACGTTTTTCCCGGTGTTGAATAGGGAAGAAGCCTTGCGGGCAAATGCGGTACCATCGAACAACAGGAACGGCATGAAAAACCTCCTTGTGCATTTCTCACTCGTCGCCGTTCTCTTCGCCGGTTGTGGAGCCGGTGACGTCACGACCCACACACCCACCCCGCAAGTCCAGGACCCATTCCCCGTCCTCAGCGGTTACGGCAACTGGATCGAGGTCCCCGGCTATGGCCGCGTCTGGCAGCCCGCCGTCCCTGGAGACTGGTCCCCATTTGTCGACGGTCAGTGGGTCTGGACAGATCGTGGATGGGTGTGGGATTCAGACGAACCGTACGGTTGGGTTGTCTATCATTATGGGAGCTGGACAAGGTTCGGCGCGGACGGATGGGTATGGGTACCGGGTTATGAATGGTCCCCGGCGCGCGTCCGCTGGTATGTCACCGACCACTACGTCGGCTGGGCCCCGCTTCCGCCGCCGCGGGCCGAATTCCCCGACGCCTTCGAGTCGGGCGGTGACCGGTACTGGGTGGTGGTGCCTGCCGATCATTTTGTTCAACCGGGGGTAAGCCGGTTCCGCACACGGACAGCACCTCCCGCACTCCCGATGGCAGGCCGGACCGGCAGCAGGGAAAAACCGCCCGATCCCAGGGAGATCGAGCGTACAGCCAACCAGCAGGTGCGGGAGCGGCGGACGGAGAAGGAGAATGTCGTTCACGGCCAACGCACACTCACCAGGATCCACATCACGGGTGATAACGTGGTCCAGCCGGTCCAGGCAGCCCCACCGCTTCCTGCACCAGCGACGACCGAGCAACCGGCACCTGTTCTCCCCGCAGCCGCAGCACGACCGGCCCCAGCCAAGCCTACCCCTCCCTCCACCCCGCCACCCCGCGTCATAGAAAAGAAGCGAACACCACCAGCGGTTCTTCATCCGGCACCCCGACGGGAGACGCAGAAAGACACGACGCGCTCGGCCACGAAGAAACCGGCAGTCCCGGCAAAAGCCAAGGCCCCGAAAGAACCGGAGAAGTAAATACAGGGCGCAAGCGCCATTTCACCGCATCGTTCTTGCAAATCCGCGGGAAACTCCATACAATGCGCCAACGACGCTGATGTTGTGCTGACATGGCCGGCAATGAAGAGATCCTTCTTTACCATACCCATCGTTTTCGTCCTCCTCACCGTTGCTTCCACGGTGCATGCACAGTTCTTCTATTTCGGGCGCAACAAAGTCCAGTACACCGATTTCGACTGGCACGTCCTCCGTACCGAACACTTTGACATCTATTACTACGCCGATATGAAGGACCTCGCCGAACGCGGGGCCTTTTTTGCCGAGGAAGCCTACGGGCTTCTCCAGGTGAAGTTTAATCACTCCCTCAACGCGCGCGTCCCCCTTATCTTTTACAGTTCGCACCTCCATTTCGAGCAAACGAACACAACCGGGGGGTTCATCCCGGAAGGCGTCGGCGGTTTCTTTGAGTTCTTGAAAGGGCGCGTCGTCATCCCTGCCGATGGTTCGATCCCCCAGTTCCGTCATGTGATCCGCCACGAACTTGTCCATGTGTTCATGCACAGCAAGATCGGCCGGGTGCTGACCGACCACCGTAAAACGCAGGACCGGTATCCCCCCCTCTGGTTCGTCGAAGGCCTCGCGGAATTCTGGTCGACCGAATGGGATGAACAGGCGGAAATGGTCATGCGCGACGCCGTACTGAACGACATCGCCGTCGGCCTCGTAGATATGGATCAGATCTACGGCTCGTTCCTGATGTACAAGGAAGGACAGAATGCGCTCAAGCACCTGGCCGCGCGATATGGAGACGAAAAAGTGCTTTTGCTGATGGAGAATTTCTGGAAAGAGGCTTCGTTCAATGATGTGTTCCGCCTTACCATCGGCAAGGGGTTCCGCGAATTCGACGAGGAGTGGCTTTATGCGCTAAAGAAGCAGTATTACCCCCTCCTGGCAGTGAGTGATCAACCGAGTCAGGCCGCCAAGAGAATTGTCATCGAAGGATTCAATGCAAAACCGACCGTGTTTGAACACGACACCACACGGGAAGTATACTTTGTGGGCAACCGGACGGGATATACCGGCATATATAAAAAGAGTCTGAATGACCCGAATCCCGAGTCCCCCGCAACCAACATCATCAAAGGGGAACAGACCGACGAACTTGAAGCCTTTCATCCCCTGCGGAGCCGGATCGACATCTCCCGCCTGGGGCTCCTCGCATTCGTGACGAAAAGCGGCGAGCAGGATGCGCTGCATATCTATGACGTGGTCACCGACGATATGATCAATACCTTCCGGTTCACCCAGCTCGTCAGCATCGGGTCCGTTTCCTGGGCCCCTGACGGCAAACGGGTGGCGTTCTCCGCTATCGACCGGGGGGGACAGAATGACCTGTATATCCTGAATACGGATACACGGGAACTCCGGCGACTGACCGATGACACCTACGATGACCGGGATCCCGCGTGGTCGCCCCACGGCGACAAGATCGCGTTTGTGTCTGATCGTACGCCCTTCGGCAAAGACGGAGCCTATAATCTCTTCCTCTACGATCTGGCCTCCGGCGATATTGAATACCTCACCTATGGAAAAGAGAGCGCCGGCTCGCCGGCATGGTCACATGACGGGTCGCAGCTGGCATTCACCTGTGACGCCGGCGGGGTTAATAACATCTGGGTCATGAACATGCAGATGCCCCATCCTGCCGGACACCGCATGATGACCCGGGTCAGCGCATTCCTGACCTCCGCCTTCGATCCCGCATGGACCTCCTCCGGCGACCTGGTCTTCACCGCATTTGAGAAATTCAGTTTCCGGCTTCAGATGATCCCCCACGTACAGACCGTGCTCGACACGTCCACGACCACCATGGTCTTGGATGTCGGCGCTCATGGCGCTCCATGGGAACCGCAGAGCCTGCGCGGGGAGAATGAACAGGAACGATACAAATACCGCGGTGAATACAGCTTGGATTTCGCGCAAAGCACGATTTCCACCGATCCCGTTTTCGGAACCTCGGGCGGGGCCTTCCTCTCCCTGAGCGATGTGCTCGGCAATGAACAGTATTACTTCCTTCTCTACAATACTGCCGAAACGCAGGACGAGCTGTTGTCCAGCTTCAACATCGCGATATCCCGTATTTCCCTCAGCCAGCGGACAAACTACGCCTACGGCATCTACCGGTTCACCGGACGCCGTTACGATCTGACCTCCAAGGATGAATACTACTACGAGCGGGTCTTCGGCGGCTATTTTGCCCTGAGCTATCCGATCTCAAAGTTTGATCGCATCGAATCGGGAGTAAGTGTCAGCAATTCCAATCGTGAGGTGGACGGTGCGATTGAGGAACGCAAGGCTCTTCTCGTCTCCAATTCATTGGCGTTCACCCACGACAATTCCCTCTGGGGGCCGAGCGGTCCGCTGGATGGCAGCAGATTCAATCTGACGCTCGCGTACACCTCCGATATCCAGTACTCCAACGTCAACTACTTTTCCGTGATCGCGGACTATCGCAGCTATATCCGGCTCGGCCAGCGCAGCGCCTTCGCCTCCCGCTTCTGGATTTTTTACAACGACGGGAAGGAATCCCGCCGTTTTGTCATGGGTGGGAGCTGGGATCTCCGGGGATATGACCGCTGGAGCATCCGCGGAGAAAAACTCTGGTTGACAAGCCACGAATTGCGTTTTCCCTTCATCGATGAATTGGCCGTCCGCTTCCCGTTCTTCGGCCTGAGCTTTTTCTCCATCCGCGGCGCCCTCTTTTTCGATGCCGGCAGTGCATGGGACACAGACTACCTGCAGACACTCGGAAGCGTCGGCGGCGGCATTCGTCTCAACCTCGGCGGCGTCCTCGTGCTGCGCTATGATCTCGGCAAGCGCATCGAAGACAACTTCAACAGGTTTCAGGACGGGCTGTTCCACCAGTTCTTTTTCGGATACGACTTCTGATGAGCCTCCGGATATGCACGTTCCTGCTTGTTTGTGCGGTCAGTCTTCTGAATGGGTGCAGCGGGTTGCGACTGGGCTATCCGTTGCGGCCCGGTAAAAATGATACCCCGACGTTTGCCCATACCATCGGACGTGTGAACGCCCTCGCGGTCACCATACTGCCCCCCCTGACGCAGGTGTGGGAGCAGGACATTACAGCGGGCATCGGGTCAGGCTCCCTGCTTCTCGTCGACAGCATCATCATGGTCGGCAATTTGCGCGGCGAACTGTACGCCTTGAACGCCAAAACGGGCAAGCGCATCGGCTGGGTCACCCTCGGCGGATCGATCGAGGGTGCTCCGGTGATCGACGGGGATCTGGTGATCGTGCCGGTCGCGGGATCACATGAGACGCTCATCGGCTATGATTTTCTCGAAGGCAAGGCACGCTGGAAGACCGCCCTCGTCGACATCCAGGCATCCCCCCTGCTCATGGACGCCCGGGTATTTGTCGGAAATGTCAGCGGCAGGTTCACGGCTGTCGATCGCTCCACCGGAGAGACGGTATGGCATTTTGACCTCCCGGGTAACACCTCCCTCAAGGGGATCCGTTCCTCTCCTGCCGGTGCGGATGTCAATGTGGTCTTCGGCGCAGATGACGGCCGGTTGTACAATCTTGATGCCCGTACCGGAAAGGTGCGATGGACGTTTGCCGCCGACGGAGCCATCCAGGCGGGCCCTTCCATCGCCGACACCACTGTCTACGTGGGAACGTTGCACGGCACGATGTACGCTGTAGGGCTCACCGGCGGTTCCCTGTTGTGGAGCCATGCCTCGGGTGCGGCAATTTATGCTCCCCCGCTCCTGCACAGAGGGGGCTGCTATGTCGGGACTACCGGAGGAGTCGTCATCGCCCTGGATCAACGCACCGGTGCACTGCTCTGGTCCTGTGATGTCCATTCACCCATTAACGCGGGAATAGTTGCCGCCAACGCCGTGCTGTATGTCGGGACGCTCAGGAAAGAACTGATTGCGATCGACGCCGCCAAAGGGGAGATACTCTGGAAGGGCGGCGTTTCCGGACGGATCAAAACAACGCCTGTCGTGGGGGCGGATCGTGTGTTTATAGCCACCGATGACCGGCTCGTGCAGGCATTCGAAGGAAGTGTTCGATGAGAACGGCGCCCGTCGTGTTCGCGCTCTGTTGGCTGACGGCCATCCCCGGGTTTGGACAACAGACGTCACGCGTGACATCCGACTCATCCGTAGTAATGCCCGC
>PMCM01000285.1 GCA_003154155.1 Ignavibacteriota bacterium | reverse complement strand
CTTTGCTGGCGGCGGAGATCACTGCCGGAATGGGGCGCGACCCGGGTGAGATCTACCGCGAACTTACCCACGAGTTCAGCGAGCCGGTTTACGAGCGCATCGATGCTCCGGCCAACCCGGAACAAAAAGCGCTCCTCGCCAAACTTTCACCGGAACAGGTAAAGATCAAAGACCTGGCTGGTGAAAAAATCCAGGCCATCCTGACCACCGCACCCGGTAACGGCGCTCCCATCGGAGGATTGAAGGTGGTGGCCGAAAACGGATGGTTTGCAGCGCGTCCATCCGGGACAGAGAATATTTACAAGATCTATGCCGAGAGTTTCCGGGGAACGGATCATCTCCGCCTCATTCAGGAGGAGGCGCAGACAATCGTCAGCAATGCACTGGCCGCATCTCCGCAGAAGGTGTGAACCTGTCCGGCTGGCACGAAAGGAAAAATGATGGGCAAACAGATGCGTGTCAGCCATCCGATGTACAACCTCCTCCCCACGGAAATTGAGGGNNCTTGCGCTGGATGTGCGCTGGTCGTGGGATCATGCGACCGACACAGTCTGGCGGCAGCTGGATCCCGCCCTGTGGGAAATCACCAGAAACCCGTGGGTCGTGCTGCAGACAGTCTCGCGCGAACGGATCGAACGTGTGTTGGCCGATCCCGTCTTTCGCAAGAGAGTTGACGAGCAGGTACAATCCAACCGGGTTGCGATGCAAGCCCCCTCCTGGTTCCAGGAGCACCATCCGCAAAGTGAACTGAGCTGCACTGCGTATTTCAGCATGGAGTTTATGCTGAGCGAGGCGTTGCCTATCTACTCCGGCGGGCTCGGGAACGTTGCCGGCGATCAGCTCAAGGCGGTCAGCGATCTGGGTGTGCCGGTGGTCGGTGTGGGNNTCTACCAGCAAGGCTACTTTCGCCAGATCATCGATAAGGACGGAGGGCAACAGGCTCTCTTTCCCTATAACGATCCGGGACAGCTCCCGATCACTCCCCTGCGCCAGGCTGACGGAGAATGGTTGCGGCTGGAGATCGCCCTGCCCGGCTATTCCGTCTGGCTGCGCNNCAGGTCGGCAGAGTCAAGCTCTACCTGCTGGACAGCAATGACCCGGCGAATTTTCCTGCACACCGGGGAATCACCAGCCAACTGTATGGCGGCGGGCCGGAACTGCGCCTCACACAGGAACTGGTGCTGGGAATCGGCGGATGGCGGTTGCTGGGCGCGCTGGGTATCAAACCGGATGTCTGCCATCTCAACGAGGGACACGCGGCGTTTGCCGTGCTGGAACGTGCGCGCAGTTACATGGAAGAAACCGCGCAGCCGTTTGACGTTGCGCTCAGCGTCACGCGCGCAGGGAACCTCTTCACCACGCACACGGCGGTGGCAGCCGGGTTCGACCGTTTCGCTCCTTTCCTTATCGAAACCTATCTCGGCGGGTATGCCGAAAAAAGACTCGGAATATCGATCCGCGATCTGCTGGCACTGGGCCGCCAAAACCCGCACGACGATGCGGAGAGCTTCAACATGGCCTACCTGGCCATCCGGGGGAGCGGGGCGGTGAACGGGGTGAGCCGCCTGCACGGAAAGGTGAGCCGGAATATCTTCCTCCCGCTGTTCCCGCGATGGCCGGAGAACGAAGTGCCTGTCGGATATGTAACCAATGGGGTACATATGCCGAGCTGGGACTCGGCCGCGGCGGACGATCTTTGGACTGAAGCGTGCGGCAAGGGCCGCTGGCGGGGGACCACAAAACACCTCGAACGGAATATCCGGCGCGTGTCTGATGCCACCCTCTGGCAATTCCGTACGGCTGCGAGCAAAGCCCTGGTAGAATATGCCCGGGAACGGCTGTCAAGGCAATTGCGCGCCAGCGGCGCGTCAACGGAAGCGATTGACCGCGCAGAGCATCTCTTTCACCCGGATGCATTGACGCTCGGCTTCGCACGGCGGTTTGCCGCCTACAAGAGACCGAATCTCCTGCTGCACGATCCGGCGCGGTTGCTTCGGCTCCTGGCTGATCCCCAGCGCCCGGTACAGCTCATCATCGCAGGGAAAGCCCATCCGGAAGACCGCCAGGGGCAGTCGTTGATCCGTGAGTGGATAACATTCATCCGGCAGCCGGAAGTCCGTCCTCACATCGTGTTCCTGAGCGACTACGATATGCAGTTGACAGAGCACCTGGTGCAGGGCGTGGATCTCTGGATCAACACGCCACGACGGCCCTGGGAAGCGAGCGGGACAAGCGGGATGAAGGTGCTTGTCAACGGGGGAATCAATCTTTCGGAACTGGACGGATGGTGGGCCGAGGCGTACGCGCCTGACATTGGCTGGGCTCTGGGGGATGGCCGGGAGCATGGTGACGACCCTGCGTGGGACGCTTTTGAAGCAAGCGCACTCTATGACCTTCTCGAACGTGAAGTCATCCCGGAGTTCTATGCGCGAAATGGGAGCGGCATCCCAGACGCGTGGGTCGGCCGTATGCGGGAATCCATGGCGCGTCTGACACCGCGCTTTTCTGCATCCCGCACTGTAGCCGAATACACAGAACACTACTATATCCCGGCGGCGAAAGCCTATCACGAGCGCGCTGCCGCCAACGGGGCAGGGGGTAATCACACGGTGCAGTGGCGCAAAACGTTGGACCAGGAATGGGCGCGCCTACGGTTTGGGAAGGTGAACGTGGAAACCCTCGGCACCCGGCATCTGTTCGAGGTTCAGGTCTATCTTCATGACCTCGATCCGGACGCCGTGCGGGTGGAGCTCTATGCCGACGCGATCGACGGCGGCGATCCGGTGCGGGAGAAGATGGAACGCATCCGTCCGCTGGAGGACGCGGCGGGGGGCTACGTGTACCGCGCGGCTGTGCCCGCGCTCCGCCCGCCGTCGGATTATACCGCGCGCATACTCCCGCACCGGGACGGCGTTGCCATTCCCCTCGAAGCTTCGCACATCTTGTGGCAACGTTGACGGGTTGCTCAACGGAAGGCCGCATATCGCCGGGCGTGATCGTCAGTCTGTCATATGAGGTCTTCCGCCACAACAACGGAGTGAGCCGCGCGAGGAGACAATATGGCAGAGGAAAAAAAACCGTGGCAAGACGATCCAGGCCTGCCGGTGGGAAGACGATGTCTCGCCGCAGTCACTTTCTCCGAGTCCGGAAGCAAAGAACAGAACCTTGACTCTTCCCGGAATATATATTATTATTGGACTGTAAAACGATTTGAGTCGAAAATGCCGGAGATGCGTAAAGACGACATCGTGAGAGCAGAGATTCTGAAAGCTGCTGAACGTGTCTTTCAAAAATGGGGAAGTAACAAGACGACGATGGAAGATATTGCCCGCGAAGCAGGCAAGGGCAAGAGCACGCTGTACTACTATTATCAGAGTAAGGAAGAGATCTTTGATGCCGTTGTGAGAATTGAATTTGAGAGGATCCTTCAAAAAGCGAAAGCAATGGCGCAGGAGACTGAAACCGCGAAAGAACGGTTGATCACATATATCATCGAATCAATCAATGAGATGAAAAGCAGAATTTTCCCGTATGCCATTATCAGGGAAGAAATTAAGCGAAATCAGAATTTCATTAGAAAATTGCGGGAGATGTTCCAGGCAAAGGAAGAAAAGTATATACAGGAAATATTGGAATTCGGTTTGAAGAACAAGGAATTCACATTTATTCACGAGAGTGAAGTAGTTACTGCTGCCAAAGCAATCACAGGGATGATGCACGCATTGGAGCTCTATCTTTTGCTGGAAAATGATGACACCGCTCAGATTGATATTGCTGCCCGCTTCATCGCAAACGGGCTCTAATTTTTTTTGTCAGTAATTCGACCAGAAGACCGCATTGGTCCAATAATCTAGAGGACTCGATGATGCATAACACGAAGAGTCTCCTTGTCTTCCTTCTTATCGGAATCCCCTATTGTATCTGGGGCTGTTCCCGGAATGCGGACAATCAGACCACCGATGCCATCAAAGTTCAGGTGGAAAAAGTGAAACCCTCCGACGCGAGCCAGGAGCTTGCGTACAGCGGCACCATCGAAGAATCCGAGACGATTCCGCTGAGTTTCTCTTCGGTGGGGACCGTGTCAAAGGTCTATGTATCCGAAGGAGCACGTGTCACAAAAGGCCAGCTGCTTGCATCGCTGGATCATGCTACGCATAAAAACACCTACGCGATGATGCACGCGAGCGAACAACAGGCAGAAGATGCCTACAAGCGGCTCACGCCAATGCACGACAATGGCAATCTGCCGGATGTGAAATACGTCGAAGTGGAAACCGGCTTACAGAAGGCAAAAGCGGCGGCAGCAATTGCCAACAAGGACCTGGACGACTGCGACTTGCGTGCAACTGCCGATGGATATATCGGTAAAAGATCAATCGACCCCGGCATGACAGCATTGCCGAACCTTGTCTCGATAACGATCGTGAACATCAACAAGGTGTTTGCCCGCGTAGCGATAGCAGAAAACGAGATTGCCCTGATTCACAAAGGACAACACGCATCCATCACCGTTGGCGCACTCGGCGCCGCGCACTGCGATGGCGTGGTTGAGGAAATCGGCGTCATTGCTGATCCTATCGCGCATACGTACAGGATAAAGATCGGCTTGGCAAATAGAGACCTGTCGATGAAACCGGGGATGATCTGTTCCGCAACGATTGAGAGCCAGCGCGCAGTGCGCGGCGTGGTCGTTGCAAGCAGATCCGTTCTGGTGGATGAATCAGGAAAGAACTTTGTGTATCTGATCTCATCACAGAACAAAGTCCGGCGCACGTACGTTGTACCCGGTCAATTGCTGAACGGCGGCATTGAAGTGCTGGAAGGATTGCGCATCGGCGACACGGTCGTCGTGGCAGGCCAGCATAAGCTCACCGACAATGCCACCGTGCACATCGTGAATGAATAGCGATGGGAGAGCACATGAGTATTCCCAGGGATTTTCCATTGCTCACAACGCTACTGCGATATCGACAGGTGCTCTATATCTTTACGGGGATAGCCATTCTTGTGGGCGTCGTGGCCCTTTTTCAAATGCCGCGCGATGAATATCCGACATT
>PMCM01000290.1 GCA_003154155.1 Ignavibacteriota bacterium | reverse complement strand
GAGCGGACATAGCTGTTTGCAGATCGACAACTCGGGGTATGTCAGCAATACCGGTTCAGGGTGCGGGACGAATTCCGGCGGAAGCGGAACGGTGAATGCAGCTAACGCCGGACAGATTGCATACTATACCGCCAATGGAAGTGCGGTGGGAGGAATAGATGCTGTTCCTCTTGCGTCGGGTGGGTCTGGGGCCAACAACGCCGCCGGCGGTCTGCAGAACCTGGGCGGCATCTCCTCAACTGCAACATCGGTGCAGTCGATGGCGGGTCCGCTCAACGCCAATGTTAATGGCATTTACAGCGTAACAAGCTACGGTGCGGTGGGAGACTGCACTTCGTCAGTTTCCGCGTCAGGGTGCACGAACAACCACGATGCAATTCAGGCGGCCATTGACGCCGCGTATATAACGGGTGGAAGTGTGTACTTCCCTACTCGTACAGACGCGACCACACAAACCGTCTATTACACGGCAACACCGATCAACCCCAAGGGCGTAAGCATGTCTGGACCTCCAGGGGCGAGCGGGCCGTTCGGTACCTATCTCACGGGCTCTGCCGTAGCTGTCCGTGGGGCGCCTGGCAAGGATGTGTTTGACGTGCTGGATCCGACTAAGGGCGCTTACGTCCCACCTCGTTTTTCGTACACTTTGCAGGATCTTGCGATTTTTGTTGATGACAGCACCGACGCATCTGCGACTTTCACAGCGCGCAGACCCGGGCGCACCTGCAAGGATGTTTCGACCAACGGTACTGCGGTGATTACCTCGGCGGTCCAATGCGAGTTCCAGCCCGGTGACATTGGACAGGCGATCACGGTGGGTTCGACAACGACAACGATCTCCTCCTACCAATCACCTACGCAGGCGACTCTCGCAACTACAGTACCGTCGGCTACCAACGTCAGCACCTACATCAGTGTGATGGGGTTGCCGGTGACGCAGAATGTCGGCAACTGCGCTTTTGCGGCGGATGACAGTACTGGCATCGGTGTCCACTCGTCCAAAGCTCACTTCCGGGACGTGATTGTGAGAACAATCAACGGAACGCCGAACAGCACTTGCGGATTCTTCTTTCAAGGCAACACAGGACCAACGTGGACAACGTGGGAGCAGCTGTCAGTAGCTGGACCGGAATACGGATTCGCTTTTGTTCCCGCGTCTGGAGTGGCCCCGAGTCCGTCGATCTACGCGGGAATTGCGGATCACGATCTTTGGGACTACGTATTCATCGGCGCGACCTATCCGTTTCTTGCTTATAGCGGCGAGCAGGATGAGATTCGCGGAATGCAGATCAACAGCCAATTCGGCCCTCAGATTCTGAATGCGTATGGGATGGTGAGCAAGGCATCTCAATGGAAGATAGACATCCCAGAAGAGGAAGCCGGGTTCGGAAGCTGTAGCGCTGGAAGGAGCTTCCGCATCGCCGGCACTAGTCATGAAATATCCAGGCTCAGTATAGGTCTCTGTAATTCTTCGGTGATTCAATGGGATGCCAGTGCATCAACGGTATCCTCACTAGGAACCGGCGGCTACACCACAACATTCAATCTCACAGGGAACCTCAACAAGTTCCGCTTTCCTGAGGGCGGGGATCTGCTGCCTGCTTACATCACCTTCAACATCACGGGGGCAGGCAATACATTCACGACAGGAACGCTTTGGAATTCCTACAATAGCCGTCAACCGGCGCGACAGGAATTTGCGTATGGTGGTCTGAGTGGATTTGGCTCTCCACAACTGAGCCGAGGAAGCACTGTCTTCGATCGGACACACGACTTCATCAACAAGGGCGCCGCGGCGTATTACTTCAACGATGAAGACTTCTGGATATGGCCGCAGGAGGTGGGGAGCCTCGGGGCGGTCGTTACTCTCGTGGACGATGCTGCGTCGCCGACGGGAAGTTCGATCAAGGTTCCGAACGCCAGCAACGTCTACATTTACACAACGAACGAGACATATTTGTCCGTCGGATCCCAGATTCCAGCGGGGAGGATGCGCTTGTACTTTGCACTTAAAGCCGCGAGCGCGACGAATCTGATTGCTTATGTTCAAGCCAATGTGTCTTCTGTGTGGACTTCGATCGGTTGCGGCTCATCGTTCACCTCCATCACGTCGAGTTACACCGTATACTCCTGCGATGCCGATGCGACGGGCCTGACTGGAGATCAATTCCGGATCAATCTCACGGGCAATACGGCAGACACTTCTGTCGCATGGATTGGCATTCGTCCCTGGACCTCAGACCTGCCTACGAGCAGCCTTCAGTTGGCGGGTGGAACGGCGATGACGGGCAACCACGGGACAGGAACCAGCGTGCAGCATAGTGATGGGACCGGCACCTCCGGCGTGTGTTTCTTCGCGGCGGATGGGTCCTGTACCGCTACGGCGGGGGCGCTTCAAAACGGCACGACTGCGACGACTCAGACTTCGGGGGACAACTCGACAAAGGTCGCCACTACGGCTTATGTCGCGTCGGCGGTTCCGAGTTCGCTGCCACCGAACGGCTCGGCGGGCGGCNNTTATCCGAACCCGACGGTCGGCAAAATCAATGGCGCGGCGGTACCTGCGTCGAAAGGCCAGCTAGCGTCCGATGTTTCCGGGCACATCGTGGCCGCCGCAAATACGCTTGGCTGCCTTGACGGGTACGACCATCTGCCGTGCATCGTGTATGTTCAGACGAATGTCTCCGAGTCCACGCAGGCGGGCAGTTACGCGACTGTCTGGACATCCACATACACCGGGACGTACAGGATTACTGGGTACGTCTACGGGACAACGGCCAGCAGCACGGCGTATTCCGTTTCGAATTACGTGAA
>PMCM01000054.1 GCA_003154155.1 Ignavibacteriota bacterium | reverse complement strand
AACTCAAGAAGCGGCTGACCGGCTTTCACATATGACCCGGCGTCGGCAAAGATGCGCTTGACCACGCCGGAGACCTTCGATTTGATCGAGATTTCATTTTCCGGCTCGATTGTCCCGACGGCGAGGGCTTTTTCAACAATATTGTCCCGGACGACCTTTACTTTTGCGAGTTCGGACTTGTCCGATTTTCCGGAGCCCCCGAGAAAGATGATCGCTGCAGCNNACGACGGCCACCGAACCTGCGGTTATAAGCACAATGCGGGTTTTCATGGGACCTCTTCGGAGGAAAAACGTTCTCGTATGGACAGGATTTCGGCAGGGCGCAGTAAAGCCGTTCCCGGAGCTGGGCGCAAAAAGATCATATCTTCTGCCATTTGTGTGAGGAAAATCCGGGTTTGAGGAGGCACACCCATAGATTGGTACGCCTTCCGGCCGCAAAGGTTGCGGTTCCGCGACTTGCGCAGGGCAGCCCTTCTCTGTATCTTGAGACACGATATTTCAGCACTGTGCAAAACCTGTGAAAACCATGGAAGAATCCAGCCGGTCCAGCCGGTGTCTGAAGACAAGCATCCTGTGATGATTCCCCCGTCGGCTGCACATGACCGCCAGAACAGTCCTTGATGACTTTCATCCTGTTGTACGCGAGTGGTTTGTCCGCACCTATCAGCGGCCGAGTCCGCCCCAGGAACTCGGGTGGCCTAGCATTGCCTCCGGCCAACACACCCTGATTCTTGCTCCCACCGGTTCCGGAAAAACCCTCACGGCGTTCCTCTGGGCGATCAACCATCTCTTCGAGCAGCATCTTCGCGAAACCCTCGATGCGGGCGTGCGAATCCTGTACATCTCTCCGCTGAAGGCGTTGAATAACGACATTCACCGGAATCTCGAAGCCCCGTTGGCCGGGATTCATGCCGGGGCAATGGAAGCGGGTTTGCGCCTTCCGCCGATCCGCACTGCGGTCCGTACAGGCGACACGCCTGCATCCGCCAGGGCCGCCATGCTGAAGCACCCTCCGGATATCCTGATTACGACACCGGAATCGCTCTATTTGATGCTTACGTCGCCCCAGGCACGGAAGATTTTCCCGTCTGTGCAGTATGTCATCGTGGATGAAATCCACGCGCTGTGCAACAACAAGAGGGGGGTCCATCTCTCCCTGAGTCTGGAACGGCTTCAGGAACTCGCCTCACAGGAATTCGTCAGGATCGGACTTTCTGCCACCCAGCGTCCACTGGAAGAGATTGCCGCGTATCTTGGCGGTGTGGCGGACCCCGGCACTTCCCCTGCGACGTTCCGGCCCGTACACATCGTCAATGCGGGACACAAGAGAGCGACCGACCTGCGGGTCATCTGTGCGCCGGAAGATTTCTCNNACGCTCGTCTTCGTGAATAACCGCCGGCTTGCCGAACGGGTTGCTGCCCAGCTGAACGAGCGGATCGTGGACGCCCCTGCGCCGACATTCAATCTCTCGGCGGTGCCTGTACGGACGGATTGGGCCGATGCCGTTCGCGGCCGTCCGGAGACACCGCAGAGTGACGAGCCCCTGGTTCTGGCCTACCACGGAAGCATGTCGCGGGAGGCACGGGAAACGATGGAGGGGGATCTGAAAGCCGGCCGCGTCCGTGCACTTGTGAGCACATCTTCCCTTGAGCTCGGTATCGATATCGGGAGTGTCGACCTGGTGGTTCAGCTGCAATCACCCAAGGGGATCGCCCGCGGCCTGCAGCGCGTGGGACGGTCGGGACACCTCATCAGCGGAACCAGCAAAGGGAGAATCTACCCGACCCACCGGGAAGATCTCGTTGAATCCGTCGTCGTCGCACGCGCCATGCAGGAGCATCAGGTTGAGGCCACCCGCATCCCTGAAAACTGTCTGGACGTGCTGGCGCAACAGATTGCAGCCATGGTCAGTGTTGATGAATGGGAGGTCGACCGGTTGTTCAACGTTGTCAGGCGTTCGTACTGCTACCGCTCGCTGGGCCGCGACCTCTTTTCCGGAGTCGTCGCCATGCTGGCCGGACGTTATGAGCATGAAGCGCTGCGTGAAACCCGTCCGCGCATCTCCTGGGACAAGGTGAACGGGATACTGAGGGCACTGCCGGGGACTTCCCACATTGCCATTACCGGCGGCGGGACCATTGCCGACCGGGGTCTTTTCGGCGTCTACCTTGAAAACGGAAAGACCAAAGTCGGCGAAGTGGATGAAGAGTTCATCTTCGAAAGCCGTCCGGGTGATACCTTCATCCTGGGCACCAGCGTCTGGCGCATGCTGGACATCACCCCCGACAGAATCGTGGTGGCGCCGGCGCCGGGAGCGCCCGCCCGCATGCCGTTCTGGCGGGGCGAAGGGATCGGGCGCAGCTACGAACTGGGGGAGATGATCGGTGCATTCCGCCGGACGGTAGCAGGGCGGCTCGACGATCCGGATCTGCTCGGCTGGCTGTTATCCTCCTATCCCATCGACAAGCGTTCCGCCTGGAATACTATCGAGTATATCAGGCGGCAGCACAGTGCCACCGGCGTGGTCCCGTCCGACGACACCATCGTGGTCGAAGGATTCCGCGACGAAATCGGCGATCCGCGCATTATCGTGCATTCCTGCTTCGGCCGCAGGATTAACGGGCTCCTCGGATTCCTGATCGCGCGGCAGGCCGAACGGCGGCTGGGCGCATCGCCGCAAATGTTGTACAATGACAACGGCATTCTCCTCCGGTGTCCCGAGACCGGAAGTATTCCCCTCGACCTTTTTGACGGCCTGTCCGTCCAGGAGTCGGAGGAGATCGTCATCGAAGACGTGATGCACTCCCCGGTCTTCGCCGGACAATTCCGTCAGAATGCCGGCCGGTCATTGCTTATGCCCCGCGTCGCGCCCGGAAAACGGACGCCTCTCTGGCTGCAACGCCTCCGGGCAGCCGACCTGCTCCAGGTGGCGAGGCAGTTTGACGATTATCCGGTGGTGATTGAAACGGTGCGCGAAGTGATGAACGACGTCCTGGATTTCCCGCGCTTCAAGGAGCTGTTGCGCCGGATCGTGTCGGGGTCCGTGCGCATCCACACACAGGAAAGCGAAGTGCCGTCGCCGTTCGGCGCCAGCCTGCTGTTCGATTTCATGGCGGTCTACATGTACGAGTACGATCAGACGAAGCCTGACCGGCTTAGCCAGTATGTTGCCGTAAACCGGGAGCTTCTCGCGGAAGTCGTCGATATTGAAACACTCGCCTCCCTTATCCGCCCGGAGGCGGTGGAAGCCGTTGAACTTCAGCTGCAGTACGCCGATCCGGGGACACGGGCACGGACACCGGAAGAATTGCTGGAGATTCTCCTGCGCCTGGGGGATCTGAGTGAAGAGGAAATCGCCGACCGGTGTGCCGGCGATTCCGCCGGCATGCTCAAGACGCTCGCAGCATCACACCGGGCGGCGCAAATATCTTTCGGAGGTTCCCAGCGATGGGTGGCGGCGGAGGAACGGGAGGTCTATGAAGGTCTCACATTCGGCCGGACCACAGGACAGGTGTTGCGCCGTTATATCGAGCACCACGGACCCGTTCCCATTTCCGAGCTCGCGCGCCGCTACCATCTGCCTGTAGAACGGGTGGAAGCCGCCGCCGCGGCGTGGCAATCGGACCGCAACATGATGTACGGCAGATTCCGACCCGGACCGGCGCAGGGAGAAGACGATGCGCAGTGGGCCTACCGGCCGAATATCGAACGGATCCATCGTCAGACGATCTCGCTGCTCCGGAAAGAGATCCAGCCCTGCACACTGGAGGAGTTCACCCGATTCCTCCACCGGTGGCAGCACGTCGATCCTTCCGACCGTCCGGAGGGGCCGGATGGCATGGCGCTCGCCCTGGATCAGAATGAAGGGCTGGTACTTCCGGCGGATTCTTGGGAGCGGGACATCTTCTACCGACGGATCAACGCATATGCACCGGATCAGCTTTTTCACGCCGCCGGTTCGGCCGGGTGGATCTGGGCGGGCAACGGCCAGGGTCGGATCCGCCTTTTCCGGAGAGGAAACGGCTCCCTATTCAATCTGACAAACGGCGAGCACGACCAAGACGGCGTCTCCGGGTCCGAAACACCGGCAGGCGAATCCGCCCGCCGGATTTTTTCCTTCCTCCGGGAGCAGGGAGCCTCTTTCCTGTCGGATATCCGGGAAGGAACCGGACTCTCCCTCGCTGCTGTCAACAACGGATTGGCGGAGCTCTTCTGGCACGGCCGAATCACCAACGATATGCCGGCTGAGGTTTTCCGCTTGAAGCGCTCGCGGCCGGAGGACAGCGAGCTCCCCCTGGAACCTGTGCGGATGATTGGGCCGCGGCGATTTTCAGGATCCTCTCCCGTAATCCAGCATGCGCGCAAAGCGATCCGTGAAGCGCCGGGCTGGAACGGGCGCTGGTCCGTACTGGTTCATCCGGGGGTTATGGGTGCACAACGAACGGTGGAAGAAGCGGGATCGGGACAGGCGGATATGCTGCTGAAACGGTACGGGATCCTGGCCAGGGAATTCCATCAGCGCGAAGACATGCTCTCGTGGCAGATCATCGCGGCGGAATTACAGAGGCGTGAAATGCGCGGTACCGTGCGCCGTGGCTATTTCGTCGAGGGGCTTTCCGGTATGCAGTTCGCGCTTCCCGAGGCCATCGACGTTTTGCGGAAGACGCGCACAGCACCCCGGCCCGCACCACGCATCCTCTTGATCAACGGCATGGACCCGGCGAACCCGCTCGGGCCGGGCATACCCACACCGTTCGGCGAATCGGCTGCGACCAGAAGTCCCGGAACGTATATCGCCTTCTGCAATGGGCATCCGGTGCTCCTCGTGCAAAACTACGGAGCGCGCCTCTGGACAGCACCTGAAGTTGCGGAGGAGTTGGTGGATGGGGCGCTGGACGAGCTCGTCGGGCTGACGCGGTTGCCGGGGAATCTCCGGCCGGTGAAGCAACTGGATGTAGAGTATATCAACGGCGTGCGCGCGGCTCTGGACCCGCTGAGCGCAACGCTGCAGAGACGCGGGTTTGTACGGGGGGCGAACCAGACACTCCGCTACGAAAGCTATCTATAAAACAAGATCAATGGACGATAGTCAATGGACAATTGACTATAGACAACCGGGAGTGGCTCATTCGGTTGTCCATTGTCTATGGTCAATTGACTATCGTCCATTGGTCTTCTGTGCAACCCACAGTGTTTTCAACCCGGCCATCCCGGGCACATCCGCGAAGTTGAAGTCCTCCGCGCTGTGCACGTAAAATCCGGCAGCATCAAGTGTTCGTTTCAGCTCCGCCCGCGAGAAGCAGCGTTCGGTGACCACTTCTTCCTGCACTCTCCTTCGATGGCTTCCCTGCCAGCTGAGTTTCACCCGGGAATGGGCGCGCCGCTCCCTGATGTTGTAATCGCTTTCCAGGTGCAGGGTAAACGCGCGGTGTTCGACGGTTTGTGTACCTTTCCAGAGGGTCCGGAAGCACAAATCATTATTCACATCGAAGATGAACCAACCTCCGTGTTTCAGCGCCCTGGAAATGCCGCCGAACGCGGCCCGGAGATCGCGGAGGGTCGTGAGATGGTTGACGGAGTCGAACATGCAGGTGGCAACATTGTATCTTGGGCGTAAACGCAGCTGACGCATATCCTGGTGACTGACCGTAATCTGCGGGCGATGTATGGTGCATTTCTTGCGGGCCTCCCTGACCATTCCTGCCGATGCATCCACACACATGACGTGCCAGCCGTAGGGGCGCAGGAGGAGAGCCAACGACCCGGTTCCGCAAGCGATATCCACGAGCGTTGAAGCCGCGATGGCATACCGCCGGAAAGTCTGAAGCAACCGGGGGAAGATCAGCGATGAGTAATCCTTGCCATACGTCAGCTGCCAACGGTCGTAAATGGCGGGAAGGACTCTATAGCCCGCCGGTGTCACCGCTGCGCAGGGACTGCTATGCGTGAAGCCGCACGCGCTTCCATGAGAGAGATGAACTCCCGGAAGAGATAATCACTGTCGTGGGGTCCGGGTGATGCCTCCGGATGATACTGTACGGAAAACGCGGGAATCCGCCGATGCCGGATCCCCTCATTTGTCCCGTCATACAAATTCAGATGTGTGATCTCCACCTGATCCTTGTCGAGCGAATCAGGATCAACGGCAAATCCATGGTTTTGTGACGTGATCTCAATTTTCCCTGTGAGGAGATTCTTGACAGGGTGGTTGCCGCCCCTGTGACCGAACTTGAGCTTGTAGGTCGTTCCTCCCAGAGCAAGCGCGAGAAGCTGGTGGCCGAGACAGATGCCGAATATCGGCACCTTTCCCAGGAGGGCTTTGATATTCTCTATGGCCACCCTGACCGGCGCCGGATCGCCCGGTCCGTTCGAAAGGAAGACCCCGTCGGGGGCCATCGCCAGTACATCGGCGGCTGGAAACTGCGCCGGCACCACGGTGACGTCGCAGCCGTACATCACCAGACGGCGAAGGATATTCTGTTTGATGCCGAAATCGTATGCGACGGTCCGAAACCGTCGTTCTCTCCCCTCGCCCCCTCCTGTCGTCAGGGCAAACTCCGTCCGGTCAGTTTCGGACCAGGAATAGGGCTTCTCGCACGTCACCTTTGTGGCAAGGTCAAGTCCGTTCATCGAGGGGACCATCCCGGCTTTGCGTACCAGAGACGCCGTGTCAAGATCGACGGTGGAGAGCACTCCACGCATCGCACCTTGCGTCCGGATCATACGGGTGAGCATGCGCGTATCGATGCCGGTGATGGCCATGACGCCGTGCGATTTCAGCCACTCCCCCAGTTCCATAGTGGAGCGGAAATTGCTGGGCATCGGCATGTACTCCCTGACGATCACGCCTGCCACCTGGGGTCGCCCGGACTCCATGTCTTCGGGGTTGATGCCATAGTTGCCGATGAGGGGGTACGTGAGAGTCACGATCTGACCTCGGTACGAGGGGTCGGTATAGATCTCCTGGTACCCGGACATGCTCGTGTTGAACACTACCTCGCCCCCTACCTCGCCTGAAGCCCCGAAGCACTCTCCTTCGAAGACAGCACCGTTTTCCAGTCCCAGCTTAGCCTTCATAGACGCATCCTGTAGGAATTGCACCAGTTGTCCACAACTCTATCCACACTGTGGCCACATCTATCCGGAACCGGAAGTGCAAGAAAACGATGAATAATGGCACCTCGCGGCCGGGTTTTGAGGGACAAATCGCCATGTTCACCGGATGTTGATAACCCGGTTGATAACTTGTTCAAAAAGGAAGGTCCTGCTCCGGGGCTTTCCCGTTTTCAGTCCCTCCGCCCGAAGCCGCCTCAGGCGGAGCATAGGGCGGAGCACCAGTACCGGCTTCCCGGCTGTCCAGCATGATCATATTGTTCGCCACAATTTCCGTCATGTACTTTTTTTGCCCCGTATTCTTGTCATCATAGCTCCGCGTCTGAATCCGTCCTTCCACGTAGATCTTTGACCCTTTCCGCAGGTACTGATGGCAGATCTCAGCGAGTTTTCTCCAGGCCACGATGTTGTGCCACTCCGTGCGTTCCTGCGTATTGCCATCCTGATCCTGCCAGCTCTCATTGGTGGCAATGGAGAATGTGGCAACCGGAACACTTGAGGCGGTATACCGCACCTCAGGATCGCGGCCCAGGTTTCCGATCAACATTACTTTGTTGAGGCTTTTTGCCATTGCAGTGTCCTTTCATGGGCTACGTTGATGCTACTGAGAATTCAAATCGCATGCAATATGCTAACGTTTGTCTGAAACCCGCGGATCGGGAACTATGAAGAGTCCGTCGCTGCACAGGAGGTAGAGCTTATCCCCGGCAATGACCGCGGATGTCACGGAGGCGGATTTCGCACCCGTGATTGTCTCAACCCCCGCCACCAGCACGGGATGCTGGGTGAGGTCAAAAAACAGGAGCGAGTCTCCTTCGAGGACCATCGACCCTCTTGCATCGGCAAACAGCAGCGTGGGGTGAGCGAGGAGCCCTTCCGGTAGCCGGGTCAGGTAATTCCCGAAGGCATCAAAGATCAGCACATGGGGCGGATCAAGGACATACACCCAATCGTTGGCGCCCAGTTCCAAACGGAGCGGGTGTTCCAACCGTCCTTCACCTCCGCCGAAGCCGCCGAAGCTGAGTTCGACCTGGTTCGACGCATTCACCTTCATGATACGGCTGTCTTCGGTATCGCACAGATAGAGTTCTCCCAATCGCGAAAGAGCCACGGATGAAGGGTAGCCAAATCGTACCGAGGGATCCTCCGCGTCGCGCGTTGAGAGCGACGAGATGAAGCTGAGTGTCCGGTCGAATCGCTGGATTCGGTGGTTGCCGTAGTCGGCGACAAAGACATCCAGGCCGTTGCGGGCCCAGATTCCGGCGGGCTGGTCGAACCGGCCGTTTTCCCAGCCGGGGCCGCCTGCAGTTGCAATCTTGTGCATGGAGGCATCGTACAGCGTCAGCGTGGCGCTGTGGCTGTCCAGAACGAAGAGGTTTCCGGAGACGTCCACGTCCAGTTGTGTCCCGTAGACAGGGAGAGGTTCGACGGGCTGTGCGTGAGCTAAACCCGGCAGACCCGCGCATACCAGCAAGAGTCCGATCGTGTGTCTCATGGATTTCATTGACGATGAGATAGGAGTTCAGCAAAGATCTTCAGCGTCCCCGGGTGCACGCTCATCCATTGCGGCGCCAAGGCCAGATCGACATAGGTGATTGCGCCGGTCCCGGTGGGGATGCGGACGACTAGCGGGGCGCCCGTCTGTGCGACGCGGACCGGAATCTCCGCATGGACACCGGGTGCGAGTGCGAGGTCATTGAAACCTTTACGGAAGACCCATCCGCTGAAGTCGGATCGTGTGATATGATTCGGACCGGTGCAGAACCACGAGAGGCTGTCGAGCAGGACATTCGTTGAATCATCCAACTTCGACGTCGCTGTCAGCCGGACGCCGCCGAACGAATGCTCATCCCAGCTGTTCGCCTCTTGTGCAAGGATCACGACGTGGCCACCCCGGCCCGTGACGCCGGCAACAACCGAAGCAAGGTGCTGGCGTAGCTGCGGGAGGAGCGTAAGCACGCGGAAATCCAGGACCACCACATCGGCAGCGGCCAGCTGGTCCGCAGACGGATTCCCGGAACCATCGAGCACCACATGCGCATAGCCGAGCCTCCGGAGCGTTTCGGCCGTTGGGCTGCCGCCGGTCCCGCTGATAAGCAGGACTCTCCGGGAGGTATCCGCCTCCACGCTGAACCGGCGGGCCGCACACTGGCCGACCACATCTGTTTGGATCTTCAATGACAGGAGATGCATATCATCGGTCGACGGCGCCTTCCACCGCAGGAACAAGGTATCTTCCACGGAGGCACCTTTCCCGTTCAGTCGAAAAGCGCCGGGCGTCGATACGACGAGGGAGTCTTCCACCTTGATGACATCGCGCACCCCATCCCGCGAATTATTTGTCAGCCGGACCCGTACGCGCTCGCCGTCCGTGCTCCGGACGATCGGCGTCAACACGTCGACAGCGAATCGCGGTGCAAAACGGATCGGGAGGCTTATCCGGTACACAAAGCTGCGTGTGCGGTCTTTCGCTTCGTGAATAACAAAGACCATGGTCGGATGAACGGTGACATTGTGGGTCAGGGCTGCGCCTGCAGCGGGCAAATCACAATCCACATCCTTTGGTGTGAGAAGGCGGATTTCTTGGGGGGGGGCCAACGGCAACCGTTGCTTCAGGGATTCATTCAGCACCCATCCCCGATCGGCGGCCGGCAGATACACTACCGTGGATCCATCAGACGTCAGACCGGTGATTGCATCGATCCGGAGATACACAAGCTGCCGGGCTGTGAGGACGGATTCCGACAAATTGTAGCGCACGCTCACACCGAGGAGTGCATTGCGCAGATTCTCCAGGCAGATCTTCCACTGGAGCAGGACGGGCAATTCTTCACCCTTCTCCCTGTAGAACTTCCCGATACCTATGTCGAGGGAATCCATGGCGGCGGCAGTTGCCGCGAGCAGCTTCCCTTGGTTGCGCTTGCGGCTCAGGGCATTGAGTGCAAGGGTTTGGAGAGAGCGGCCCAGACTCAGGAGTTTTCCCGGCACCCGGGCCGCCGGTTCTCGCAAGGCGGCACCCCTTGTTGTCCGGGGAAGCACGAGCGAGTAGGAGGAAGCGGTGCGCCCGGCGCGTTGAATCCTCTGCACGGCAAACAACTCCTCGAGAGACCTTGCGATCTCGTCGTATGATTTCATCCCCGGGATGCTGCCGCCAGATCCGGAGCCGGGATCGGCATTGCCCGGCGACCCGTCATCGGCGATGAACCTTCCGACCGCCCATGGGTCGGCCCCCGGGACTATTACACGCAACGCGTTCTTTTTCCGGGGGTCAAGTAAAGTAATTGCATCCTTCAGCCGGCTGCGCAACGACTGCCAGGCCAGACCCGGCGCCCCCGATGATCGGTCGCGGCACAGAATGACAAGATGGGGTTTCATTTGTCCGATAGTCAGGACCAGGCGGTGGAGGAGTGAATCTCCCGGCCAGGAATCCGCCAAGCGCAGGGAATCGCTGCACGCCACGAGATCGGGAAGATTCAGGAACAACGGTTCCGTATCCAGTGATTCTGCGGCGGCAGTGGAGGCAAGCCGGAGTGTGGCTGCCAGCTCCTGGGGGAGCATCGCCTCGCCATCGCTCTCGCCTGCTTCTCCGTTCGTCACAAACAGCTCCATGATCCGGGCACCACTTCCCAGCCGGAGCCGGGCAATGGTCGCGAAATCTTCTTCGCCGGGGCGCAACGCCACCATCATCACACGATCGGTGGTCCCCAGCGCAAGGGCACGTTGCCGGATGGCAGCCTCCCCGGTGTCCGGCATCATCACCGAAGCGCGGGCGGTCACGGCACAGAAGAGTGTGGCGAGCAGTATTGGCGCACAAAGTGCGGCCGGGCGGACGACAGAAGGAAGTGGTTTCATGATCCTCCAAGATACAAAAAAAGAGCTGCCCCTGCATACTGGGGCAGCTCTTGCATCACCATCCAGCAAGCTACGCTTCCTGGCTGGGCATTAGAAGCCGATCTTCAACGCAACAACGACGTTGTTGTCGAACAGCTGCACCTGCCGATAGGCGAAATCGATCCCAAGGTCTGCGCCGCCGACGTTGTACACAATACCGAACCCAAACGTGGCACCGAAGATCTTGTCGTTCTGGTCCTTCACCTGCGGCACGAATCCATAGCCGGCGCGGGCAAAGAGCTGGACGGGGTCCATCTTGATGCCATACTCGCCGCCGATACGGTATTCATCTTCGTACAGGTTGTTGTTCATGAAGACGCCGTTCACGGAATAGCTCATATTATCCTGAACGGTGCCTTTGTACGCAACGCCGATCTCGATAAGCGACGGGAGTTCAAAGCTCGCCGCTGCGATCTTGTAGCGTTCTTCCGGGCGATTGCCTTCGGTGGTGATGGCGGAACGATACAGCCCGCCGCCGTCGAACTGCATCTGGGGCCCGATATTCTTCACCGTAATCCCCATTTGCAGGCCTGATAAGCCAGCGAGCCCGTCATACTGCAGGCCGATGTCGAATGCAAAATCATTCGCGGAGACGGCGTCAATCCGTTCCGAGATCATTTTTGCCGTGATACCTGCCGAGATGGCGTCCGTCAGCGCGCGACCATAGCTCAAACCGAGCGTCACATAGGTCGGACTGTAGGTTTTTCCGCCCAGACCTTCTGGGTCAGCCTGGGTCGTGAGTGGGATATCGCCGAAATCCAGCGATTTGATATTGAAGCCCATCACGCCGAACTCGCCGAACTTGGCCACCACTGCGCCGTAGTTCACGCGAATATCAGCGATGTAGGACATCGTTGAGAACATGGCTTCGGCGCCGTGTGATGTACGGCCGATGCCCGCCGGATTCCAGTAGAGGGCTTCCGTCCCCACCGAATTGGCGATGCTTGAGCCGGCGAGTGCCAGATCACGCGCGCCAACGGGGATCAAAAGCTCCGTAGCTGCTGCCGTGCCGGTCCTCTGGTTTTGGGCGGACGACGTGCCGAATACCAGCACCAGCGACATGCAGAGCAGCGCAGCACAGATCAACAATCTGCTTTTCATGCTCAATCTCCTTGTGGTGTCGTGATCGATTAGTAAATTGCCGGGACTTCCTGTTCCTGAATGATCGCAACCTTCAGGATCTTCGTGGCGTTGATTTCGGGCATATCGACATAGACGATATACATGCCGCTCGCCACCGGGAAGTTGTCCTTATTGTTGAGATCCCAACGCAGGAACTGGGAAGCATCGTTCTTTTCGAGCACGCGCACCATTTGTCCCGCAAGATTGAAGATACGGAGCGTTGCCCGTGCCGGCAGCTTGTTGAACGTCACAAACTTCACCGTCGTGGAACTCTCCTGCGGGTTGAATGCATAGTACGGATTCGGGTACACACCGACTCTGCCCACATCAACCTTGGCCAGCGTTGCATCGCCGACGGTCGTGGTGGGAGCAGTGAATGTGAAGACGTTTTTCGGTGTATTCAGGTGATTTGCGGTAATCAGGAACTGATCGCCCGCCGTCCAGGCAGCTTCCGCCCGGCGTGCGCACGTCATGACCCACATCAGCGGTGTTGAGGTATTGCCCGACATGTTCACCGCGAGGGCCGGATCGGCTGTCGTGGTATAGGCTTTCTTGAAAATGAACGCGAATTCGCGTGTCACGCTGTTGTCCACCGACGTGATGCCCGGCCAGTAACGGCCATCCACAGCACCTGCGGCTACGTTGTTCTCGAAACACCCCACGGCCAGACGGGTCGGAGGCGTTGTTTCCATATCCCATGCAGAGAACGGCACGGAATAGTCGTAGCCCTGGTACGGATAGCCGGTTGCCACATTGACGATCCACGGGGCGAACGAGGGCTGTTGGGCAGCAGCGGTCGCGGCCCGGAGATAGCGGTACCCGCGTGAGAAGTTGGTGTCCGACGGGGTTGCCTTCGGATCCCACAGATTCACGTTATCCACCACCGCGAGCTTCAACAGCACGTTGTGGTAGTCGGCATCGCCCAGTGTTGTGCCGATTCCGCCGAACGCGAGATGGCCGGCCATACCGATCGTGCCGTTGTCAACATCGTACGCCAGCGGATCGGCAGCCGTGCTGAATCCTTCCAGGCCGAGGCCGATGAAGCCACCCACCGGCGAGAAACGACGCGTTCCGGAGGGAATGGACCATGACTTCATTCCGGGGTTGGCCGGACCGCTCACCTTGACCATCATGCCGTCGGCGACCGCATAGTTGTCATCGCCGGTCTGGTTGAGCTGGTTGACGAGGATAACCTTGTTGAGCGTCACGTCCGTCAAATCCCACAGATTGTTGCCAGAGGTATCGATCTTGAAGGTCACTTTGTACTGGTGGCCGGTCAATTTCGCAGGATTGACGACGATGGGGATGACTAATCCTTCGCTCAACGAACCGCCGGAAAGCGCGGTCTGTGTCACGTTCTTCACCGTGTCACCGTACGTCGAGGTGTACCGCGTGCCGGGATTCGCGCTGTGCGGCACGACACGCAGGATGATGGGCGAGGATTCGAGTGCCGCAGGCGAGAAACCGGCGCGCGACACTGTGTACGCCGTCACCGCAACATAGTACTCGGTGCCGTTGTACAGCTTATTCACGTCCTTCACGTAGTCCCTGTCCAGAACGAACTGGCGCTTGATGCCGCTGTTCGTTCCGAACTGCACCGGGACTTGCAGGATCAGGCCGGTGGCCACGTCAAACTGCCTGTCGAGCACAATCGCCGGATCCGACGGCAGGTCGTACACGGCGATTCGTTTGCCGTCTTTAAGGGCCGATCCCAGGCTGGGAAGCTGATACACGTTGTAGCCTTCAAACGTGTATGTTCCCGGCTGGAAGGTGACATTTTCGATGTCGGAGGTGCGCTGCGGGGTTGATGCCCACTCGATGACGACTTTCTCATCGAGCTCCGCAACACTCACCGCGGGAGCCGGCGGCGGCTTCGGCACTGCGAACAGTGCATTGAACGTATTCTGCACGAATTCGTCGTTGAACTTCATAACGGCCACGCTGGAGAGGCGGTCGGAACCAAGGCCGCCCACCACGCCAACCACGACTTCCTGCGTGTCACCGGGAGCAAGTTCCACCGGACCGGAGTTCAACAGGAAGCGGCGGTCGCCGGGAGCCAGCGAATAGTCGGTGCCCAGACCGTCCACAAAGCCCTTCTGCGTCACCGGATCACCGGAGAGCGGGAACTGCGATTCGGGGAAAGGTCCTGCCGGATAGTAGCGGTGCGGGGACGTGGAAGGATCCGGCACGTACCCTTTGAACATGTTATACCACCGCTTGGCGCCTTCAAACGTGAAGGCCGGGTCGCTGATGGCGCTTCCTGCCGAGAAGAAGCAGAAGGAGGTCATCGGAAGATTCTTGTAGCCTGGACGAATCTTCAGATCGAACACTGCGTTGTCGCCGGGCGACGGCACGATGGGACCCTGAAGGAAATCGTAGGCGGCAGCCGGCGGCGGAATGCTGTACTTCTTGTATTCCGAGTCGATGGCGTTGCCGTTGTAGATGAAGCCGATGCTCAGGCTCGTGTCGCAACCGCAGAGGTCATCGCCAGAACCGCCGAGGTCCGGATCGCTCCACTGGCAGAAATACAGTGAGTCGATGTAGAACGCGCCCTTCTGGCTCTTTGCTGCGTCGATGTAGATGCCGCCCTTGTTGATAACCCTGTACTTTTTGAAATACAGGTTCCCGAGGGCATCCGCACGTTTGTAGCCCCAAATTGTGCACTGGAATTCGAGGCCGAGACCATCGCATCCCCACAGACCCTGCGAATACACCGCGTCAAGGTCGTTGAATGCATTCCACATCACCTGGTCGGCCGGAGAATTCGGATCGGCACCCGCAACCCCGGGCTCGTCGTACTTGCCGGAGATCAGGCTGTCGACAGTGAACAGTTTGCCTTTTGTCGGGTCGGTGTTGAATGCCGGCGGCGCCTGGTATCCGGCCTGACCGTTGCGTTCGACGTACGGTGCGCCGAGGGCTACCGGCCATTCCGTCCAGTCTTTCGCATAGGCTGCCACGATGGCGTCCATATCAGACTGTGTCACGTCGGTGCTCAACTTTTCGTTGACTTCCGCCGCATCGCGTCTGAGCTCGTCCACCGACATCGATGCATAGTCGCGGCGGATGCGATACATCCGCACGCCTGGATCCGACGGGTCTTTTGCAGCTGCACTTGCGCCGGAACCCGTGATCCAACCTTCCCGCGTGCCAACGTTGTATGACTGGCCGTTGCAGCGGAGTTCCGGCTGGGTCGCCGCGTGAATGGTATGCGCGGCATCCATATAGGGTATGCCACCATACTCAAACCCGTCCTGATAGATACAGTTGGAGGTACCACGGGGATAGATACCGCCGTCTTTGTTGGATGTCGTCCAATTGCCCTGGCCTGTCGCTTTCATCCACGTGACGAAATTGTTGATGTTCAGCGGCCGGGCAAGTGGCGTCCCGTTGGTTTTGGCGAGATATTCTCGCTTGGGCGGATTGGCGGGATCTTCTTTCGCATTTGCGAGTGACCACGCCAGCACCGTCAAGAGAACCAGCGCTCCTGCAAGTGCTCCGAACAGCGTCTTTCTCATTGTTGTCTACTCCTTGTTATGAGCTAAACCTGTAATCCTGAACAGCCGTAATCCGTGCGGGTACGCACTGCGTACCCAGGAGTGCTTCTTCTTCGTTAGATCTCCGCACGCACACCGACGCGGATTTGCCGCGGGGTACCGTACATGTCACCGAGATTGTAGCCGACTAGCGAACCGCCGCTGTTCATTGCCGCCCAGCGATTCTGCAGGTTCACGGCGCGGTAGAAGGCTTCATAGTTCGGGATCTGGCGGTATGACGAGGACAGCGGGTTCGACAGGATGCCATCATCTTCCGCACTGCCGGTTGTCGGATAGACATTGATGATCTGTTTCGTGTTCAGGGCGTTCAGGACGTTCACGTAGAGTTCCATCGTGATCGGTCCGAGCTTGAACATCTTGCCGAATTGCAGGTCGATGTTGAACACGAACGGCGTCGTGGAGGAGTTGACCGGCTCCTGCGGGAAACTGGAGCGCCGATCGTTTTCCGGAATGACACCGACGTCCCAGGGGCTCGACTGGCCGAGTTCCTTGACTTCCTGGAGCTTGGTAAACGGGTGACCGCTGTTGAAGCTCAACACCACGTTGGCGCCAAGGCCCGAGAGAATCGGTCCGCCTTCATCCAATCCCCAGCGGTAGTCAAGCATCACCGAGCCGCGATGGGTCTGATTGAAATCGAGGGGGTTGATATACGATGTCGCCCGGCCGATGTTCTGTTCGATCGCGCCGAACGCAGTACCGCGGTCGGAGCCCGTGCCGCGCGCATCCGACAGCGTATAATTCACTTTTGCTGCGAACCGCTCGGTGCGGCGCAGTTCCAGGGTCAACTCCAGCCCCTTCACGGTGCCGAAGTCTTCGTTCAGATACGCCTTGTAGAGCTCAACGCCGTTGGCATCGAGGTACGAGCGGACCTGGATCTGGTTCTTGATATCTTTGTAGAAGCCGCTGAGGGTGAACGCGAAGTTGTTATTCAGCACCTGGCGGATACCGATTTCATACTGCGTCGTGCGTTCCGGCTGGACCAGGAAGCCCACCGGTGTCAGGCCCGCGTTGCCGCGGGTGACCGGGCTGACGGTGCGGCTCAGTGCGGTGTTGCCGACGTAGATGGAGTTCAGGCTCGGCATCTGCGCATAGTTGCCGTACTGGGTGTAAAACACCGTGTTGTCCGTCACCGGGAACGACAGGCTGATGCGGGGGAGGACCATCTGATATGGATCCACCGGCACGAGCTGCGTGTTGTCAATGATATCCAGGGTGGAATTGTATTCCGGACTGGTGGAATTGGCAAACGTCTTGTGTTTCGGGTTGAAATACTCATACCGCAAGCCTACGCTCAAAATCAGGTCGCGGTATTCGAACTTGTTCTGCACGTAGGCCGACATGAACACCGGCTTTTCGGGTGCATCGGGGCCGTCATTGACCACATTCCCGTCGACATCGTACCCGTAGAAGTTCATGTTGCCGGCAGCTGTTTTGGCAAGAAGCACGGAGCGCTCATACGCGCTGGCAAATGTCCGCGACTCGTTACCCCGGGTCCCGTAGAGGTACGTGTTGTAACCCGAGATGTTGCCGACAATGAATTGGCGCATCGTCCAGATATCGACATGCCCGCCGACCTTCAACTCCCAGTTCTTCGTCATCTGGCGGGTGAGGTCACCGGTGAAGCTCCAGGAGGACTGGCTGTTCATCTGCCAGCTGTTGTTCGGCGTGAATTCGTTGTTGATCCCGAAGCCGTCGATCACGCTGTAGTTGTTCGGTCCGAGCCAGCGGCTCGTGAACCCGGTGTAGCCGATTTTGGCGTTGGCGGTGCTATCCATGAACGCCCGCCAGTTGCCGCCAAAATCCGGATCTTCCTGCTTGTAGACGCGGCTCTGGAAGGCAACGCCAATCTCGTAAAATGTCGACGCATCAATCACATGCGTCATGCGCAGGTTGGCGAATGCGTTGTAGCGGTTTTCGATCATGGACCGGCGTTGGTCGAAGACATTCGCCAGCGCAGCGGGCCACGCACCGCGCGTGGGATCCTTCTGGTAGCTGTAGCTGCCCGTGAACCGGAACTTCAGGGGCTGCATGTCATACTGCACCGTGCCCTGGAGTGTGTTGGTGAACACCCAGTCGTTGGGGAGGTAATTCTCCCTGAATGCGACCGGACCCGGAAGGCTTGCACCCGCGCCGCGCGCATCGTTGATATCCGTCTTGAGGTCGAAGGAGAACGGCGTCAAGTACATCGGATTGCTGCGGAGGTAGTTGTGCTGTCCGGCAAGGAAGAAGGTCATATTCTTCGCTAAGGGCACCGGACCGCTCAACGTCGCCACGGCGTTGCGGTAGCCGAATGCAGATGTGCCGAGAAATTCCTTGCCCGGTTTTGCAAAATCGTCCGTCAGGTAGTCGATGGACCCCTTGTAGGCGCTGCCGCCCGTACGGACGTTCGTCCGGATGATACCGGAGCTCGATCCGCCGAATTCCGCGGTATACCCGCCCGATTGGAGCTGGAGTTCTTCCACCGCTTCCTGGATCACCGAAGTCAACTCGGCGTTGGAAAGCGGGTTCGTCACATTTGCGCCATCAACGTAGTACGCCACTTCGCCCGCGCGACCGCCGCGAACGTAGAGGTTGCCTTTTTGTTGGACGACACCGGCCTGCAGCGCGATGATATTCTGGACGCCGCGGATGGGAAGATTTTCGATGTCTTCCTGCGTCGAGAGACGAACGGTGTTCGTCGTATTGCGCTGTACCAGCGGACGTTCGGCAACAACTTCGACCGCCTGCACCTGGATCGCCGAACTTGTCAGCTTGAAGTCCTGATTGGTCGTGATGTTCGAGCTGATACGCACGTTGGACAACGAGTAATTGTTATACCCAACGTACGACACGCGCAGCGTGTACACACCAGGACGCACGCTCAGGATGATATAGTCGCCATTAATGTCGCAGGCCGCACCGAGGTTCGTCCCTTCGACGAACACGTTTGCGCCGACGAGCGGCTCACCGGAGTCGCGGTCCGTCACCCGCCCACGAAGCTTGCCATCTTGCGCAAGCAAGAGCGCAGGCAAAAGGACGGCTGCAAACAGAACCGCAAGAATCTTTCGTTGCATGTGTTACCTCCTTTTGTGTTGGCTGGAAAAGCTACAACGGATACAACAACTCACTCAAACCCGTACACGGAAGAATGCCGGATCGGTCGTGCTTCAGAGCGGAAGATAGAATTATGTGAACGGGTAAGGTGTTCCTTACCTTCGCTCACGAAGAACGGAGATTTGCACGGTTCGTGCAGAGCAGACACGATCGGCTATACCAGTGGTCGACATCCGATCACGCACACGGGGAACAGTTGGAAAGACAGGTGAAAAGGAGTATCAAATTGATGCCGATGATTCACCTCCCTCGAAGTTGATGATAATTGGATATTGGCTGGTTACATGAGGCGGTGGTTCAATATAAATACCGAGGTTGTGTTTGTCAAGTGTTGAATCTTAAAACATGTCCATTTCGTCGCTTTTTTTAGACGAATATGGGCTATTATCACTATATATATTACTTCATGAAGGCAGCCTGGGTCGCGGCGACCCCGGAACCCGCGATGAGAGGGTATCCGCAGGTTTGCAGGGTGAGTTCCAGTGCGGCAACAAAAGCGACCATGTCGAGGTTGTCAAAGTATCCGAGGTGGGCAACCCGGAAGATCTTCCCCGTGAATTCTCCCTGCCCCCCGGCGATCGTTACCCCGCTTCCGGTCTTCATCGTTTCCGAAAACTCTTTCCAGGAGACTCCATCCGGAAGCCAGACGGGAGTTACTGCGACGGAGGGAGCACGGGAGAAGAGCTTCAGCCCGAGCGCCGAGACCCCGGCCCTGAGGGCACTCGCGAGCCGCCGGTGACGATTCCACACGTTCTCGACGCCCTCCTCGCGAATGAGCGCCAGCGCCGCGTCAAGACCGGCCAGGAGCGTGATTGCCGGTGTCCATGGCGTGTCGTCGGTTTCCAGGGCACGGAGGGCACGCTGCAGGTCAAAATAGAATTTCGGCATCGTGGACTGGGCCATTGCCTCACGGGCACGGGAGCTCAGAGCCACGCATGCGAGCCCGGGCGGAATCATCAGTCCCTTCTGCGATCCGGTGACGCACGCATCGATCCCCCAGCTGTCAAATCTCAATTCGTGCGCGCCTACCGAGCTTATCCCATCAACACAGACGAGCGCACCGGAGTTGGCCCGAACGGCTCCTGCGATCCGTTCCAGATCGATGGATGTTCCTGTTGATGTCTCGCTGTGAGTCAGAACGACTCCTTTCGCATCTGGATGGGCGCTGAGCGCCTCCACGATCTGTGCGGAGTCGACGGCGTCTCCCCAGGGGACCGTCACTTCAACAGTGGTGATGCCGAAGACCCGGGGCATCTGAACCCACCGTTCGCCGAACTTGCCTCCGTTCACCGCGACGATCGTATCGCCTGGCGAGAAGAGATTGACGAAGAGAGCTTCCATCCCACCGGTACCGGAGCAGGTCAGGGTCAGGACCGGTTGGTCAGTCTGGAACAGGTAGCGCAGGTTGGTCTGGATGCGCCGGAACATCGCGCGGAATTCGGGATGGCGGTGATGGATGAGAGGGGCCGCCATGCGGAGGAGGATTTCTTCGGGAACCGGCGTGGGGCCGGGGGTGAATAGTCGTTTCTTCATGTTTTCGCGCGGGGCTTAAGCCCCGCGGTGGTAGGAAGCCCCTCGCTGGCAGGAATCGCCTCGCTGGTTTCGCCGGCCATAGCCAGCCCGGGGCCAACCAGCCCGGGGCTTAAGCCCCGGGGTTGTTAAGGTGTTCGCCGATAACCTTGATGACGTCCGTTTTTCCGAGGCCGGAGATGGAGGAGAACGGAAGGACGCCGCGGCAATTGGCGAACCGGGAGAATGTTTCTTTGGCTGTTTCGACGAAACGCGGCATTTTGCTCACCGGCAGTTTGTCGGCTTTTGTCAGTGCGACCAGGAAGGGGATCTCGTAATAGTCAAGCCAGCCGACCATCATCATATCCAGTTCGGTCGGTTCGTGGCGTGCATCCACCAGCTGGAGGACGAGGGAGAGCTGCTCGCGGCTTTTCAGGTATTGCTCGATGAGTTTACCCCAGCTGGAGCGGATTTGTTCCGGGAGCCGGGCATAGCCGTAGCCCGGGAGGTCCACGAAATAGAACTCTTTATTAATGAGATAATAGTTCATTTCGCGGGTCTTGCCGGGTTCAGCGCTGGGGCGGGCGAGGGACTTCCTGTTGCACAGCTTGTTGATGAAGGACGATTTGCCAACGTTGGAGCGTCCGAGGAACGCCACTTCGTGCAAACCGTCCTTGGGAAGCTGGCGGAGGTTGACCGCCCCGAGTACGAATTCCGCCGATGTAATCTTCATACGTAAAGGAGCGGGACGACTGCGTTACTTGGGTGCAGAAGCGAGGGTCGCCTGCTCAAGGGCGGGCGAAGGTGCTTCTGCTTTTTTGGCTTTGGGACTCTTGCGCCGCGGTGAGGACTTCCCCGCGGTTTTCTTCGCCGGTTTCTTCTTTGGAGCTGACTCCTTTGCCGCATTGAAGTCCACCAGTTCGATCACCGCCAGTTCGGCGCCGTCGCCGTACCGTTGGCCGAGTTTCACGATGCGGGTATAGCCGCCCGGACGTGTGGCCACTTTCTCGGCGATCTCGGTGAACAGGTCAGTTATTGCTTCGCGGTCTTTCACCAGCCTGCCGACTTCCCGGCGGGCATGGCCGCTCGCGCTCACGAATTTCTTCGCGCGTTCGCCCGTCACTGCGCCGGCATCCACCGCCCGTGCATTTTTCGCCCGCGTGATCAGTTTCTCCACCACCATGCGGGTCTCTTTCGCCTTCGCGACGGTGGTAGTGATCCGCTTGTGCTTCAGCAGTGCTGTTGCCAGCGCGCCAAGTGTGGCACGGCGATGACTTGCGGTGCGTTTGAGTTTCCGGCCAGATTTACGGTGTCGCATGATGATCGTCCACTAAAGTGTCTGTCACTCGGTATCTTTGAGGTACTTGTCCACGTCCATCCCGAACGTCAGCTTCTCCGCTTCGATGATCTCGGAGAGCTCCGCGAGGGATTTGCGGCCAAAGTTGCGGAATTTCAGGAGCTCGCTTTCGTCGCGCCGGACCAGATCGGCGATCGTCTTGATGTTTGCCGCGCGGAGGCAGTTGTGGGAGCGGACCGAGAGTTCCAGTTCGTCCACCGGCGTCAGGAGCACCTTGCGGATGCGCTGGAATTCCGCGTCCTGGGCCGATTCCACTTTCGGGGCTTCCGGTTCCACATCAAAATTGATAAACAGCTGGATGTGGTCGCGCAGGATCTTCCCGGCGTACGCCATGGCGTCTTCCGGGGTGACCGAGCCGTCGGTTTCCACGTCGATGGCGAGCTTTTCGTAGTCGGTCTGCTGGCCGACGCGTGTCGTTTCAACCAGGTAATGGACATTCTTGATCGGCGTGAAGATGGAGTCGATCGGAATGAGTCCGAGCGGTTGATCGGGGGCCTTGTTGTCTTCGGCGACGACGTAGCCAATGCCGCGGCCGATTCTGAGCTCCAGCTCGAAGCTTGCGTCGGCGTTCAGGGTGGCGATGGGGAGTGAGGGGTTGAGCACCTCGATGTCCGGCGATGCTTCCTGCAGATCGCCCGCCGTGAAGGTTTTGGGACCTTTCAAGGCGACCACCACACGATTGGTCTTCTTATTCACCATCTTCATTCTGACCTGTTTGAGGTTCAGAACGACGTCCGGCACATCCTCGACGACACCCGGGATTGTCGAGAATTCATGCGCAACGCCGTCCACCCGGAAGGCGGTAATGGCGTACCCCGGCAGCGACGATAGGAGCACACGTCGCATGGAATTGCCGATGGTGACCCCGAACCCCTTTTCCAGCGGCTGGACGATGAACCGGCCGAAGGTGGGGGAGTGGGTCGCCTCATCCAGGTGAATCTTCTCCGGCATCTGGATTGTTCCCATGGTCATGGCGTTGTCACCCTCTCTGAATGGCATTACTTCGAATACAATTCAACAATGAGTTGTTCGTTCGCATCGAGCGGAATATCAGCCCGCTCGGGAACATTCAGGAACGTACCGACCATGGCCGCCTTGTCGAGGCTCAGCCAGGGCAGCATTGCGGTGTCCTTCATCCGCTTCATGGAGGCATGCAGCACCTCCAGTTTCTTGCTCTTGTCGCGGACGTGGATCGTATCGCCCGCCTTGATCAGATAGGACGGGATGTCGACCGGCACGTTATTGACCAGGAAGTGGCCGTGCACGACCAGCTGACGTGCGGCCTTTCGCGACGGGGCGAAGCCCAGCCGGTAGACCACATTGTCCATGCGCCGTTCGAGAAGCTTGACGAGGATCTCGCCGGTGCGGCCTTCCGCTTTCAGTGCGCGCGCGAACAGGTTCCGGAACTGGGTTTCCATCAGCCCGTACATCCTGCGGATCTTCTGTTTCTC
>PMCM01000002.1 GCA_003154155.1 Ignavibacteriota bacterium | reverse complement strand
GACTACGACACCTTCGCCCTGGACCTGCACAAGCTCGTGACGAAGCTCGACCTGCGTCACGTCACGCTGGCCGGCTTCTCAATGGGTGGAGGCGAGGTGGCCCGCTATTTGGGCCGCTATGGGTCGGAGCGTGTGAGGAAGGCGGTGTTTATCTCTTCGGTCCCGCCGTTCCTGCTGAAGACGGCTGAGAATCCGGAAGGAATAGATGGCAGTGTCTTCGAGGGTATAAGGAAAGCCATTGCCGCCGACCGGCCGGCGTTTCTCTCCGGCTTTCTCGCGGATTTCTATAACGTCGACCTTCTGGGTGGCAAACGTATCAGCGAGCAGGTCGTCCAGTACAACTGGAACGTCGGCGTCGGCGCCTCAGCCAAAGCGACCTACGACTGCGTCCCGACGTGGGGAACCGATTTCCGCAAAGATCTGACGCGCATCGATGTGCCCACGCTGGTAATTCACGGCAATGCCGACCGGATTCTGCCTATAGCTGCCACGGGAATCCGTACCCACAAGGCCGTCAAGGGGGCCCGTCTGGTGGTGGTGGAGGGAGGGCCGCACGGCCTGATCTGGACCCACGCCGAGAATGTAAACCATGAGCTGGTGGAGTTCCTCGGCCGGTGAAATTGACCGGTGCACGCTGCCGGCATATTCCCTTGCCGCCTAATCATTTCGCCACGGCCCTCCGGGGATTGGCTGCCGCGCTGATATTTCCGTGAGGTGGCCTAGCGCTGATCTACGGCCGAGCCAAGGCCCCTCATCCCTCTATCATATTGATAGCCGCATCCAGAGTGCCGAATACCCACAAGCGGTTTCAGGGCTGGAGGCCTCGAGGGCATCATCTCCGCGGCCGTGCACCCGACACTTACCATCCAGGGCGATTATGCAGACTATCCGTCGATCGTGATGGACCTCGCCGAACCACTGTGGCGCGCGGAGGATTAAACATGCTGAGGAGAATATAGCAATGAGCGGAGCGTATCTCGGGCGACTGCCGGAAAACGACCCGCTCCACGGCTATCTGCAGCATGAGATTCAGCCACAGATCAACGGCTTGTCAGGCCGTGCGAACTACCGGGTGTTCCGGCTCTGCGGATCCAACGACGTCTACCTGTACGAAGACAGATTCTCCGGCACGAAGGTCATCGGCAAGTTCTTTCTCTCATCGCGGAAACGGGACGTGGGGAGGGCTGCCGCGCACTTAACGGGCGAATTCGACAATCTGTGCACGATGCGCGATTACGGGCTGACGGGTTATCCCCACCACGTCGTCCGGCCGCTCGGCCGCAACTATTCACTGAACGCCCTTCTGGTTACCGAGGAAGGCGAAGGCGAACTGTTCAGCGACGTGATCCGGTCCGCGATCCAACGAGGCGACAACGACCGCCTCTACGGAAAGTTGACGGCTCTCGCATACTTTCTGTCGTCTTTTCACAACCGGACAGCCATCGGCACGGGGGTCGACTTCCATCAGGACTGCGCGTATATGGATTGCCTGACAAACCGGCTGCGCGACATCGGCGCGATCGGCTGGGACGAAGCGCGCGAGCTATACTGGTTACGCGACCAGTGGCGGAATCAGCCGAGGATGTGGGAGGATCAGCAGGTGCTCGTGCATGGAGACGCGACTCCGGAGAATTTCAGGTTCGGCGGCGGCATGAGTGTGATCGCGTTCGATCTGGAACGCACCAAACGAGCGGACCGCGTGTTCGACATCGGCCGTATTGCCGGCGAACTGAAACATTTCTTCATGCGAGCGACGGGCAATCGATACGCCGCCGAGCCGTTCATCGGCCACTTCCTCTGGGAATATGCCTGCCACTTTCCGGACCGCGAACGTGCCTTCCGATCGATCACCGGTCGGACCCCTTTCTACATGGGGATCACGTTGCTGCGCGTCTCGCGCAACAGTTGGGTCGAACCGGGATACCGCCGCCGCCTGATCAACGAAGCCAAAGAATGCCTGAGGGGGTTGTGATGATCGTCAAGGGACTCATTTTTGACATCAACGGAACGCTGACGGATATTCGCACGAACGAATGGCACGACGATGTATATCGCGTCATCAGCAACCTACTCTCCTATCAGGGAATATCGCTCGACCCGAACGCTGTCAAGGATTCGTATTTTCAGATCATGAAAGAACAGCGCGTTGCGCGCGGCGAGCGGCATCCGGAATTCGACGCCATCGGCATCTTTCGCGAGATCATCACGCGGCACTCTACGGATTTCACGCGCCGCTTGCCGCCTGAAAAGCGCGAACAGCTCCCGCGGCTTTTTGCCGAAACGCATCGGGCCGCGTCCCGCTATCGGCTAAGCCTTTATCCCGGCGTGGAGGACACCATCAAGCGCCTACTTCCGAATTATCATTTGGCGATCATCTCCGACGGCCAGACCGCTTACGCAGTACCGGAGCTGAACGCCGTCGGCCTGTTCGGATATTTTGACCCGGTAATCGTCTCCGGCGATTTCGGGTACCGTAAACCCGACAAGCGATTGTTTGAGAGTGCGTTGACTGCCATGAAAATGGAGCCGTCAGAGGTCTTGTTCGTTGGCAACGACATGTACAACGACATTCT
>PMCM01000313.1 GCA_003154155.1 Ignavibacteriota bacterium | reverse complement strand
GAATACTATTCGGTTGCGCAGGGCCGGAACGAAGACGCCCTGCGGATATTTGTAAGTTTGCTGCGCAAGCATCCCCGTGATGGCGAGACCCTTGTGAATATTGGAAAAATCTGTGAGATGTTGGGGAGAACCGACGACGCAAGGGGTTTCTATACAAAAGCTGTGGAAGCCGAACCCTGGAATCAGATTGCCAGAGAGCAACTCCAGCGGTTCTGACGCATGCACCTCATTTTTTCACCTGCGCCTCTTTCAGGGCTGCCGAAGGCACAGCCCCGTGAGGGGCGCTTTTTGTTTTTCCTGCCGAATATGGCCAATAGCAGCCATGTGGTGGTTGGTAGTCGTCACCTCTCTTTCCTTTTGATCTGCTAATCTACATACCTGCACTGAATTAGCAGAATTTCGCGCGTATGCTGGCACTCCAATTGATGCGTGCAGTTATGCGGTTGTTCTACGCATGACCACAAACCAGCAGAAGAGCACATTAGTGACACATTGCCTCACGCGCTGACGGGGATTTGCCACGGAGTGTACGATGTGTCAGGCATTCAGCAGGGGGAGGAGAACGCGTCATGGTAGCCAGTTGGAATGGTGAAATGCTCTGCGAGTTGTACCGTCGCCGGGATGCGTTCCCTCTTGATGCCGATGTGCAGACGCGGATCACATCATCCACGCTCTGCGCCGACACGTTGCGGTTTCTCGGGATGCTCATCCTGTGGAAGCGGCCCCGTCATATTTTTGAATTTGGGAGCGGGTTGTCGACGCTCTGTTTGGCGCGCCTTCAGCAGTCACTGGAGCCGTCCTCAGCCTTCTCGGTGATGTCGATTGATCATTCGCAGCGGCATCTCGGCGAAACCCGAAAGGCACTGGGCACCGTTCCGGGGATCTGCCTCCTGCACGCACCGCTCGCGGTCACGGAGCATGTGGGCAGGGTGTTTACCACATACCATCCATCGTACACCCGGCAGATTCCTCAGGACGTCCGGTTCGATTTCGTGCTTGTTGACGGACCTCCGGCGTTCCGGTACGGTCGCGAAGCCCCGTTGTATCATCTCGCCCCGTATCTGGCGCCGCATGCCATCATTATTCTCCGGGACGCCAATCGCGAACCCGAACAGGAAGCGTTGCGCAACTGGCGGGCCGCGTGGCCCGCAGGATTCGTCATGGAGGTGTTTCCTGACCTGAAGAATGGACTGGCGGTGCTGAGTATCGGCGATCCCGGGCACATCGCACACATCCTGGGACAGCAGGAGCATGTCCAGGCCGGAGTACCGTTACCGCCGCGCGAGACTGCGCGCGCCGTCGTGGAAGGAATGATCCCATGATCGATCCAAGCCGGCCGGCTTACTCCAGCACACCCGTGTCCCGACATCGTCCGCGGTTCCATTATGTACCTGCCGTGGCCGGAACGGATCCGTGTGTCTCTATCGTCACGCCGTTTTTCAACACCAGCAGCATGTTCCATGAAACCGCGGCATCGGTTTTCGGCCAATCGCTCCAGCAGTGGGAGTGGATTATTGTGAATGATGCATCGACGGACGCTGCATCGCGGGCGCTTCTGGACGACTACCGCAGCCGTGACGTACGCATCACTGTCATCGACCTTCCCGTGAACAGGGGTCCGAGTGCAGCCCGAAACACCGGGGTCCGCGCGGCCCGCACTCCTTTCGTGGCGTTTCTGGACAGCGATGATCTGCTCGAACCTACGGCGCTCGAAAAATGGTTCTGGCATCTCGCGACGTTTCCCGAGCACAGCTTCGTGAAGGGTTTCGTGGTCGGGTTTGGGGCGCAGGAGTACTTGTGGAGGCGGGGCTTCCACGAAGGAGAGGCGTTTCTCGAAGAGAACCTGGTGAACACGAGCTCGATGATACGCCGCGACGTCTTCACTGCGGTGGGCGGGTTCGACGAATCGATGCAGGACGGACTTGAAGACTGGGATTTCTGGTTGAAATGTGCCGCGGCGGGGTACTGGGGTGACACGGTTCCCGAATATCTCGATTGGTATCGCCGGCGTCCGGATCACACCGACCGCTGGGAGCGTCTTGGGCCCGCGCACTGCACGGCTTTCGCCGAGCGCGTTCACGAACGGTATCCGCACCTCTCACAGGGACGTTTTCCGCGAATCACGATCACCGATACACCGTACGCCACCGTGCGCGAGGATTCCCCGGCCCGGAATCTCCTGGCGAAGCTTGGGATGCGGATGCTCATCATCATCCCGTGGATGACGATGGGCGGAGCTGACAAATTCAACCTGGACGCAGCACGGGAACTGATGCGCCGCGGATGGGAAATCACTTTTGCCACAACTGTGGAGGGCGACCAAAGCTGGCTGCCCGAATTCGGCCGCATCACTCCGGATCTGTTTCCGCTCCCGAACTTTCTTCGACTTGACGACTACCCGCGATTTCTGTCGTACCTCATTTCGTCCCGACAGGTCAATGTCGTCATGGTTTCGCATTCCGAGATGGGATACCGGTTGCTGCCATGGCTGCGGGCACACCATCCGGACGTGACATTCATCGACTATTGCCACATGGAGGAGGAGGCCTGGAACAACGGTGGGCATCCGCGGATGGGCGTCCAATTCCAGGAACAGATCGACCTCAACATTGTCTCTTCCGGTCATTTGCAGCAATGGATGGTGGGGAGAGGCGGTGAGGAGGAACGGATCGCCGTCTGCACGACCAACGTGGACACCGACTACTGGCGCCCCGATCCGGACCTGCGGTCCGCCGGCCGGCGTGATTGGGGAGTTGCCGAAGATCTCCCGGTGATACTCTATCCATGCCGCATTACGGATCAGAAGCAGCCGCGCGTGTTCATGGAAACGCTTCGGGCCGTGCAACGGGAGCAAGCGTCGTTTCTGGCACTTGTCGCAGGCGATGGTCCAGATTTGCCGGCGATGAAACGGGCTGCCGTCGACTTCGGGCTTTCCGGGGCGGTGAAATTCCTGGGGGCTGTCAGCAGCGTGCGGGTACACGAATTGATGGCTGCTGCGGACATCTTGTTCCTCCCCTCGAAATGGGAGGGCATTGCGCTGACGGTATACGAGGCGATGGCGTCAGGCATGGCGGTCGTGGGCGCAGCCGTTGGCGGGCAGGCGGAGCTGGTGGTGCCCGGCACCGGGATTCTCGTTGCGCCGGCGACGCTGGAAGCGGAAGTGCAGGCATACGCCGGGCATCTCGTTGCGTTGCTGCGTGATCCGGCGGCGCTCGCCCGGCTGAAGGAGGCAGGGCGGGATCGCGTGGCCCGCGAGTTTCGTATCGAACAGATGGGCGACAGACTGGACGCACTCTGCCGGGAAGCATGCCGGCTCCACGGAGAACACCCGCGCCCCTCCATTCCTCCGGGCCTGGCACGGTCGACGGCACTGGAGGCACTTGAATTGCATCGCAACAGGTATCAGCGCTGGTGGCAAGCCGCACTCACGAACGTGACCGCCGCCATGCTGCGCGAAGCGCTCGCCAGCGTCACCGGAGGGCGTCACCAAGACGCGATCACACTCCTGCGGACGATGAAAAAACTCTTCATCGACACAAAGGATACTGCGCGGATCACCATGATCGATACGCAGATCGCGCATATCGCGGCGGCGAAATCCGCTCCTTCCCCCGCCGCCGGCACAGTGCTCGAGCCATCCGATCCGCTGGTGTCGGTCGTGATCCCCTGTTACCGGCAGTCGGAGTATCTGGCCGAGGCGATGGAGAGCGTCCTGGCGCAGACCTACGCGCACTGGGAACTGATCGTGGTCAACGATGGGAGTCCGGACGACACGTCCGCCGTCGTGCACGATTTCCAGCGCCGTCATCCCGGACACGTCATCCGCCTCATCGAGCAGGAAAATACAGGATTGCCGGCCGCGCGGAATGCCGGCATTGCGGCGAGCAAGGGAGAATTCTGCGTGCCCCTGGATGCCGATGACAGGATCGCTCCGACGTTCATCGCGCGGTGTCTGGACGAAATGCGTGAGCAGCCCCAGGTCGGTTTTGTGTACTCGCACATGCAGCGTTTCGGTGTCGTCAACGACGTGTTCGAGCTTCCCCCGTTTGATGCGCAGACGATCGTTCACCGGGACAACACCGCCTCCATCTGCGCGCTCCTGCGCAAGGTCATGTGGCACGAGGTGGGCGGCTATAATGAGACCATGCGTGAAGGGTACGAGGACTGGGATTTCTGGGTCGGATGCATTGAGCAAGGCTGGACGGGCGTGCGCGTGCCGGAGCCGCTGTTTGCATACCGAATCAAACCACAGGGGATGCTCCGTGAAGCGAACACGAAGCGGTTATATCTGATTGCGCGCATCGTGCAGAATCATCCGTCCCTGTATGAACGGCGCACCCTGGCGTGGGCCGAAGAAACGATTCGCACAAACGAGCACCAACGGGACGGCAGCGTGAGCACACAGACGCGGCATCTGCGCATTACGTATCTCATCCATAATCTTCTGGGCGTCACGGGCGGCAACCAGACGCTGCTGGCGCAGGCCAACGCGCTTGCGGCCCGCGGCCACGAAGTGACCATTGTGACGTATTCCGAACCCCCCTCCTGGATCACGCTCGCGCCGCGGATCATCCGCGTGCACCCCGGCATGCCCATGGCACAGGCGGTACCTCCGTCTGACGTTGTCATTGCCACATATTTTCTCAATGCCCTTGAGCTACCCGCCGTGGACGCTCCGGTGAAGCTGTATGTTGCGCAGGGGGACCAGTTTGCCTTCACCAACGGCGTAGAATCGGCGCAGGCGGTCCGGATGCACAAGATGTCTGTCGCCTCATATCGCCTGCAGGGTGTCACCGTCGTTGCAAATTCGCAGGTGCTGGCCCGCAGGATCATGGCGATGGCGGAACGGAAAGTGGACGGCATCCTCCCGGTGTGCGTGGATCAACGGGTCTTCCATCCGGTGGAACGTGAGGTCCCGGTTCAGCCGCCGCGCATCCTGATCGTCGGTCCCGACACAGCAGGAACGGCGCTCGAGCCGCTGGCATTCAAAGGGATCGGCGACATTCGGGCCGCCCTGGAGATCCTTACCGCCGGAGGTGTTGCGTTCACCGCGGTGCGCATCTCCAACACGCCGCCCGAGATTTTCCGGGAGTATCCGTGTGAATTTCATCAGGCGCCGGACGATGCGCGCAAGACCGCGCTCTACGGCACGGCGGACCTGCTTGTCTATGCATCGCACTACGATTCATGCCCGCGTCCCCCGCTGGAGGCCATGGCTGCGGGGATTCCCGTCGTGTGCACGGCAACCGAAGGGGCGCAGGAGTATTGTGTCGACGGACGGAATGCGCTGCTTGTGCCGGTTGGTTCGCCGCGCGAAATTGCTGAGGCGATTACGCGTTTGCTCGGCGACGCGGCGCTGCGTGCCGCGCTGGTCGCAGGCGGTGCCGCGACAGCTGCGGAACGTCCGGTGGAGCGCGAATGGAACGAACTCGAAACACTGGTGAACACGCTTGTTACCCATGCGGGGGCGGCACCGGAAACGGATCCCCCTGCACGTCCCGCTCTCACGATCATCGCACTCATGTCCGGCCGCGACGTCCCGCGCGCCGAAGAATTCGTCGCTGCGCTGCGCAGTGGACAAGAGCAGACGCACGAGATTATCCTTGTGGATCTGCACGCCGGCGACGAAGTACGGCAGTGGATCATGGGTCAGGACGGGCGTGACGGCGTCACTGCCGTTCGTGCCGCAGAAGGCGACACAGCAGCGCATGCGTGCAACCTGGCGCTGCGGTTGGCGCGCGGCGCGCAGATATGCATTGTCCGGGATGGATACCGTCTTCCGGCCCGCTGGGCCGCGTTGCTGGCATCCGCGCTCGGGGAGAACCCGAACATCGGACTTGTCGCACCCGTCGTGGTCGAACGGCGATCGCTGGACGCGTTGCAGGTCACGCAGGAGGGATTCGGGCAAAAATTCGCCGGCAGGCGTTTCGCCATGGAAAGCGTCCCGGAAGCGTGCTTGATGTTTCCTGCATCACTGCTTGGTTGGGCCGGGGTCATGCATGATGCCGCCGACCATGCGCAGACTGAACCCGCCGGTTTTGTGTACCGCACGTTGCTTGCCGGATTTGAGACGGTGGCGGCAGGAGACGTCGTGTTCGTTCGAGACGGGGAGGACGACGGTGAGCGCATCCGTGACACGTGTGTGCCTTTCCATACGGCTGCGGCGCCACCGGCCAATGCCGGCGACCCCATGGAGCGTCTGACACGGGCGGTGCTGGTCGCTCTGGATGAAGCCCGGGCGCTTGAATATGCGGGAAGGGTTGACGAAGCAGCATCGCGTCTCCGGAGGGAAATCGAACGGTTCCCTGAGAGTCCGAAACTCCACACCGCACTGGCCTGGCTCCTCCTCCGGGCCCGGCGATTCGAAGACGTTTCCACTCTGATCGGCGACACGCCCGACAGCGTGAAGCGCGATCCTGTATGGCTGCATATTGCCGGCTTCGCCATGGAAGGGATCGGAGAGCTGGCGGTCGCCCGTCAGTGTGCCGAGAAATCCCTGAGCCTGGGAGAACATTCCGCCCCGGCGCTCCTGCTCCTGGGCATGATCGCCCTGGACGAAGGCGATGCCGGGACGGCCGGAGAATTCGTTGAGCGGGCAGTTGCGGCTGATCCCGCGTACGCCGAAGCGCATGCACAGCGGGGTGCGCTGCAATGGGCCGCAGGCGACAAAGGAGGCGCACGTATTTCTCTCGAACGGGCATTCGTGCTCCGTCCGACCACAACCGAGATCATTGACGGATTCTGTCAGTCACGGGACGGCGGCCAGGAGCATGATGGCGCGCAGGCGTTGGTGCAGGAGGCGCTGCAGCATTTCCCGCGGCACAAGAGGCTCGCGTACTGGAACATTGCGCTTCTGACGGCACTGGACAGGAAAGCGGAAGCAGCCCGGAAGGCTGCCCGGACACTGGGCACCTTCGGTGTTGATCAGGACCTGCTCGACGCCGCCGTCGCACTCAGGAGTGAGGAAGGTCCTCTATCGACCGCAGGCGGGCGCGGGATCACACTGTGCATGATTGTGAAGAACGAGGAAGAAGTTCTGGCCGGGTGCCTGGCAAGCGTTCTGGCCATTGTCGACGAGATCATCGTGGTCGACACCGGATCGACGGACCGCAGCGCCCGGATTGCTACGGCGATGGGGGCGCGAGTGATTGCGCACCCCTGGGCGGACGACTATGCCGAAGCGCGGAACGCCGGGCTCGCCGCCGCACACGGCGCGTGGATTCTCGTGCTGGATGCCGATGAAGTCATTGCGCCACAGGATGGCGCGCAGCTTCTGCGACTTGCCGCGGCGCACGCGGGGGCCGGTGCGGGCATTGTCTTCACCACCCGGAATTACGTGCGTGCAATGGACCTGCAGGGGTGGCAGAAGAACGACGGCCGGTATGCCGAAGAGGCGGGCACCGGGTGGATTGGCAGCGACAAGGTGAGGCTGTTCCCCAACCGGCCGGATATCCGTTTCCGTCATCCGCTTCATGAAGTGGTGGAGGATTCCCTGCAGAAAGCCGGCGTACCGCTGGTACGCACCGGGGTGCCGGTGCATCACTACGGGCGGCTGGATGAAGAGCGCACGCGGAGGAAAGCCGAGCAGTATGCCGTGCTGGGGAGGAAGAAATTGCAGGAAGGGACACTGACCGATGCACGGGCGTTGCTGGAGCTCGCCGCACAGGAGCAGGAGCTGGGCAATCACGATGCGGCGGTTCCGCTCTGGCAGCGCTTTCTGGAACTCCAACCGGCGCACGCGCGCGCGGAACTGGGCTTGGGCGTGAGCCTGTATGCGTTGGAGCGTTGGGCCGACGCACGCGCCATGCTTGCCACCGCGACGGTACATGACCCCGGGCTCCGGGAAGCACCCGTCAAACTCTCGCTTGCCGAGCTGATGTGCGGCAATGTGGCGGGGGCCATGAACGTTCTCCGGGAGTTCACCCACCGGACGCCGGACTATCTTTTCGGACAGCTCGCCTTTGCGGCGGCGCTGGCATGCGACGGGCATCCGGCTGAAGCTGCATCTCTGGTGCATGCACTCGAACAGCAGCAGATACGCGCGGATGCCTTTTTTACCAATCTGAGCCGGGATCTTCGCCGGGCCGGAATGGAACGATTTGCAGAATGCGTCACCGCCATTATCGATGAAAAGGAACAGATACCGGTATGAAATCTCTCACGCATTCCGAAGCGCCGTCAGTGCACGCAAGCATCAACGCCCGGGTCCTGCTGGCCTACGTGTACTATCCGGTTACGACCGCGGTCTACTTTGAGCGCGCCCTGCGTGCAAGTCACCAGATGGTGAGTATCGGCCCGCAAATGCACCCAAGCCTGATCACCGCCTGGCATCTCGAGAACATGAAGCTCCCGTTGCATGATCAGGACATTCCGACGGAGAGCGAACCGGACATGCGCGTCCTGTGGCAGCGCATTCCGGAATCGCTCCGTCCGGATCTCTATCTCTGGGTCGAATCCATCACGGGGCACTTCCCGTTGAACCTCGATGCGGTCACCGTGCCGAAGGCGTGCTACCTTATTGACAGCCATCTCAACCTGGATTGGCACGTCCGGTGGGCCCAGCAGTTCGATCATGTGTTCATTGCGCAGCGGGAATATCTGCAGGCGTTCCGTGATGCGGGGAACAGATCCGTTCACTGGCTTCCGCTGGGATGTGATCCCGAGATTCACCGGCAGTCCACCAGGATCAAACAGTACGATATCGGCTTCGTCGGGTCGCTCAATACCGACCGGCGGGTGTCGCTGCTGAATACCATCGAGCGCAGTTTCCGGGTGGTGTATGAACGCTGTTTCTGGACCGACATGGCGGACTTTTTTGCGAAGTCCCGCATTGTATTCAACAATGCAATCAGGAACGACCTGAACATGCGCCTGTTCGAGGTGTTGTCCACCGGGACCTTCCTGCTGACCGACCTCGCCGCCAACAGCGGGCAGGAGGAGCTGTTTCACGACAAGGAAGAGTTGGGCATGTATACCGACAGCGGCATACTCGATGCCGTCTCGTATTATATGCATCACGAAGAGGAACGTGAGCGCATCGCCGCGCGGGGCCGGGCCGTCGTCCACGCGGCACACACGTATGCGCACCGCCTCGAGGACCTGCTTGCCGTGTCGTTAGGCGGGAAGCCTGATACGTTTACGGCGGCGGAGCTCCGGGAACAATCCATCCGGCTGCTCCCGCGGGTTGCAGCGACCTCGGCCGCCCGTCCGACAGCGATCCCCGGACCCCGGCGGAGCTTCGTGATCCCGGTGCTGGACATGTCCCCCGCGAGCCAGTACAACATCACCACGCTGCTTACGGATCTGCAGGAGGTGGAGGGGGATGTGATCGTCGTCTTCAACGCGGAGGAGATGGCGGCGCAATTCCGGCATCACCCGCGCATCGACTATGCCGCGGTGATGAGTCACAACGTCGGTGTCTCCCGGGCGTGGAACATCGGCATCGACATGAGCGAAGCCCCTGTCACGTTCGTGCTCAACGCGGATGTGCATATCGGCGTGCAGACCATTGAGGCGCTGGAGTCGGCCCTGACGGAATTGCCTGACGCCGCGGTCGTAGGCCCGCAGGGAAGTTTTTTCCATTTCGACACCCTGAAGGACATCCTGTATCTGGACCGGGGCAGCTTCCCGGCACCGATCGAGGTGGATGCCGTGTCGGGTTTTCTGTTCGCCGTGAAGACGTCCCTGTTCGCGCGTGAAGGGCTGCACTTCGATCCCCAGTTCACCCCTTGCTACTTTGAGGAATGGGATCTGGGGCTGCAGTGCCGGCAGCGCGGATGGAAATGTTACGTGGTGCCCACCACCGCATACGATCATGAATGGAGCGGCTCGATCCGCGCCCTGCGCACGATACGGTATATGCGGCGTGAGGAAACCGCAGGCCAGATCCTGGAACGGAACCGGGCCTTGTTCAAACAGAAATGGGAGCGGGTTGCAGCCACATCGATGAACCCCGCACTGCTTCGTACGCTCTGGTCGTCGTACGGCAGAGGGCTGGCTGATACACTGCAGCAGCAAGGGCGCAACGAAGAAGCCGCGCACCTGCGCCGGGAGCTGGCCGCGTCGTTTCCGGAGGGAGGAATGGGATAATGAGCGTCATGCCTGCGTTTTCTCCGCTGCAGCCCAATCACCGCGAGAAGTACCAGGACCGCCCGCGTGGCGATGTGATCGGGCTGTTGGATTTTCCCTTCCAGCGGGTGCTGGAGATCGGGTGCGGGTGTGGCGCAACCGGTGCCGCCATCAAACAACGGTACCCCGGTGTGTATTACTGCGGCATTGAGCTCGACCGGGACGCTGCACAGGATGCCCGGCACGTGCTGGATCATGTGGCCACGGGCGATATCGAACAGATGGATCCGGAATGCTATGGCATCCGTAAACACTCGTTCGATGTCGTGATCTGCGCCGATGTGCTGGAACATCTCTACGATCCCTGGAAGGTCGTCGCCAACTTCCATGAGTATCTTGTGTCCGGAGGACGGGTGATTGCCAGTATTCCGAACGTGCAGAACATCCGCCTGATTCACAATCTGTTGATGGGCGCCTGGACATACACCGGCCAGGGGTTTCTCGATGCCACGCACATCAGGTTTTTCACCATCCTCGAAATCGGCCAGATGTTTGTCCGGAACGGATATACCGTCGAGAAGGTGCTCAGTGTCTTCGATGCAAACATACCCGCCGGTGGCGACTTTCCGCGCGATATCGATCTGGGAAAGGTCGTCATCAAGCAGGCGACCCCCGATGACCTCCAGAAACTCTATGCATTCCAGTACATCATCCGGGTACGGCGGAATGAGATCGGCGGAGGCATGGCATGATCTACACGGTACTTCCCACCGGAAGCTTCCACGGTTGGGGCGTGTGCGGGAAATATATCGTGAAAGAGCTCTCGCGGCTGGACGAGGTCCGTCTCCTCACCGAGGGGCTGGAGTTCCAGAACATTCAGGATGAATTCGATTTCCGCCTGTTGAAGAGTACGCTTCTACCCGACGACGAAGCGCAGGCGATCAGGACCGGTGCGATCACTTCGCTGCCGTTTCCGCTGCTGCAGAACATTATGGACAAGACTCTCCGGCCCGCAATTCCGGGCTTGCGGGGATCCTGGACCGTCGGCTACACGTTTTTCGAGGAGAACATACTCGCCCCCGAGTTCATCGAGACAGGCCGGCGGTCGTACGATCTCGTGGTGGCCGGCTCGACCTGGTGTGAAGAGGTGCTCCGGGCGAACGGGCTGACCAACGTGGAAACGGTGATCCAGGGTGTGGATGCCACCATCTTCAATGCCACGCATGCGGACAAGGAATATCTCCAGGACAGGTTTGTCATTTTTTCCGGGGGGAAATTCGAGCTCCGGAAGGGGCAGGATCTCGTGCTGAAGGCCTTCAAAGTGCTGCATGACCGCCATCCCGACGTCATGCTGGTCAACAGCTGGTACAACCATTGGGCCGCGAGCATGCAGACCATGTGTGCCTCGCCGCACATCCGGTTCACACCCGCATCCGGAGATTACCATGCACTGATACAGCGCACGCTGATCGACAACGGGATCGATCCCGGGGATGTGATCACGCTTCCTCCGTATCCCAACATCATGATGACCCGCATCTACAGGAACACCGATATCGGGCTCTTCCCCAACCGCTGTGAGGGGGGAACCAACCTTGTCATGATGGAATACATGGCCTGTGGCAAGCCGGTGGCCGCGTCGTACAATACCGGGCACAAAGACATCCTGACCGCGAGCAACAGCCTGATGCTGACACAGATGCGATCACTGTCGCTTTCATCGGACGGCCGTCCGCTCGCCATCTGGGAAGAACCGCAGCTCGAAGAGATCGTCGAACGGCTGGAGTGGGCGTACCATCACCGGAGCGAGATCAGGGCCGTCGGCGCGCGGGCGGCGGAGGATATGCGTGTGCTCACCTGGGCGCGAACGGCGCGGCAGTTTCTCGGGGCATTGTCGCCCCACACCGTTGCACAGGCTGTACTGGCATAATGCCGTTCCTCGTTGTAGGAACGAGCCATTCCTCCTTGGGATGGAGAGCGTTTCACGAGGTAGGCACAATGCCCTTGATGAGGAGCAGCTTCAACGAGAAAAGGCACAAGGGAGCACTGTTGACCGAAAAGAGACATATCGTGGTATGTGTGGCGACATCCGAGCGGACGTGGCGTCATCTTGACCGCTACTGTTTCAATCCGGTATTCCGGGCCCAGCGTCACAGGGTCGACCTGGCCGTCGGATTCAACGGAACCGACCCGGAGGCGTTACGCTTCATCGAACGTCTCGAGCCCGAACATCTCTTCCTGCGCCCCAATACGGGCCACGATCTGGCGAATTTTGACAACATGTTGAAACGGCTGCCGGCATACGAGCAGTATCTGCTCATGCATGATGATCACTGGTTTCACGATGTCGCATGGCTGGATACGCTCGGCGATCTCATGGCGCGGCAGCCGGCTGTGGGCGTTCTGGGCAACCTGGTGCCGTACGATGTGGCGGGGGGATTCCTGGAATACTACACCGGGCTGACCCGCGCGCTCGGGTACGACGACATGGTGGGGGCGACCTACCCGTATTTTCTGCAGGGTTTGGCCGGACTCTACCGCCGGCATGTGGTGGATCAGATCCTCGCCATGGACGGCATTCCGCATCTGCACCGCAGTGTGCAGGTTGCGGCGCAGGTGTGCGAGCGGCTGCACAGCGGTCTCCTGTTGCGCTGCGGCGTCGTGCTGGAACAGATTCCTCCGGGGTTTGAACTGTATCTCGTGCACCGCGACCACAGCATCATCAAAATGAAACTCGAACAGGCAACGGGCCTTCTGGCATCGGGAAACGGTGAAGGCGCCGAGCGCGTTTTCCGTCTCCTGCGCGAACTCCGGCCCGGCGATGACATCCTCGAGGCACGCATCGCGCAGGTGAGGGACCGTTCACACGTCCAGGCGTTTCCGGATACCGCATCATGAACCCGGGCACCTTCCATACCGGCCGCACCGGTCCGGCAGCCGTCTCTTCGCCGGATAGCCTCTGGCGATCCGCCGTCGCCGCGTGTGTTGCGGGAGATCTTCCCGAAGGCGAACGGCTGCTCCGGCGCTACCTGGCGCAGAAGCCCGCGTCGGCCGACGGGTGGTTCAATCTTGGCAAGGTCCTGCGCGATCGGGGAAATCAGGAAGCGGCCGTGGCGGCATACCGGACTGCGGCGAAACTTGCGCCCCGCGACCCGCTCGTGCTGTACAACCTCGGCAATGTCCTCCTCGATCTCCGCCGTTTCACGGAAGCCGTGGCTGTCTACCGGCAGGCAGGTATGGTGGATCCGCACCTCCCGGGTCTGAACAACAATCTCGGACGGGCGCTTGAAGAACGGGGTGACGTGGGCGGTGCGCTGTTCGCCTATGGGTGCGCCGTCAGCGACGCGCCGTACCATGCCGCCGCACACATGAACCGCGGCCATCTGCTGTTGCAGCTGGACCGGCCCGGAGAAGCGGAGGAGAGCTATCGTCATGCGGTTGCCGCGGCTCCGGCGGAGGCCGGCACACATTACAACCTGGCCGGCGCACTGCTGGCGCTCGACCGCTATGAAGAAGCCGATCACGAATTTGCGGAGGCACTCCGGCTCAGGCCGGCGTTTCCCGAAGCGCTGGTGAACCGGGGAATCGGATTTCTGCTGACAGAACGCACCACGGAGGCGATCAGCGTCCTGCGCACCGCGATTGACCTGCGCCCGGACTTTGCCGAAGCGCACCTGAATCTCGCCGTGGCCCTTCTCCAGCGGGGTGGGTACGGCGAAGGATGGCAGGAATATGAATGGCGTTTCCGGACGGCCGATGGAAAGAATCCCCGCCGGTACACAGAGATCCCCGAATGGCAGGGAGAACCTCTCATTGGCAAGACCCTGCTGATCTATCAGGAGCAGGGGATGGGTGATATCCTCCAGTGCGTCCGGTTTGTCTCCGCGCTTGTCCGGATGGGCGCGCGCGTTCTCATCGATTGCCAGCCCGGGCTCCGCCGTCTTCTCCGTGCTCTGCCGGATGCCGGCATTTGTGTTGACCCGCAGGCCGCGAGTACTGGTGTGGATCTGGTCTGTCCGGTATTCAGCCTTCCCCGCATTCTGGGAATCACGCCGTCGTCGATTCCCGCACAGGTGCCGTACCTGAACGTTGATGCGGAGATTGCCGCCCGATGGCAGCGGATCACCGGTGCACGCGGGGGAGAGCTGCGTGTCGGGTTGGCCTGGGCCGGAAACCCCGCACACAGCAACAACCGCCGGCGCTGCGTTCCCGAAGCGTTGCTCACGGACATGCTCTCGGTCCCCGGTGTGGAGTTTCACAGTCTGCACACGTCTCCTCCCGGTGAGCATGATGCCGCATTGCTGCGGCATCATGGCGCGGAGGTTGGGGATCTGGGTGAAGTTGCCGGACTCATGAGCACGCTTGATCTTATCATTTCCATTGATACGTCCTTCGCCCATCTGGCCGGCGGGCTTGGTCTGCCGGTCTGGTTGCTGCTGAATTTCGGCGGTGACTGGCGATGGATGCAGCAGAGGACCGATTCGCCGTGGTATCCGTCGATGCGGATCTTCCGCCAGCAGCATCCCGGCGACTGGCCTGGGGTCATGGCCCGGGTCACAGATGCCCTGTGCCGGATGGCAGGAGGGGAACGCGCATGAACACGATTCAGCTCCTGCAGCAGGGCCTGAACGAGCACCATGCCGGACGGCTGGACGCTGCGGCCGGGCTTTACAGTGCCGCGCTGGAGATGGAACCGGCCAACGTATCCGCGCTCCGGTGTCTCGGCGTGTTGCGGAGCCAGCAGGGGGACTTTGATGCCGCCCTGCATTTGCTGCAGGCCGCCGCGCAGTTTGCGCCGGAGGTTCCGGAAATCTTCAACGACCTTGGGAATGCCCTGCGGCAGAAGGGCGCGTTGGACGAAGCGTTGCTGGCATTCAATGAAAGCATCAGGCTGCAACCGGTGTTTGCGGAAGCATATTTCAACCGCGGACTGACATACGAAGCACTCGGCCGGACGGATCTTGCCGGCGACAGCTACGATCTTGCGATTCAGGCCGATCCGATGCGGCTGGAGGCGCGGTTCAACCGTGCCGTCATCCGGATGCGTGCAGGCGATTCGCTGCAAGCGCTCCCCGATCTTATTGAAATCCTGCGTCATCAGCCCGGGTTCCTGAACGCCGGGCTGTTGCTTGGCCGCGCATACCGGGAGGTCGGCCGCTGGAAAGAGGCGGAACGTCTGTACCGCAGGCTCGGGGAGTCGAACCCGGGCGTGGCGGAAATCTTCGTGCATCTCGGCACATGNNGTCGCCTTGTTTCATCTCTGGCAGTTTGAGCGTGCGCTGGCGCACTTGCACCGGGCGATGGCGCTCAAACCGGACAGCGCCGACATCGCCCTTCGGCTTGCCATAACCTCGCAACGGACGGGACGTTTTGGCGATGCCGATGCCGCCTTTCACCGTGCGCTGACCCTCGCCCCGGAAAACAGCGACATCCACTGGCACCACGCCGACCTTCTCCTTCTGCTCGGGGACTATCACCGCGGATGGGAGGAATTTGAATACCGCTGGCGCACCGAAGGGTTCCTGACGAGAAAGTGGAGCTTTCACCAGCCGCTCTGGACCGGGGAGGACATCCGCGGCAAAACCATTTTACTTCATCCCGAGCAGGGCTTCGGCGATACGCTGCAGTTTGTCCGGTACGTACCGATGGTTGCGGCGCGCGGTGCACGCGTGCTGCTCGGCGTGCCTCCGGAGCTTGCACGGCTTCTGGCCGGCTTCCCGGACACGCAGGGCGTGTACGTGTCACCTTCGCTCCTGCCACCTTTTGATGTGCATTGTCCGTTGATGTCATTGCCGCGGATCTTCCGGACGACAGTGGATGATGTCCCCTCGCGGGTTCCGTATCTTGAGGTCAATCCCTCGGCCGCCCGCCACTGGCGGGCAGCCCTGGCGGCGCATGGCGGCACCCTCAAGGTCGGCATCGTCTGGTCCGGAAATCCCAATCAGGAAAACAACCGTCATCGTGCCTGCCGGTTTGCCGACTTCGCGCCCCTGTTTGGCATGCCGGGGGTGACACTGTTTTCGCTCCAGAAGGGTCCTGCCACGTCGGAACTTCATGCATCCCCTCCCGGATCGAGGGTAGTCGATCTGTCACAGGATCTGGGGGATTTCGCCGAAACCGCCGCGGCGTTGGGAGAGCTGGATCTCTTCATCA
>PMCM01000075.1 GCA_003154155.1 Ignavibacteriota bacterium | reverse complement strand
CACGGTAGATCCCCGCGTCGTCTGGACCGCGGTGACGTAGCTGCCGGGCCATTGCCTGGAGCAGGTCAAGATCTGGCGGTGGTCGCCGTTCGTCGAAATGCACTATGCCGGCTATTCCACACACAATGCCTGCTCCTTCAAACGGTCGATTTCCGGCACGTCACCCGCAAGCAACGCGGGCAGATGCAGCGGGAGCGTCGTGCGGCGCTTGCCGACGATGTCGCGGTAGATCCGTTCCACAATTTCAGGGTCAAGCTCCAACGCCGCAGCGACTTCCGACGCCTGATACCCGTTGTTGCAGCCGTACAGGGCCAGATCCATGACGTCGTGCGGAACGCCAAAATAGAACTCATCCTGTCCCTGGCTGAGCGGGAACGTGTCTGTGGTAGGCGTGCGCTCAATGATTGCCCGCGGCACACCCAGGGCCGCGGCGATAGCGCGCACCTGTGTCTTGTAGAGATGCGCAATGGGCTTGAAGTCCGCAAGACCGTCGCCGCCTTTGACAAAGAAGCCCTGGTCGTATTCGAGCCGGTTGGGGGTGCCGCAGACGGCAAAGTTGCGACTGTCGGCGTAGAAGTACGCCTCCATCGTTCTGATGCGCTGCTTGAAGTTGGTGGCCGCCACTAATTTGAGGTAGCCATCGCGCCCCAGACGCGCGCTCATTGTTTCTCCGCCCGGTTTCTGCACTGTCAACCTTGGGACGTTCAGACGGTCCTGGTCAATTAACGACGGCATGCTGATCTTGTACGTCCAGCGCGCATCGGATTCCGGAAACAGCGACTGCACTACTTCCGTCTGCGCCCTGTAGCAGCCCGCCTGTTCCAGGATTGGCGTAATATCCTTTGTGACCGCCTCGATCCCGAGCGCCCCGGCCAGCTCGAGGCCGAGCGCGGTGGATTCGGGGGAGGAGTGACGTTCAGGAAGCAGGAGGGCCTGCACACGGTCTTTCCCCAACGCCAGCGTGCATAGCGCCGCACACGCCGCACTGTCCAGCCCCCCTGAGACCGCAACAACCGCTCCGCGCCGGTGGAGGACCTGTTGTACCTGGGTTTGGATGCGCCCGGCGATGCGGTGCGCTTCCTTCATCACATCCAGCGTCAGTACATTCTTCTGAAATGGCATAGGTCGCTCCGTTTGCTTATGACGCAATATTTCGTAGATTTTTCAGACGATATCGAACTGGGCCATGCGTATAGCTGTTATTTCCGACATTCACTCCAATTTGCCGGCCCTCACGCGGACGTTCGAGGTACTCGATCAACTCGGCACGGACCGCATTTTTTGTCTGGGGGACATCGTTGGCTACGGGCCATCGCCGAACGAATGTATTGCTTTGGTTCGGGAGCGATGCGCCGCAGTAGTCAAGGGGAACCACGATAGCGGAGCCATTGGAGAAGTCCCGCTGGAGCACTTCAACACCTACGGGAAGAATGCGATCCGCTGGACCAGAAAGCACTTGACGCGGAAAAATGCCGAGTACCTCCGCGATCTCCCGCTGCTGGTCGTCCAGGACGACATAACGCTCGCTCACGCATCCCCCCTCCATCCCGAAGACTGGCGCTACATCTTTGCGTGGCCCGATGCCCACAGGTGTTTCGATGCGTTCGGCACGCGTATCTGCTTCATCGGCCATACCCATATCCCGGTTATCGTCGGTGAAGATGGCACGGTGAACATGTTCCGCAATGACCGGAGATACTTGATTAACGTGGGCAGCGTGGGACAGGCACGAGATGGGAACCCCCGGGCCTCGTTCGGCTTGCTGGATACCACACGCAATACCTATGAGGTGCTCCGGATTGAGTACGATATCGAAGCGACTGCAGCCGCCATCTTCGCAGCAGGACTTCCCGATTATCTCGCTCACAGACTCTTCCTTGGCATCTGAACGGTCCCCAACCTTACCGTCACCCCTGCCTCCTTCCGGAAACAGATGTCAGCGCCGGAGAATGCGCGTCAGCTCCCGCTGCACCAGCTCCGGGTCCTCATCCACAGCATGACGCGAGAACCGGCGTGCGCGCCGGATCTCCCCATCGTCCAGGTCCGCAACGATCAGATCGGGATCAAACAGCCGCGCACCGGCTTTCAGATCTCCCGACGGACCGATAACCGCCGAACCTCCCCAAAAATTCACGCCGTCTTCAAAGCCCACCCGGTTGCAGAAGGCCAGATACACGGAGAGCAGCCGCGCGTAGGTGCGATGGTGCTCGCCGTTCACTTCCGCCGACCGGAGCGTACCTTCATCTCCCCCCAGACGCGTCGGACTTGCCGTCAGCGATATCAGCACCTGAGCACCGTCCAGTGCGAGGAGATACGGAAGCCCGATATGCCACAGGTCCTCGCACACAAGGACGCCGAGACGGCCGACACGGGTGTCCACAGCCCGCACGGTGTTCCCCCGGCTGAAGTACCGCATTTCCTCGAACATGCCGTAGGTGGGCGGGTAGGTCTTCCGGTGCACGCTGCGCATCCGCCCCTCTTCACATAGCAGTGCGGAGTTGTACATGCCGAACGTCTCCCCCTCCTCAATGCCGCCGGCGAGAATACTGATCTCCCTGCTCATCTCGAGCAACGGCCTGTACGATTCCGGCGGCCGATCGGGCCGGATCGCGAGATCCCAGTTCAAATCCTTGACCGAATATCCCGTCAGGCTCAATTCCGGAAAGACCACAAGTTGCGCGCCCGCCTCCCGGGCGCGTGCTGCCGCCTCGCAATGGCGGGCAACGTTCTTCTCCGCATCACCGAGCACGGAATCGATCTGCGCAAGTGCGATTCTGAAGTTCATGGTTGCGGTATCTCGTCTGACAGGTCCAGCATCCGGATGTCGCGGATATACGGAATGGTTTTGTCGGTTTTCAATTCCCGCAAGCGGACCATCTTCTTCTCTATCCGGATCAGATTGTCGCGAATAATCACCAGATAGGCCCGCAGGTTGTCCTCACCGTGCGTCGCAAGCAGCCCATCCACGCCGACACGCATGCCATCCATCGGAGCGCGGAGCTCGCCGGTGATTTTCATCACCAGTTCCTGGATCACCTGAAGCCGTTTCTGGGAGATCTCCAGCGACGTGAGTTCATCACGCAACTTCTGGCGTTCGATGACACTCAGGATGGTTTTGGGAAGGACCGGAGTGGAGATTTCCTCCTTGACGAGGTAGTCTTCGACGCCCAGTTTGAGCACTTCCACAGCAAGGTTGAAATCCTTATTCACCGTCAGGAACACGACGGGGATCATGATCCCGCGCTCACGGATATCGCGCGTCACTTCAATGCCGTTCTTACCCGGGAGGAAATAGTCCATCAAGACGATGTCGAATCCGGGCTGCCCCATAACCTGTTCCAGCGCATCCTTTCCATTGGGGCACCAGGTCACCACGAACTCGGCCCCCGCATAGCGTTTCAGGAAAAGCTGGACCAGGTTCGCAAAGTCCTTGTTGTCTTCCACAAGAAGCACACGGGCGACAGGCTGTTCATCCATGGAGTGGCACCGTGAAGAAGAAGGTGGACCCTGCGCCGCCTGCGGATGTAACCCAGATGCGCCCCCTGTTCGCCTCGACGATTTTTTTGACGATCGCAAGTCCGGCCCCCGTGCCTTCCTGCTCGTCCACAAACTGAAGCCGTTGAAACAAATCAAATACGCGATGCGCATCCGCGGGATCGATGCCAATACCGTTGTCGGCCACCGAAAAGGTCGCCATACTGTTATCACACGTGGCACCGATGGACACGATGGGCGCCGCCTGCCGGTTATAGCGAATGCCGTTTACGATGAGATTCCGGAAGACAATGCCGAGCTCGGTGGCGTCGCAACGGACGGAAGGCAAATTGGGGGAGATTTCGAGGCGCGCGTGGCGCTGTTGGAAGAAGAATTCCAGGTCGTGCGACAACCCGTCGAGTAATGGTCCCACCGCCACAGTCGATTCCCGTCCGGCCGTATGGCCGACACTCGCGAGGAGTAGCAGATCGTCAATGAGGCTCTTCATCCGCGTGCTGGAGCGCATCACCGCCTGCAAATGATCGCGGGAGGTTGCGTCCAGTCCGTCGCCGGCATCCTCAAGAACGAGCTTTGTGTACCCTTCGACGGCGATCAGCGGCTCTTTCAGATCATGTGCGACAACATGTGCGAAACGGTTCAACTCCTCATTTCGCGTCACCATCCCTCGCGCCTTCGTCAGTGCCTCTTCACTCATGCCGATGCGTTCGAGCGCAGTGGACAACAAACTAGCAATACTCTGTACAAGACGCAAGTCAGATGCCGTGAAGGCCTCGTCGTCCTCCCTTGCCACCCAAAGAATCCCATCCATCCTCCCCCGGACGCTGACAACTACCGCGATCACCGATCCGAATGCCGGCGTCGTGCCGACAAAAGGCTCGCTGGTCTCCAGCACAGGGCGGAACGGATGATCGCCGGGGAGCGCCCCTTCGCTGAGAGACAGCGGTTCGTTGACGTCTGGGGGAAGTGTACCGAGCGTGGTGAAAATGCGCTTCAGAATGTCGGGCGGGGAAGCCAGCGCATCATACCCGAACGCGTCGATGCGCAGCCTGGGTGCAAGACGGGCATGCACGAGTTCGAGCGCCGATTGGCGATCCAGGGCGCCGTTCAGTCCGCTGCCGATCTCGTTCAGCAGGAGCAGCTGCATGCCCCTGTGCTGTTCATCCGTCAACTGCTGCCGTACCTCCTGCAACGCCGCAGCATCCCTCTGGATCTCCGGCTGGTCGGCAAGCACCGTGATCAAGCCGTGTATCGTCTGTACGCCCCCATCCGCCCCCCGCGTGTAGCATATGCTGTCGCGGACACGGATGTACGACGCCTTTCCTTTTGGCAGGATCCGGTAGTCCAGGGAGAACGCGTTTTCTTCTGCCGCCTGGCGGCTGATGCGCCCGGCCGCAGTGGAACGGTCATCCGGATGAACGATCGCACGCCACGCGTCGGGCGTCGCGGCAAGCTCCCGCACCTTGTAGCCCGTTATTGCTTCGGCCACCGGACTGCAATAGAGAAAGGTCCCGGCCGGCGCAGCCACGTACACAATACTCGCAAGCTGTTCGATGGCATTCTGGTAGCCGTCGGCACGTCGCTGGATCCCGGCATACGTGACGGCCTTCTCCAGAGCGAATCCCAGATGGCGGGACACTACCTCGAGAAACGCCGGATGGTGCGCCGGGGCATCCTGCACCTTGGACGTCAGCAGCATCAGCACTCCGGCCAGCTTTTCCTGATGCACGAGCGGAAGAAACGCCAGGGCATGGATATGCTCCGTCTCAAACAGCGACCGGAAAGGGAGATGGGCTGGATACTCTTCAAGGGTCACGCGCACCGGCTCGACAGTCTTGGCAATATACCCCATCAGACCCTCACCGGCCGGCAACTCGTGCAAAGCGCTCAGCAGCGGGGCGGGGAGCCGCTCGTGGGTCTCCAGGAGATAGCTCTTGCCATCCGGGCCGGGCATGAACACCCCGCCGCATTCGTAGCCGAGCCAGCGGATCGCGGCGACAAGCGTCAGCCGCTGCACATCGGCAAGATCGACCGACCTGTGGATGGCATCAAGCAGATGCTCGAGCGTTTCGTTCTCGCGCGTCTTTTGCGCGACGGCCGCCTCAGCGTCGCGCCAGTGCGAGACATCCAGGCAATGCCAGAGGAGCGTGGGCTGGTCGTCGATCGTCAACGGCTCCGTTTGGACTTCGAGCAGCATGCGATGACGATCTTTGCGCAGCGCCGTCGCTTCAAATCGTTCAGGAACTGGCGCGGCCCCTTTCACCGTCCGTGCATGCTCCGCAACAAGTTTTCGTTCCTTCGCGGGGAAGAACTGCGCGGCATCCTTCCCTTCCATCTCTTCACGAAACATGTAACCAAAAAGATCCAGGAGCCCTTTGTTCACATAGGTGAAAATCCCATCGCGCACCAAGGCAAGCGCCGTCGCACTGTTTTCGACGAAGATGCGATATCGCGCCTCAGCCTCCTCGGCGTTGCGGGTCCGCTGCGCATACGCGGTGACGTCCTGTGCGACGATCCGCAGCACACGCTTTTCATCTTTCACCACCGGCAGCACCGAAAGAAGGTATCGCCGTTCCGCTTCCCGTCCCGGCAGGCCGACCTCCCGCACGAGGGCGGAACGGGCCGGCTCCGTCGCGGCGACGAGCCTGCCGAGTTCTTTTGCGAACGACGCGTTATGCGCCCCCAGAAATCCCTGCAGCGATAGACCTGCGGATGTCCCCTCGCCAACGGGCAGAAACTGTTCGGCAAACAGGGAGTTGCATTCAAGCAGCCTGCGGGAGGAAAAAAGCGCGACGGGAACAGGAAACTCCGGAGAAGAAATATCCGGGGGCTGAACTCTGTTGCGTCGCATCTGTTTCGCCGTCATGAATGATCACCAGCTGCCACTTGAGCCGCCTCCGCCGAACGATCCCCCCCCGCCGCTGAATCCGCCTCCGCCGCCCGAGCCTCCTCCAAAGCCGCCGAAACCTCCGCCTCCGCCGAACCCGCCACCCATCGGCGGAAAGCCTCCCCAGCCGCCAAAGAATCGCGTGGCCCGGCGAAGCCGAGAGAGAACAATGAAGATGATGAAGACAATCAGCAGGACGGGGAACCCGTTCGGCTTCCCCCTGGTCTCCGCCTTCGGATCGGCTTTGTATTCGTTCCGCGTGGCCTTCATGATTGCATCTGCACCCGCGGTGATCCCGCCGGCATAATCGCCGGTGCGGAAGCGCGGGGTGATTTCATGCCGGATAATCTCGGCAGAGAGCGCATCGGTGAGGACGCCCTCCAGCCCATAACCCACTTCGATGCGCATGAGGCGGTCGTTCTTCACCACCAGCAGCAGCACGCCGTTATCCTTACCCTTCCGCCCGACCTTGTTGGCTTCCACAATCTTCAGGCTGACATCTTCCAGCGCATTCTGGCCGATGGTGGGCAGAATCACGACAAGAACCTGCGTCGAGGTCGAATCATCGAACCTCTTCAGCCGGGCGTTGAGAAACGAACGTTCGGATTCCGAGAGCGTGTTGGTCTGGTCGGTCACATAGTCGTGCAATGCCGGCACGGGCGTTTGTACCTGCGCCCCCGTCTGCACGCACAGTGCCACCATGATCACCAGCGCGGCAGGGAGGATCCGCTGCAAGCGGAAAAAACCGGCCACACGCACCGAGCGAAAAAGGGGATGCATCTAGAAAGAGACCTTCGGTGCCTGATCCGCACCTTCTTTTGCCTGGAAGTACGCTTTCTCCCGGAAGCCGGTGATCCCGGCAATGATCGATGCAGGGAACCTGCGCACGGTGACGTTAAAGGTCTGCACCGTCTCGTTGTATCTGCTCCGGGCAACGGTGATCCGGTTTTCCGTGCCTTCCAGCTGCTTCTGCAAATCCATGAAGTTTTCGTTGGACTTCAATTGCGGGTACTGTTCGGCCACGACAAGAAGCCTGGAGAGGGCCCCCGAAAGCTGATCCTGTGCCTGCTGGAACTTTGCGAATGCCTGGGGGTCTTCGAGCACCTCTTTCGTCACGGTCATCTGGCTTACCTTGGAACGGGCTTCGGCGACACCGATGAACACCGTCTGTTCCTGTGTGGCATATCCCTTGACCGTGCTGACCAGGTTCGGGATGAGATCCAGCCGGCGCTGATACTGGGCCTCCACATCACTCCACGATTTACGCACCGTTTCATCCCCCGTTACCAGATTGTTGTAGATCCCCAGGCCCCAGAGAAACAGTCCGACGACGACGACGGCGACAACAATCAGTCCGGCAACAGCGATCATGCATCCGCGAGATTTCATGACTTCTCCTTGCAATTACGGGATGGTGGATGGAAAAATCTTTGACAATCGCCGCACCCCTTCACGGACTCGTGCGGAATCACTCCCCTTCAACTCTACAAGACGCCAGTTCCGCACTCCCACCGGGATGAAGCGGTACTCAGGATTCCTGCCTTGCAGCGCTATCTCAAATACACCGGTTTCGTAGGTGCTCCTGCCATTCCCCCCGAAAACGAAGTTGCCCAGCGAATATGCGATGACTCCGGAGTGATATTTCTCGATCCCCTGAAGCACATGAGAATGATGCCCGATGACAGCATCGACTCCGGCATCAATCAACGAGTGTGCAAACCATCGCTGCGAGTCGTCCGGGACCTCCGCTTTCTCGGTGCCCCAATGGAGCACAACTACAATATACGATGCTCCTCTTTCTCTTGCCAACCTGACATCACGAATGATAAGGCGAAGATCCCGCGAAGCAACACCGGCGGAACGACTTCCCGCAGGGGGGGATTCCCTGCCCCCATAATACCCGAACACGGCTACCGTGTGATCCCCTTTCCGGAATACGACCGGCGCATGTGCAGCTCCGCCGTTTCTTCCGGCGCCGACATACCGGATCCCCGCGGAATCGAGCCAGCGGAAAGTATCCTCCAACCCCTCCGGTCCATAATCATAGACGTGATTGTTCGCGAGGTTGACGGTGGAAATCCCTGCGGCCTTCAGTGCCGCGACGAACCGCGGATGCATCCTGAAATTGAACTGTTTGGCCGTCTTTTCACCACGGGTTGTGACCGGGTTCTCCAGGATTACGTTGGAGAAGTCGGCCGTATGGAACAGGGTGAAACCGTCGAACGCCAGATTGACATCGGCCCCCGCGGCGCGTTCATAGTGTCCTCCCAGAAGCACGTCCCCGGCGAAGCGGAGGATGACACGCGAAGAATCTCCGGAATCGGCAGCGGCGGCATGAGGAGCCCCCAGGCACCCCACAAAGAGCAGGAACACCATCCCCGGCGGACTGAAGAAGGTCCATCTCTCGGCATTCTCTCCGTCTCTGTTCTTCAGGTCCCTGAATTTGCCGGTTGCCATAGGATAGCGTGCTCGGTGGCCGGGCTTCATACCGGCGGATGGACGACGGGAATGGGCCTCACGCCCCGGAACACACGTTCAGAAGAAAAAAAGGGGAGACGCAACGCATCTCCCCTGATACCGATAGTTCTGGGGCAGTAGACAACGCCCACAGCCGGCGATTACAGCTTATAGGAAAGTCCGATGCGGAAGAGTCCGAACCCGTACCCAAGCTCGGCCATCGCAGCAAGCTTCGGGGAGAAATAGTAGCGTCCGCCGACGTGGATATCGTAAGCGAAGTAGCTCACGCCGCCCGAATAGCTGTAGTGTGCTGCATCGTATCCGTTGTTGTACGTCACAGAGGCCGAAACGATGTCGTATCCAAGCCCGATTCCTGCGTAGGCATCAAAATTCTTGTTCTTCTCGATGAAATGGTAGTTGCCGGTGACGCCGAGGAAAATATACGTATACTTCCATTTTCCATAGACGAAGTCTTCCGAAGAACCGGAATAGCCTGCGATACCGCCGATGGTGACCTTCTCCAGACCCTGCGCGGGAAGACCTGTTTCAAACGCCACAAAGATCGGCGGGATGTCCGTCGAACCAAAAGCTCCGTAGAACGTACCAAGTCCGACACCCGCAGAGATCACTTTGTCGCTGTGGTTGTACGCATTCTGTGCGGACGCCGCAAGCGGCACGAGCAACATCACTGCAACAAGGAGAATCAACGGCAGAGATAGCAGGTTTTTCATGAGGAGCTCTCTTATTGTAATGGTAAATGAGTTATGGTAATTATCTCACCCCGATTGCTACTTATGGGAGATAAATTACCTAATTTGCTGAACGTTGTCAAGCCTTGAGTATGATGCAGATCACAATACGTTGAATCGCACCCCAACCACTGACTGGATCGTCAGGACTCTCCAGCTGACGTCCGATTGTACTTTTGTAAGCCCGAATCCAAATGTCAGCTGTGGGAAAATTATCAGGTTTTTTGACACATGGATGTCGTATGCGGCGCCGAATTTCAATTCGAAGCGGACAAGAAGGTCCTTGAGCGATCCCTTGGCCTTTGATGTCACCGATAGATTTGGATCGGTGTTATCGACCGTCTTGGTCGAATTATCATAGCTACCCTCAATATTGAAACCAACGACCGGTCCGGCCATAAATATGAGGTCGGTACGCGGGAGTCTCAACAGGAACAGATTCTCGATCTGAAAGTAAGCCAGACTAATGGAATTATCCTCATTCGCCGTGGCATTAGTATATTGCTTGCTGGGAAAGCTTTTGGTGAAGGAGCCGCTTCTATTGTCATAGAACGTCAAGCCGCTCATCAACCCGATCATAGGCGAGAATGTCATGATCGCCTGTCCGCCGAGAACAACCCCGACACCGGTCCCGGTCGCATCCAGATCGGATCCCGTGTGCAAGTTGAAGTTCATCCCCACCACCGGAGCAATAGAAAGATGGAATTGCGCCTGTGATGCGGGGGCAAAGCACAGAGCAAGCACTGCGACCGCCAGGACAAGAAATCGTGTTTTCATTGAAGCTCCTCGGAAGTGGTTGAACGCATGTTAGGGAATCTCTGTATCAGAAGTATGTTCGTCGTGAACGCACTGCCCGTGTAGAGAACCTGCCGGCAATTTTCAGACAGCCCGGACAAGGTGTGTGGACGGCCTCCGCGACCTGAAGCCGTGCCGTTTCTACCGAAACATGAAGCAAAGCAGAGGCACAGTGCACGTTCCTCCCAAGGGACTCCTCCGCGTGAAGGGACTCATTCGGAGGAAAGGCGTTAGATGCCGAAGCCGATCGTAATCGGCATGTAGCTTGTGCTCTTGTCAGGGGTGAAGATGATCACATACTGGAATTCGATGAAAAGCTTGAATGTCCCCAGCGCGAATTCCGCCCCCGCACCAAAATTCATCCCGAACTTTGTCGTCGACGTCGGCTGTTCAACGATATTGAGATCGACGAGGCTTTGCGTGATGTCGCCAAGCCCGGTGTAGCTTATTGTCTGGTTGCTTGCATTCAGGATGTGGACTCCGATCCCCAGGAGGGCATACGGCGTCACAATGGATTTTGTCGGAAGCTTCCCGATGCCGCTGAGCGTGATGCCGATGTCGCTGGTATTGAGACCGTCGAATGTAGTCTGTGCGGGATCCGCCGCCACTCCATGCACGGTGAACTCTTTGGCGATTGCTGCTGCGAATTTACTCTTGTCTGAAGAAAATACGTCATAGTCTCCCCTCAAACGGATCGTCAGATACCGGAGAACGTTCAAATCCAGGTGCGCACCTCCGCCAAACCCAAGTCCGTAATAGTCCTTGACCGGATCGGGAAATGACGAAAGCGCCAGCCCCCCTTGTACACCCCCACCAATGCTGAATTGCGCACCAGCAAATTGCATGGCGACAAGAACAAGAACTGCGAAGAAGAATCGGCGTTTCATAACGACTCCTTGTTCAAGGGAACAAACGAGAGATATCCGGTCATGACGCTCGCCGCTAGCGAGCATCGGAATGCCGTAATTTATACGGAACAGATCACTTTAGCAAGGATCTGGCGATGATAAGCTTCTGGATTTCAGAAGTACCCTCGTAAATCTCCGTGACTTTCGCATCCCGGAGAAAGCGCTCGACCTGGTATTCCTGCACATATCCGTACCCGCCGTGAATCTGGATCGCTTCCAGCGAGTTCTTCACCGCGGTCCGGGAGGCGAAGAGCTTTGCCATGGAAGCTTCGGTGCCAAAGGGCCGCCCCTGATCCTTGAGAGAAGCAGCCCTCATCATCAACAGGCGGGCGGCATCCACC
>PMCM01000176.1:306-12086 GCA_003154155.1 Ignavibacteriota bacterium | reverse complement strand
ATTCTGGACCGGTGGCTGAAGCGTGATCAGGCACCTGGCTGATCCCGGAGGGGTGCCACGCGTGCTGGCGAGCCCGATCACATGCTCTCACAACCATGCACCACAATCAATCGTTTCAGCCGAAGGTCTGTAAGCGCGCTACGCATTGAAGGTGTTAACCTGGGCGAAGATGTCCTTTTTATCTCCACCGAAAATTCGGTTTTGTCAACCAAGATTTCAATGTGCAACAATCCACCTGAAGTCTGGCGGATCTGTATGGTGTGGAGGGGAACTCCTCCCTGAACGATGCTGCGGATTCTGCGGACGCACGCAAGACTCCGCGCTCAAGAAAGACTCTCCAAGGCCAAGACACGTCGTGAAGCATCGCAGGCGTGCCTGACACCATTTGATTCTCTCCGCGCATATCCGTTTCTTGCATGCAGAACCCTGCAGCAGACAACGAGGAGATCATCGATGAAAAAGCTGGCGATACTCATTTTGCTGGGTCTGGCCTCCATGGCCGGCGCGGCGGATTGGCCGCGCGAGGTCCAGAGCTCCCTCGGCGTGATCACGATCTATCAGCCCCAACTCGGGTCATATACGGGGAATTACCTGAAAGCCCGGGCGGCAATCAGTATCTCCGAGAAGGAAAACTCCGAACCGGTATTCGGGGCGGTCTGGCTTGACTGCCGGGTCACCACCGACCGGCCTAACCGCATGGTCTACCTCGAGGATGTGTCGGTGCGGCAAATGCGATTCCCGAACGGTGCGGATCAGGACACGGCACGGCTTGCCGATGCGCTGGAAGCCGAAATTCCCCACTGGGAACTGGCGTTCGCTCTGGACGAACTGCTCGGAAGTCTGGAAACCGGACAAAAGGAAAAGGAGAATGCGCGGGAGCTCGACGTGACGCCCCCGAAAATCATTTTCCGGAATCATCCCGCGGTGCTCGTCCTCATCGACGGCGAGCCCATCATTACGCCTGTCGAGGGCACCTCACTGAAACGTGTCATCAACACTCCCTTCTTCCTGGTGCAGGAACCGACAAACGACCTGTTCTACCTGAAGGGTGGAGCTGCGTGGTACTCCGCGCCGCGTATCACCGGTCCATGGAAACATATCGAAGCGCCTCCCGGGACAGTTGCGGATCTCGCAGACCAAATGAACGCTGATGAGGAAGCTGCCGGCGATGCCGAAGCACCCGATGTGACACCGGCAACAGGGAAGATCCCGGATATCGTTATCAGCACCGAGCCCGCAGAACTCGTAGCCAGCGACGGTCCGATGACGTATTCGCCGATCAATGGCACAGGTCTCCTCTATGTGAGCAATACGCCGGCCAGAATGTTTGTGGAGATTGCGACCCAGCACTACTATCTCCTCGCTTCCGGGCGATGGTATACAGCGAAGACGCTGAAAGGACCCTGGTCGTATATGGCGTCGAATAAACTCCCCGTCGATTTTGCCAATATCCCTCCGGGATCGGATTGTGATGATGTGCTTGCAAACGTGAGTGGTACCCTCCCGGCGAAAGAAGCAATTCTGGATACCCAGATTCCGCAGACGGCGGAGGTCGATCGGGACGGGACCACAAGTGACGTCCAGTACGACGGGGATCCGGTGTTCGATTCGATAGAGGGCACATCGATGGAGTACGCGGTAAATGCGTCAACTCCGGTGATCCGATTTGGCGGCAGGTTCTACGACTGTGACCAGGGAGTATGGTTCGAAGGGCCAAACGCACGCGGTCCGTGGAGGGTGTGTATCAACGTCCCTGACGAAATCTACACGATCCCGCCAAAGTATCCGGTCTATTACGTGCGCTACGTGAGAGTCTATAGCTACACGCCCACCGTTGTCTACACGGGATACACTTCCGGCTACACTGGTTGCTATGTGTTTAACGGATCGGTCGTCTACGGCACAGGCTATCATTACCGGCCATGGTACAGGCATCAGTATTTCCCGCATCCATGGACATGGGGATTTGGCATCCACTACGATCCGTGGGGCGGTTGGTCGATGGGCCGGACCCATGGCTGGTGGCGCCCGCAAGGATGGTTTGCCTACAGCAAAGGTCCCGTCAGGTCGGGATGGTGGGGCCCCTCCGGATACCGTCCGCAATACCGTCCGGTTGCCGGACCGGTGTACCGTGAAGGTTATCGTCCGGTACATCACCCCATCAAAGTAGTTGCCGCAACAACACATCCCCCGGCGGGAGATGGGCGAACGATCGGATCAACCCGGGGAGGGACGCTGTACGACCGCTGGTCAACCGGAGTTCGGCGTCCGACCGTCAAGCCGGTCGTGCCGCCCATTGTGGCATCGCCCGTAAGACCGCCACGGGAAGAACGACTGCCGGATGCGCGGAAGACCGACGAGCGGCCGGGCCGCGACAACACGGGCAAGGTTGCGCCTCCGGTTGTGAAGCCTGATGAACGCCCGGGTCGCGATGATTCACGCAACGTAGTGCCTCCGGTCGTGAAACCCGAAGAGCGGCCGGGCCGTGACGATACGCGCAAGGTTGTGCCTCCGGTTGTGAAGCCGGACGATCGGCCTGCCCGTGAACGCGATGTGGTGAAAGAGGCGCCGCCGGTACCCCGTCCGGTACCGAAAGAGAACAACGTCTTTGCGGACCCCAACGGGAATATTCTCCGCAAGAATCAGGATAAGTGGGAAGAGCGTACCCAGAACAACTGGAAACCCGCCGTTGTGCCTCCGGCAAACAACAGTGTGGAACGGGACAATCAGGTGCGCCAGAGGGCGACCGAGCGGGTGACGAGCTTCCAGGCTCCACCGCCTCCGCCACCGCCGCCGGCTCCCCGGGTTACTCTGCCTCCTCCGGCTCAACGGGTCGCCCCGGCGCCAGCGCCTCAGCCGCAACCGGCACCCCGCCCGGCGGAAAGACAAAAGGACAAGAAGGAACGTTGACAGAATAGTGAACCCAGGCGTTGACGGCAGCATGAAGGGCCTTCATCTCGGGGGCCCTTCATTTTTTTCCCCTTGATCGGTACCGCAACAGCAATGTATATTGTCAAGACACAGGGAAGAGGAGAGACGGGATCTTATGCATCGACTTCAGGGCATACTCCAGGCACGAAATACGATCGTCATCAAGATCGGGACGAACCTCCTCACCGACCGGCAGACCGGGATCAACCGGGATCGCATTGCCGGGATCGCCCGGGACGTGGCGCATTTTCAATCCCTCGGGAACCGCGTCGCGCTCGTGAGCTCCGGCGCGATCGGGGCCGGGGTAGCAGCCCTCCACCTTAAGCAACGCCCCAGCACTATCCCCGAAAAACAGGCCACGGCGGCAATCGGACAGCCCATCCTGATGGAGGCGTATGAAGCGGCCTTCCGGAAACAGGAACGAACCGTGGCGCAAATCCTCCTGACAAAAGACGATTTTGTCAACAGAACGCGCTATATGAACGCCCGGAACACGCTTCGGGTGCTTTTCGACAGGGGAGTGGTCCCGATCGTCAACGAGAACGATTCCGTGGCCGTTGATGAAATCAAGCTCGGTGACAACGATATACTCTCCGCTCTTGTTGCCAATCTTATCGAGGCCGATCTCTTGATCATCCTGAGCGATGTCGACGGTCTCTATTCGGACGATCCCACGCACAACAGCAAGGCGGAACTGATCCCCGTCGTCGAATCGATAACCCCGGAAATCGAAAAGCTGGCCAAAAAGAGCAGAGGCGAGCTGGGCACCGGAGGCATGATCACCAAGATCCAGGCGGCGAAGCGGTGCACATCCTCCGGTGTCGCGATGATCATCACCGGCGGGAACAATCCGCAGGCGCTCCGCGACGTGTTATCGGGCGATTTCAAAGGTACCCTGTTTCTCCCCGGCGGCACCCGGCTGAACGTCCGGAAAAAATGGATCGGGTTCGTCTCGCATGCCAGGGGATCCGTCACCATCGACGATGGCGCCAAAACGGCATTGACCGCTCAACACAAGAGCCTGCTTCCTTCGGGCATTGTTGGGATCTCCGGGGAGTTCAAAGCCAACGACACGATCGCCGTGTGCGACGCCGGAGGAATGGAAATTGCACGAGGTGTCACGAACTATTCGGCGGCGGATCTGATCAGGATCAGGGGAAGAAAAAGCAGCGAGATCGAAAAAATCCTCGGGCGTCCGTCGCGCGACGAGGTCATCCACAAAGACAATCTCGTTATTGTCACAGGAGGATCGTGATGGATCAGTCCATCCAGGAAAAGGCCCGCGCCGCCAAAGAGGCAAGCAGAGTGCTCTATACCTGCTCCTCCGCCAAAAAGAACTCCCTCCTCCGGGCGATCATTGCCCGGCTGCGCAGCAACACGCAGCACATTCTTGACTCTAATGCGGAGGATCTCGCCCGCGCCCGTGAAAACGGATCGTCAAACGTCTTGCTGGACAGGCTGACCCTCGACGAGAAGCGGATCGGGCAGATGATCAAAGGGGTCAGGGATGTTATCGCGCTTTACGACCCGGTCGGTCGCGTGATCGAACGGGTGAAACGGCCCAACGGACTACGCGTTGAAAAGATGCGGGTTCCCCTCGGAACCATCGGCATTATTTATGAAGCGCGGCCGAATGTCACCGTTGATGCCGCCGCGCTCTGTCTGAAATCGGGGAATGCCGTGCTGCTCCGGGGAGGTTCGGAAGCGATCCGTACCAACACCACGCTGGTGAAGATCATCAGAATGGCCCTGCAGGATGTCAGGCTACCTCCGGGTTGTGTCGAGTTCATTGATACGACCGACAGGGAAGCGGTGCTGACCATGATTGCGCAGGACCGCTTTCTGGACGTCGTGATTCCGCGGGGGAGCCAGCAATTGATCAGGTTCATCCAGGAACATTCCACGGTGCCGGTCATCGCGCATGGTGAGGGGAATTGCCATGTGTTTGTGGATCGTTCGGCGGATCTCCGCAAAGCGGAAGAGATCGTGGTCAACGCAAAGGTGCAGAGACCATCCGTCTGCAATGCCGCCGAAAAGCTCCTGGTCCACAAAGCGATTGCCCAAAAGTTTCTTCCGCGTGTCGCGGCCCGGTTGCGAACCGCGGGCGTCGAAATCAGAGGGGACGAAGGGGCATGCGCGATTCTTACGAATGCGGTGCCGGCGTCTGAGGCGGACTGGACGAAAGAGTATCTGGATCTGATCATCGCGGTGAAGGTGGTCGGCGATCTCGGGCAGGCCATTGACCACATCAATCGGTTTGGATCGCATCATTCCGATGCGATCGTCACCGGCACGAAGAGCAACGGCGAAAAGTTCCTGCGGGAGGTCGATTCCGCCGCGGTGTACGTCAACGCCTCAACGCGGTTTACGGACGGCTACGAATTCGGTCTCGGGGCGGAAATCGGGATCAGCACGCAGAAGCTGCATGCCAGGGGGCCAATGGGACTTGTTGAGCTGACGAGCACCAAGTTCGTCGTTCACGGCACTGGACAGATAAGGAAATGAGATGGCCTGCAGTCCGCCGTCGACGGTGAAGTGGTTCTATGCGTTGGAGGATAAGGTTTGGCGGACAGGTGTCAGGCGGCGTGCCCGAGGCGTGCCCGCGCCTCAAACAGGTCGCAGGCAACCTGAAGATTCATCCAGAATTCCGGTGAGGTCTTGAGGGCACGACCTAAGAGCATTGCTGTTTCTGCTGTGACATCCCGTTTACCGTTGACAAGAGTATTGACCCGCTGAACCGGGACCCTCATGCGCCTGGCCAGCTCGACCTGTGAAATCCCCATCGGCTTCAAAAACTCCATTCGTAACACCTCTCCGGGATGAGATGGTTTTCTCTTTTTGGGGATCATGCATTCACCTATGAATGGTAGTCCGTAATCCGGACCTGTTTGGCAGTACCGTCTGCCCATCGGAAGATGAGGCGGTATTGGCTATTAATCCTTATGCTGTAAAACGCGGCTAGGTTACCTTTGAGCTTTTCGAGCCGGTTCCCAGGAGGGACCCGAAGGTCCCTCAAATCATGTGCGGCATTAAGTAAGTCGAGCTTTCGGCAGGCCGCAGTCCAGGTAGATTCGGGAATCCGTCTGGCGGCGCTGGTATCTTCGCCGTTGAAGATGTCTTCTGTGGTCCGGTCGCCGAAGTCGAGAATCATGACGAAATATAGCGCTTTAACGTATACTGTGCAATAGTTCAAGTGTAGTCGCACAAAGTTGCGTTCGACCGCTTTACAGAAAACATGGTATTCCCCGGCCCAGGTTCATTCTGGGGATTCTGGTGCGGGGGTCGTCATTGTCCTGTAGGGCTATTCCTACAATCTCTGTAGGAAATTTCGACGGTACTCATTCCACGGATCTTTTCCATCCATCTGATTTTCCACCCGTGTGATCCAGAGCATTGCGTTTGGTTGAAGCCTGTAGTAAATTTGCATGGGGAACCTCTCCACCGATTCCTTCAATTCCACAGTTCTCGTGTGTCATAATGTTCGCGCGTATTTGAGTGTGGCGCGATCCCGATCGACTTTGTAGATGGATGAAGCGAGGACGATGCGATGACGACCAATCGGTTTCTTCTTGTCCGGCGACAATTGATTCTTGCCTCCTTGGTCCTCTTTCTCTCATTGTCCGCCATGGGCGGATGGACGAGGGTACTCCGGCCCGGTTATGATTTCCGTTCTCTGGCCTTCTCCGACACCGTGCTGTTTGGCGTTGGATCCACCTCGCGGGTGAACTCAACTACCGATGGCGGTCAAACATGGACGGATGTCGAGGTGAACAAGGAGTCTCCCCTTCGAATACTCAACAGGGTCCGGTTCTTTCCCGAGGTCGGCCTTCTGGGAGGAGGTGACGGACAAATCTATGTCCTTGACCAGTATAACGAGTTTCAGCCCGTGCAATCAGATGTCGGGACGGATGACATTCTCGCTTTTGCAGCGTCCCGGGGCAAGTCAAACGTGGTGTTCCTGGCCGGAGGCTTCGGTGGGGGAGTGAGTATCAGCAATGACATTGGAAAGAGCTGGGTTCAGTCAAATCAGGGGCTCCAGAATTTGAATGTGACGGCGCTCGAAAGCGGACCGTCCCTGCCCGATTCAAGCGGTCAGACTATCTTCGCCGGGACGTACGGGAACGGAGTCTTTGCCTCCACCGACAACGGCGCGCACTGGTTCCCCAAAAATCAGGGAATGGAAAACTACAACGTTAACGCGATGGATGAAGCTGATGACGTTCTCTATGCGAGTGGCAATAGCGGGATCGTCATGCGATCGACCGATTGGGGAAGCAGCTGGCAGCAGTTCGGCCACGGACTCCCCTCTACAGACATCATCTGTGTGGCGGCGATCGATATCCCCGCAGGAAAATTCATCTATTGTGGCACGATCGACCAGGGTGTCTGGCGCTGCCCTGCCACAGGAGGCAGCTGGACATCGTTGAATGCCGGACTCGCAAGCCTCCACATCAACTCAATTGTGGCGAAAGGCACAGGGCTATATATCGGAACGCAGGAAGGTGTTTACCGATCGTCGGACGGGGGAACAAGCTGGACGTCTACCACAAAAGACCCGTTTCACAGCCTGCGGGTCATCCATGCGGTACCGCCAGCGGAGCCGAATGGTCAAGGAGCCCTTATCGTTTGTTCAGACGGCTCGTATATCGCGCCCTCAGTCATATTATGGTCAGCAGGCCTTGTGTTTTCGACAATGGACGATGGAAAAGATTGGAATACCGCCGGCACTCTCATTCCAGGCGGCTCGATCACCGTTACCCACCGCGACGGACTCGTCTTCCTTTTGCCACTCGGAAATATGGATAGGTCGACGGGATTGCATATTTCCAGCAACATGGGCTTTACCTGGGAAGAAATGAACGATCTCAATCCGATATATGCTATTTTCAACTGTCTGGAGATCGTCAAACTGCAAGGAGATAGCAGCCTGAGCTGCTTCTTTGGGTCAAACTATGGGGGTATTTCTGGGGTGCTATTCTCCAGTGACACGGGACGATCCTGGACAAGATTCAGCGACAAACGCGCCCAGTCGATCGGCTCGCAGGGGGCCTGTCTTCTCGTTACTGTCCGGATAACAGACGGTTTCCTGGGAACGTTTAGAACATCCGACCGCGGCAGCACGTGGGACGACATTACCGAGCATCTCGCCGGAAATCAGGTGCTGTCGTTTGTTGATGACGGCGAGCGGCTGCTTGCCCGAATTGCGTATGACCCTTTACATGCTCAATCGGGGGGCGTGCTGATGACGACCGACGCAGGCGATTCATGGCGGTCGGCAGGGCTCGGCGGCAGAACCGTGACTTCGCTTGCACCAATTGGGAACTACCTCGTTGCCGCCGCCGATGGACGGGTCTATGTCGCGAAACGCGAGACACTGAATTGGGTGGATGTGACAGATGATCTGGCGGGAGGGGTGGCGGGAATGGTCACTGCGACTCCGCAGTCGTACTATATCCTGAGCGCTGACGGACAATCTATCTGGAAACGCCCCATGTCGGAAGTGCTGACAAAACTCTCCCTCGTGCCGGAGCCGCCGCTTCTCGTTTCTCCGCTGAAGGGGGCCGTGAATCAACCCGTATCCGTTTCACTCCGCTGGTCCCATCCCGCGTTGTCAACATTGTCCTGGCTCCAGGTGTGTGCCGATTCGAACTTCGGTAACCCGCTGGCGTACAGCAACGCCTCGCTGGCCGACACGTTTGCCCAGGTGACAGGATTGACCAACGGGCGTACGTATTACTGGCGCGTCGCCTCCGGTAATGCAACAGGCTTCAGTTCCTGGTCCGACAGCTGGTCGTTCACAACACTCTCTGCCGGCACGCCGCCTCCCTGGAACTTCACCAACACAGGAACGAGCCATACGATCATTATCCCTTCGTCCACAATCCCGAGCATCAACGGAACACCGTTGAGCNNGGCTATCAGCAATGGACCGGAACGGGCAATGCGGCCATTGCCGCGTTTGGCGACGATGCGACAACAAGCACCAAAGATGGTTTTGCCCCCGGAGAAGTACTGAAGTGGGCAATTTGGCGGCAAAGGGACAGCCACACGTTTGGGGCAAACGCGACGTACATCAGCCCGGGCGGTCTGGCCGGCATCGTAACCGATACCAGCAAATACACAACCAATGGCATCAGTGCACTCGCAACTCTCACAGTAATATTCATAAGCGTCAGTACTCCGGACATCCCCACTCAGTTCACGCTGATGCAGAACTACCCGAACCCGTTCAACCCCAGTACCACGATCAGGTTCGGGCTGCCCGAAAGATCGCGCGTACGCTTGATTGTCTACAATGCCCTGGGCGAACAGGTGGCGCAGCTGATCGACGGCGACAGGGAAGCGGGGTATCACGCCGTGAGCTTCAATGCGGCCGGACTGGCCAGCGGTGTATATTTTTACAGAATTACGGCAGGCACGTTTGTAGACACGAAGCGCCTGCTGTTCATCCGGTAAGACCGTGGTTCCGCTTGTGAGGTTGCTGCATCTGACGATTGCATCCCCTCGCGTTCGTATCCTTGAGCGTCTTCAACGCACTGGGCCGGCAGATCGCGCAACTTGTCAAGGGGGAGAAGGCCGGTTGATGTTCAGGTTGCGTGAAATGTTGTTTAGCCAGAAAGGCCGAATAATGAGAACGCTCTTCTCACTCGCTTTATCTCTTTCCGTGATTGCAGCAACGTCGATATCCCAATCGCTTCTCGATGGCCGCATTCTGCAGGCCGACGGAACCCCGCCCCGGGTAGGGCATTTCGTCGTTCTCAATCATGCCACGCGCAAAGTCATCTGTCAGGCAGCCGTCGATGCCCAGGGGAAGTTCTCGCTCATGGTCGATGCGGTAGGACCGGTATGTGTGAGAATGTCGGCGGTCGATCACCAGCCTTCTGAAGCGAGCCTCTACGTCGTGAAAGGTCAGGCGATTCACATTGAAGCGCGCCTGGCCCTGAATACCACTCCCGATTCCATCAGCAATGTTGCAGCGATCGGGAGCTTCAACCACTATTCCTTCGAGGCCCCGCTGTCGATGAAGAAGGAAGAAGACGGGGCATTCAGCCTGGCGGTACATGCGGATTCGTCCAAGATGACGTACCAGCTGCTGGGAACGGTTCCCGGCCGACGGAGCGTCAATGGCCAGGGTTCTGCTGCGTACGAACTGGACCCCGAAGGAGATTATCGGTCCGTTGTGTATCCCTCAGGCGATATGGTCACGCTCCGCTTTGACCCCCGCCGCGCCCCCCATGAAACCAATCCCGCGATGGTGGAAGTGCGCAATCAGAAGGGGGCGATGGACGCGATCACGGACATCCTGCACTTGCGGGAAATGGTCTTGGCAAAGTTCATTGAACAACGGGATTCCGTTGAGCTGGCCGGCAAAAGTGTATCGTTGTTCAAGGACGACTATGACTGGCATGCTGCACAGCGGCCTCTCATCGACAGACTTGCCGAAGAGTCGATCCCGTTTTGCAGGCAGGCGATCCTCATTTCGCTCTTCTCCAGCGGCAGGATGGATGCACGGGATTCCACACTCGGCAGAAAGCTACTCACGGAAGTCCCTCCCCAATCCCGCTTCTGGTCAATCAGTCCTTTGGGAACGGTCGAAAATCTCGGGGAGAGTCTTTCCGCAAAGGCCATCGAATCGTACACTGGTGATGTGATCGAAAAGAACCCCGATCCGGCAGTCCGAGCTGCGTTTCTCCTTGAAGCGCTTATGATGGCGCGGGTGGAAGGCGTGGGAAAAGAGAAGGCGGCGCACTACTACGAGGTGCTCACGACGGAGTATGCCGGATCGAATGAGGCGGCCATGGCCAGACAACTTGAGTCGCCCACAAAGCGGGTCCAGGTGGGGCAGCACCTTCCCGGGTTCAGATTGCCCGACCTGCGTGATTCCACCCGGTATCTGACAAACTCGTCCTTTGAAGGGAAGTTTCTTTTGCTGGATTTCTGGGCCACCTGGTGCGCGCCATGCGTGAAGGAGATTCCGGGTATCCACCGTGCGTATGAGAAGTACCACGGGAAGGGGCTCGAGATCCTGAGTGTCTCCCTCGACAACAAGATGGCCGATCTGCAGAGCTTCCTTCAGACGCGAGACGCAATGCCCTGGCATCTGGTCTTCGCCCCTTTTGCCGACAGAAACGCTCTTATGGAGACGTTTGATTTCAAAGGTATCCCGCGGCCGCTCCTCGTCGACAGGCACGGCAACATTATTGCGATGGAAAACGACCTCAGGGGGGAAGGGCTCGACAAAACCCTCCAGAAAGCCATCGACGGATCCAGCCGATAGCTGAGACAATCACGACTCTCCGGCTTTCCTTTCGACTTCGGAGTCCGCAATCGGTGGTGAATCCATGGAACATCACGTAGAGGTGCGGCCTTCATCCATCGATGGCCTGGGTGTGTTTTCCGTCAGACCCCTGGCCCAAATCGATGGAGCACGCAGCCCCGCTTAACCCTTCAGTGACCATTCAGAACGCCTCCCGCAATAATCGTATGTGACGCCCTGCCCCGCCACTCGTGGCAACACCCCGCAGTCATCGGGTATGATGGCACTAGTTCCCTTTTCATCCCTCTGGCCTATTACCAATGAGCGTGGTCATGGGTATCGTTCAAACAATTGAGACACATCCCATGTCGCGGATGTGCCGGAAATCACGCTGAAGGAAACGCATTTGCCAAAGGAGAATGTCACATGACCACAGAAAATCTGCTTCTCTTCCTCGTGATCGGGATTNNGTGATAGGATCTTTTATCGGCTACTGGGTGTTCGGTCTGCTCGGCATTACGAGCGGAGGGATTATCGGTGTGCTGATTTGTGCGGTTGTGGGAGCCCTCCTCCTCCTGTATATCGTCCGGCT
>PMCM01000176.1:0-240 GCA_003154155.1 Ignavibacteriota bacterium | reverse complement strand
ATTCACATGCGGAGGTTTTATGAAGACACCGGTCTATAGTCTCCTCTTTCTCGTGTTTCTGGTCATTGCTTTTGCCTGTCAACCCCAGCCATCCGTACTCACAGACGCGCAAAAGGGCGTCATCGCGGATTCAGCAAAAGCCGTGGCCCAACAGGTGGCGAGAGGTATCGAAGCCCTCGACGGAACTGCCGTCATGGCGCGCTTCTCGCCGGACCCCGATGCACGCTTCCTCGAAAACGG
>PMCM01000208.1 GCA_003154155.1 Ignavibacteriota bacterium | reverse complement strand
CTGTCGCTCGACCCGGTGTTTTTCCGCGACCGGTTGCACAAAGGCGAGGAGTATTCCCGCTTCGCCCCGGTCAAAATCAAACGCGACATCGATTTCCGCGAGCTCTCCGCACTTGAAGAAAACCGCGACCACCTGACGGGCGTGGACTATCANNTATACCAAGGAGATTTCCGAATCGCAGATTAAATCCCTGGGCGGCGAATACCGGCAGGGTGACGTCGTCGGCTCGGCGGGCCTGGAAGGCGAATACGAAGAGGATCTTCGCGGCGAAAAAGGGGCGGAGTTCAGCACGGTGAACGTGCGCGGACAGGTGATCGGCAGCTTCGACAGCGGCAAGCTGGATGTTGCCGCTGTTGACGGCAAAGATCTCTACCTGACCATGGATTTCGGATTGCAGGCGTTCGCCGAATCGCTGATGACAGGGATGCGGGGCGCCATTGTGGCGATCGATCCGTCGGACGGCGGCATCCTGGCCATGGTAAGCGCACCGGATTACGACCTCTCGTTCTTCAGCGGCGTGACACCGCCGCAGGTCTGGAACGGATTGAACGGCGACCTGGCCCGTCCGCTCTTCAACCGTGCAACGCTCACCCGGTATCCGCCCGGTTCCACATTCAAGATGGTGCTGGCCGCCGCAGCGCTGGAATCACAGTCGGCAACCCCGTCGTGGAGGATCACCTGCGGCGGTTCGTTCCGCATGGGCAACAAGGTGTTCAAAGACCTCCATGTGCACGGCAGCGTCGACATGACCACGGCCATCCAGGTGTCGTGCAACGTCTACTTCTATCAGCTGATGCTGAAAACGGGCCTGGACAACTGGTCCAAGTACGCCCGGGAGTTCGGCTTCGGGATGCTCACCGGCGTGGATATTGCCGAAGAGAACCCCGGGTTGTTGCCGACNNGGTCAGGGAGAATTGGGGGTCACCCCGCTGCAGATGGCCTGTTATGCCATGGCCCTCGCCAACCGCGGTCAATACCACCAGCCGCATGCCGTGCGGGTCGTCGTGAACAAGGCGACAGGCGTGCCGGATACGCTCGCATTTCAAAACCGCCGTATCATGCTGGCACCCGAAACGTGGGAAGTGATTCGAGAAGGGATGCGGCGCGCGGTGGAAGCCCCGCTCGGCACGGGGGGGCTGGCAAAGGTGAAAGGGATCGAAGTCGCGGGCAAGACCGGAACGGCGCAGAATACGCACGGACCGGATCATGCATGGTTCGTGGGGTTCGCCCCGTACGACAACCCCCAGATCGCCATCGCTGTGCTGATCGAAAACGCCGGCTTCGGCGGCTCCCATGCGGCGCCCGTCGCCGGCAAGTGTATTGAACGGTACCTGAACGGACGTTTGACACGCAACGATGTCCCGCGCAAGCCGGCGATCGCGGCGCAGGGAACGGCACCACTGCAGGACAGGACAGGACAGTAAGCATGTTCGCGTATCTCCGGCGTCATTTTGATCTGCAGGTCGGCATCTCGTCGCTCCTCCTTGCGGCGGGCGGCGCGATTTCGATCTACAGCGCAACGTTCGATGCGCACGCCCTGGGGATCTTCAACAGACAGCTCCTCTGGATCGCCGGGGGCACCGTCATCATGGTGATCATCGGGTTCCTGCCCTTCCGGCTTCTCCAGTCGATGTCGTATGCCGCCTATTTCTTTTCGCTGTTCCTGCTCGTGAGCGTGTTGCTGCTCGGGAGAACGGTCTCGGGATCGACCTCCTGGTTCAATCTCGGCGCATTCCGCATCCAACCCTCGGAGTTCGCCAAAATCGCCACGGTCCTCGCGCTGGCAAGTTACCTCTCCCGCTCCGATGTGTCCCTGCAAACGCCCCGGAACCTCCTGGCCGCCGTGGGCATCGCCGCCGCGCCCGTTGTGCTGATCCTGCTCCAGCCGGATTTCGGCACGACAGTCATCTACGGCGGCATGTTTTTCGCGATCCTGTTCTGGGGCGGAGCGTCGCCCTTCACGCTCCTCGCCATCGTCGCCCCCATCGTCTGCGCCATTGCGGCGCTCTTCGGGACGACCCCCTTTCTCGTTGTCGTCGCCCTGTTCGGCGTCCTGATTTACGTTACCATGGAACACCGCCTGGTGGCCGCCGTGGTCTTCTCACTCATGGTGCTGTTCGGCATCTCCGTCCAGGTGATTTACGACGGGTTGAAACCGTACCAGCAGAAGCGGATCGATACATTCCTGAATCCGAACGCGGATCCCCTGGGCGCCGGCTACAACAGCCTGCAGTCGAAGGTCGCCATCGGTTCGGGAGGCTTTCTGGGCAAAGGGTATCTCAAGGGCTCCCAGACCCAGTTGAATTTCATTCCCGAGCAGTGGACCGATTTCATTTTCTGTGTTCCGGGAGAGGAGTTTGGTTTTGTCGGCGCGGCCACCGTGCTCGTGCTCTTTGCGGCGCTGCTGGTGCGTGGAGTGACGCTTGCGTCCATTGTCAAAAGCAGGTATGCAAGCTTTGTCGCCATCGGCCTCACCGCCATCTTCGCCACGCATGTCTGTATGAACATCGGCATGGCGCTCGGCCTGCTTCCCGTTGTCGGTGTTCCCCTGCCGTTTCTCAGTTACGGCGGCTCATCGCTGATCTCCGGCATGATCATGATCGGCATCCTCATGAACCTCTACACCAACCGCAAAGAATACTGATGAAGAAACGCCCCGCCGGCACGCGCCGGCATTCCTGCGAAGTGCCCGTGGAACGTCTCCGCTGGCGCTGCGAACCCTCGACCCTCGGCGTTGCCAGTATTGAAGAGGTCAAGCCGTTACAGGCGATTATCGGACAGGACCGCGCGTTGCGGGCCCTGAACATCGGGCTGGCCATGCAACACGTGGGGTACAACGTGTTCGTCACCGGCAGCACCGGCACCGGCCGCACCACGGCGATCAAGCAGCTCCTGCACAGCCTCGCCCAGCAGCCCGCATCGCTGACCGACAAGTGTTACGTGCACAATTTCAAGGACCCGGATGCACCGCTGATGATCACCCTCGCGGCGGGCCAGGGGACGGCGTTCAAGAAGGACATGGCGGCGTTTCTCTCCGAGCTCATGAAAGCCATCCCCGCCGTGTTTGAAAGCCGGCGCTATGCGGAACAACGCAAGTCGACCCTCAGCCACTTCCAGGACCGCCAGCGCACCATTCTGCGCGAGTTCGAAAAACGCGTCAAGGAACAGGGGTTTGAAGTGGTGCAGGTGCAGGGGGGAAGCGGCAACCGGCCGGAAATCGCACCGGTGATCGACGGCAACCCGGCAAGCATGGATCTGCTGCACGCCCGCGCGGACGCGGGCGGGATGCCCGCGGAAGAGTACAAGCGGATGGTCGACCAGCACGGCATCCTCGAAAAGCAGATGGACCTGGTGATGCGTGAGATGCGCAATATCGAGCGGAAGGCAAAACGCTCGCTGGACGATCTGAACCACAAGATCGTTGTGCCGGTCGTGGAGGAGCTGCTGGAAGACCTGCGCCAGCGGTACGATACGCCCCGTGTGCAGGCCTGGCTCAAAGACGTGGAACAGAGCATCATCGACAACGTCGCGCGGTTCCACGCACCGGAGGAGACCCAGCAGGCGATGCTGACCCTCGGCGGACCCAAGGACGAAGACGAGTATCTGGAATACCAGGTCAACGTCCTGGTGGACAACAGCGGCGTCGAAGGCGTCCCGGTGGTGATCGAGTCCAACCCGCGGTTCAAGAGTCTCTTCGGGACCATCGAACGCGTGGTGGACCGCAACGGCGTCTGGCGGAGCGACTTCACGCGCATCAAGGCGGGTTCGATGCTCAAGGCGGACGGCGGATTCCTGGTGATGAACGCCATGGACGCGTTCAGCGAACCGGGTGTGTACACGAACCTGAAACGTGTGCTCCGCAACCGGCAGATCGAGATCCAGTCGTACGAACAGGGGTTCTTCGGCGCCAGCTCTGCGCTGAAACCGGAACCGATCGATCTGAACGTGAAGGTGGTGATGATCGGCGACTACTCGATCTATCACACCCTCTACGGCATGGACGACGACTTCAAGAAAATCTTCAAGATCCGGGCCGACTTCGATTCCGAAATGCCCAACGGCAGCACGTCCATTGCAAGCTACCTCTCCTTCATCAAGGCCCAGTGCGAGAAAGAGAAGCTGCTTCCCTTCGAGATGGGCGCAGCCGCGGAAGTGATCGAGCACGGCGCCCGCCTCGCGGGCCAGCAGAACAAACTCTCCACGCGGTTCAGCGCACTCGCGGATGTGCTGCGCGAGGCCAGCTACTGGGCGGTGCAGGCAAAGGCGGCCAAGGTGAACGCCGCTCATGTGCGCACGGCCATCGCTGAACGGATCGAGCGGTTCCGTATGGTGGAGGAGAAGATCCAGGAAATGATCATGGACGGGTCCATCCTGATCGATTCGCAGGGTGACCGGATCGGCCAGGTGAACGGCCTGTCGGTCTACATGCTGGGGGAGACGGAATTCGGACGGCCCACGCGCATTACGGCGAAGACCGCGATCGGCCGGGGTGGCATCATCAATATCGAGCGGGAGGCCGCCATGAGCGGCCCGACGCACAACAAGGGCGTGCTCATTCTGAGCGGCTATCTGCGCGC
>PMCM01000033.1 GCA_003154155.1 Ignavibacteriota bacterium | reverse complement strand
ACGAAGTTCCCTAGCTTTCCCGGAGGGGTAGCCAGAAGACGGGTTGTGCCTGACTGGACATCCAGGAGGAAGATTTTCTGGTCCATGTAGTTCTGATCTACGAGGGGCTGATCGGATGCCGCTACCGCGACTGACTTTCCGTCAGGAGAGAACTCGAACGACCAAACGGAGATTCCTTTGGTAAGCTGCTTGGGAGTGGGGAAGGAGTCAGCTGAAATGCCTGCTAGAAACAGATTTCGTGCAGGGAGCGCTTCTTCATAAAAGACAAAGGCATAGCCCCTTTTCTCTAGAGCTATTTCCTGTTTATTCTTTGACTGGGGGGCAATGTATCCCACGTGCGTTCCGTCGGGGTTCCACCTGAACGCCAGCACCGATTCATCGGCGTTCGTGATAGGTGCGGCTTCCCCGCCTCTGACCGATATAGTCCAGACCTGTGTCTTGTCGCCCCGCTTCATCAGGAAGGCAATAACCCCGCCGTCCGGTCTCCATTCCGGAGAGGTCACCCGCACCTTGCCGGTGACATACGCGTGCGATTCCCCTGATTGCAGGTCGTAGACGAAGAGCTGGGAATAGGATGCTCCCGGCTCGTCGTTGGCGGGGCGTTGCGCGTCCACGGTGTAGGCTATCAGATCGCCGGATGGAGATATCGCGCAGGAGGAAACACGCTTTATCCTGAGGAGGTCTTCGGGGGACAGAGGCTGTGCCGGCTGCTGAGCTGCGCCGGACCCGCTGAAACAGATCAGGATGAGAAGAAGGCCGGGCAACCTTGTGAGCATGCGGTTATTCATCTTCGATCTCCGGGAAATTTAGTTCAACTCGATGGCGGGTGCTCGCCCAAAATACGATTTCCCGATGATGTACGCAAAGGTTCTTCTTGTTTGTAGGAATCGAATCTTGTAAATTTGTCAATGATGACACGCGTGTACGTTCCCCTGTTTCTTCTCCTGGCTTCCGCCTCTCCCTGTTACCCCGCAGACGCATCTGCCCTGGTGGCCGCGGGGGATGCACACTTTGTCCAGATTGACTACCCTGCCGCGATTCGAGATTATGACGAGGCTTTAGCGGAATCGCCGGAGTCGCCGGAATTGCTCTGGCGGCTTGCGCGGGCGTACGTCTGCTCCGGCGAAGTGGACGACGATGCTCCGAGGCGCATTGCCGGCATGAAGAAAGCCGAGGTATATGCGCGGAAGTGCATCGCAATCCAGCCCCGGCAGGGGGAGGGGCATGTGTGGCTTGCGGCGGCGCTGGGGTATCTCGCATTGGATGCCGGGATGAAGCAACAGGTTCCGTTGTCGCGGGAGCTGTTGGACGAGACCCAGAGGGCCCTGGATATCAATCCCAGAGACGATGCAGCACTCTCCATCCGCGGTTCATTTTTCCGGGCGCTCGGCAATGTCGGGTGGCTCAAAAGGCAGCTGGCAGCGGTCTTCCTCGGTGCGGTCCCGGAGGGAGGATTCCCGGAAGCCGAAGCGGCCTTGCAGGCCGCGATGGCCATCGCACCCGACGTTATGCGGCATCCGTATGAGCTGGGGATCCTCTACCTCGACATGGACCGGAAGAGCGAGGCGTGCCGGTTGTTTGAGCAGGCGGCTCGGCTTCCGATCAGGGTGGCGATTGACGTGCCGCGGCTGGCGAAGATCAAAGGGTATCTTGCCGGATTGGACTGCCCGGGAGACGGTGCCCGATGACCGGCGTACAGGAGCGGAAGATCCGCAGCTGGTGGAACAGGTTCGTTCGCCGTTACGATGCCGCCGATGCGGAGGTCAGGCTGAATACCCGCCTGAAGGAGTCGCATACATTGCGGGTGTGCCGCGAGACGCTTGGTCTCGGCAGGGCGCTCGGGATGTCGCCGGATGATCTCCGGCTGGCCGGGATCCTGGCGTTGTTGCACGATGTCGGCCGGTTCGAGCAGTACGCCCGCTACCGCACGTTTGCCGATGTCAAATCGGAAAACCACGCGTTGCTCAGCCTTGCAATACTGCGCAGGGAAGGTGTGCTACAAAAACTCTCCCCCCGTACGCAGTCCATCATCCGCAGGGCGATCAGGTATCACAACAGGGCGGAGCTGCCGGCGGTGCGTGACCGCCGCCTGCTGCTGTTTGCCCGGCTTCTGCGGGATGCCGACAAGCTGGATATCTGGCGGCTCGCCCTGGCGTACTATGCGGCCCCGCCGGGCAGAAAGAATCACGCGATCTCCATCGGGCTGCCCGACCTTCCGGGAGTCACGCCGGAAGTGCTGGAGGACCTGCGGGAGGAGCGCATCGTCGCCAGCAAGAATATCCGGTCGCTGACGGACCTCAAGCTGCTGCAGATGGGCTGGGTCTTCGATGTGAACTTCGTGCCGACGCTTCGGGTGATGGTGCGGAGAGGGTACCTGGAAAAAATGCGTAACGTGCTGCCGGCAGACGATGCGGCGCGGGGAGCGCATGCAATCGTCCGGGCATATGTCGACCGGCGCCTGGCCGGCAGCCCGGAGTCGAAGGAGTGCCCCGCCCATCCCCGTTTGATGTGAGCGAACCTGCGTCACACCATCCGATCGTTGCCACTTCACACGGTACGGCAGTCCTTATTTCAAAATCACCATCTTGTGCGATTGCGTGAACGACCCTGCGACGAGACTGTAGATGTACGTGCCGCTCGCCAGACGGCTGCCGTCAAATCTCACCTCGTGGAATCCCGGCTGCTGCGGACCATTCACCAGCACGGCCACTTCCCGCCCGAGCATGTCATACACGCTGAGCCTTACCACACCAGACCCCGGCCCCGAGACCCCAGACCCTATTTCATACCCGATCGTCGTGCTCGGGTTGAACGGGTTCGGGTAGTTCTGCGAGAGCATAAACGATGCCGGCGCGTTCGACTGTTCGTCCGCAACGCCGGTGGAGAGATTCTGAATCGTCGCCGGGTCGATAAACCGTTTGACGGTGCCGAGCCAGTAGATCAATGTCGCGAGGTGTGACCCGTTGTACAGGTCGCGGTCCGCTTGGATGATGGCAAAGGCCGCATCCACGCCCGTTGCGCCGTAGCCCAGATAGAACAGGCTTTTGAGCACGAGCCGGTCGGTGACATCCCTTCCGAGTTCGCTGTGAATTCCCATCAGTGCCGAAGACCACACCTGTCCGCTGATGTGCGGTGAGGCGCTCTCAAAGGGATACGTGTGCGCATCGTTCACGACCCGTCCAGCCCAGAACTCGTTATGGCCGTCCCATTTGTACACCCATGCATATTGCTCATCAGCGGGGGACCACTGATTCAGGGAGCGGGAGTGGGATGCTGCCCAGTAATCGGAATACCCTTCACCAAGAATAGCCGATTCGCCGCCGCCCCAGGAGGGTGAGAAGGAATACTGGATCGCGTGGCCGTATTCGTGCCAGATCACATCTGCGTCTTCCGCATCGTCCACGCCGCCTGTGCCGAAGGAGATCCAGTTGCCGACCGGGCTGTAGTGGGAATTGTCCTGTCCCTGGAACCCGTGAGGATCGATCCGGATCTTTTCCAGGCGTGACGACGAGAAGCCCAGCTCACGGAGCCGTTTGTAGGCCTGCGACACGTGATAGTAGGCGTTCACGGCTTCGAACCCCTGCTGGCTCCGGTTGAACTTGAATCCGTCGGGCGAGTCGGAAACGAAGAGTGAGTCCACCGGGCTCTCGATATCGGTGATGGTGCAGCAGGGACCGCGCAGGGAGAAGACACCGCCGGAGAACGTGATGGAATCCAATGTGACCAGCGAACGGTACGCGTCGAGCGAATCGGTATCCCTGTCGTTGTCGTCGATGAACCCGGGGGCGCCGTATTTCTGGTGGGCGGCGCTCAACGGATCGGTGAGATACACATAGCCATGTCCGTTGACGCGCTGGCCTTCATCGTAGTTGACGAACATATCACGCGATTGCAGCACCGTTCCCGATTGCGCATCCACGAGGATTTCCCAATCGCCGGCGGGGTGTTCCCGTGTCATCGTCACGCGATATGCCAGGTGATAGGCTCCCTGTGCATCGGCGAAGATCACCAATGCGGCGGCGTCGTCCTGGCCGGTCGGCTGTGCGCCCGCCTGAAGATAATTCTGTGCGATGGCAACAGCTTTGCCCGCTGCGAATGCCGGAGTGGTGGGGGCTTCGACATCCGCGCGGGCGTTGTTCACGACCATGGTGACCTGGTTGCCGGCGTTCAGGCTTACGACGACATCAGCTCCGTAGACCGGTATCCCGCAAAAATTCTGTGTGAAGCGCACGTGTGATCCTCCCGGCGCGGTCAGCACGTTCTGGACGGCAAGATCTGCCGCCGCGTTGCTTATCTGAAGCTTCTGCTGGTTCGCGATGACAAAAGACCTGGCGGCCAGTTCCGGCGTTCGCTGTGATGTCGTCACGGAGAGATTGTACATTGCGCGCGGAACACCTTTTTCGTCCATCTTCATGGAAGCCGCATATTGCACACGCGTGCCGGACTGGGCATCGGCCGGCCGGAACGTACAGACGAATCCGATGACGGCGGCGAGAGCGACGAGGATTCGGCTGTAGTGATTGTTCATGGTGCGCAGTGCTTTTGGCTGTCAGTTTTGGACCGTAGACCGAACATGGACACGCGGAGAGGAGATTGCGCTGTTCGATGCTGTTTCAATATAGCTGCGGAGGGCTTCCGGGAACGTGCGCGATGTCACATTTTGAAGAATCCACATGGGTGGCTTGTCATTTTTTCAAAACCACTTCATGGAGTGTATACGCTGACCTCACATAGGTGACAATGCCGACGAGCCACAGATTGGCCGGGCCTCGACGAGCGCCTCTTTGATTCTCTTGCTACTATTCAGAACCATGCCCCTCCAATGCAATTCCGTGTCTTGGACTTCGAATCTTATCTACGCCGACCTTCGGTGTGACAGGCAGGCGGATACCCAACGGGCAGTGGAAAAGCTCTGGCGCTATCTTCTTGAGCATGGACTCTTTCCAGACTCTTCCAATGAATGGGCTGCGCGAGTTGGCTGAACCTGATTGAATCGCAATTCACCGCGCTGAAGAGGTTCTGCCTCTCGAACTCGGATGATCACACACATCTTGAACGCAGGCGACGTATCTACCGCTATCTGACACTCCGCAACCGCGAGGTTGCCTCCTCCGGTTGCCGACTATAGGTATTGAGGCGATATTCATTCGAATGGCACTAGTTGGCCGATGATGATGCCGGGAGAGTTCTGGTTCTCCTCCTGGCCTGCACCCACCCACGAAGGCGTCCCTTGAGACTTTCCATCGTGGCATAGACAGCCGGAACAAGGACGAGCGTCAGCATCAGCGAACTCAGAAGCCCTCCTATGATCGCCCAAGCAAGACCGTTCTTGCTCTCCGATGAAATGCCCGTTGCGGTGGCCAATGGAAGCATGCCGAATACCATGGCAATGGTGGTCATCAAAATGGGCCGCAACCGCTCCTTCCCTGCTTCCACAAGAGCATCCATGACGCCGTGCCCTCGCTGCCGCAGGTTGTTTGTGAAGTCAACCAGAAGAATGGCGTTCTTTGCCACCAATCCCATCAGCATGATGATCCCTATGAGAGAGTAAATCGAAAGGTTCTGCCCCGACAACGCCAGCGCGAGCAGTGCCCCGATGATGGCCACCGGCAGGGAGAACAACACAACAAACGGATACAGGTACGAGTTGTACAGCGACACCATCACAAAATAGACCAGCAGGATGGCCGCCGCCAACGCAGTGAACAGACTCCCGAACGCCTCCGACTGCCGCTCGAGGGAACCCTTGTACTCGATAGTTACAGTGCGCGAATTAATGCGGCGCGCCAGAAGCGCCTTGATCTCCTCACCAACCGTCCCCACCGGTCTGCCAAATACCTCGGACGTGACGGTTAAACACGACATCCTGTCGTACCGCTCGAGCTTGGTGGGACCCAGCGCCTGGTACACGGACGCGAACTGCCGGAGCTGGACATTCTCACCTTTGCTGTTCACAAACCCAATGGAGCTGATGTCTTCAACTCTGGACCGGTCGAACTGATCCAGTTTGACGTTGATGTCATAGTCCGTGCCGCCCTCCGAATACTTCAACTGCGTATTGCCGGCAAACGCCACCTGCAGGGCGTTGCCCACATCGGCCACTGAAATGCCGAGCATCGCCATCTTTTCCCGATTTAACTCCACACGCATCTCGGGCTTGCTCCGCTCAACAGACAGGCGGATGTCGTTCACGCCGGGAATCCCTTTGATAGCGCCGGAGATGCTGTCGGCAACGGCATAGAGCTCGTTCATGTCCGTCCCGCGCAGCAATATCTGGATAGGCGCCTCGCTGGACCCAAACATGGACGCCGGCACCGATGAGACTTTCACTCCGGGAATCGAATCGAGAATCTCCTTCTTGGTCATCGCGGCGTACTGCTCCACTGTCGGCTTGCGCTTCTTTTTATCCACAATCTGAACGGTGATCTCTGATTTGTGCTGTTCGGAGCCGCCTGACACCATACCGGAACTTGAGTAGCCGATGTTCGAAAAGACCGTGGTGACCTCGGGCTTCGAAAGCAACAGCCTCTCCACCTTTTGCGTAAGGGTGACCGTCTGGTAAATGGTATTCTGCGCCTCACCTTCCAGCTTCACGGTGAATTCGCCGCGATCGTTGTTGGGCATGAACTCGGAACCGACGAGGTTGAAACCGACGAGAAACAGCGACGCGAAGAACATCACCGAAACGATCACATAGACAGTGCGCCGGCGATCCAAACCCCAAAGGAGAATCTTTTCATACCGCTCCACCAATGCATTGTATAAGCTCTCGAAGCTAAGGGCAATCCGTCCCATCAGCGTGCCACGGGTCAAATGCTCCACCTTGCTGAACCGGGAGGCCAGAAGCGGAGTGACCGTGAACGAGACAAACAAACTCATAAGGGTTGAGAAGACCACCACCAATGCAAATTCACGCAGGATGTTGCCAATCATGCCGCTCACGAGTGCCATCGGCACAAACACGACGACATCCACCATGGTAATGGCAGCGGCGGTGAAACCGATTTCATTACGTCCGTCGAGGGCGGCTGTGACCCTGTCTTTGCCCTGCAAGAGGTGCCTGTGGATATTCTCCAAGACGACAATCGAGTCATCAACCAGGATACCGATGACAAGCGACAATCCCATCAGCGTCATCAGGTTCAGTGAGAAGTTGAAGATATACATCCCGGTGAACACTGAAATCAGCGACGTCGGGATGGACACCAGTACAATCAGGGAGTTGCGGTAGCTGTGCAGGAAGAAGAACATGACCGTCGCCACAAGGCAGATGGCGATGCCCAGGTCCTCCAGCACCGACTCGGCGGAAGCGAGCGTGAACACGGAATTGTCTGAGGCCACGTTGAACTTCATGTCGATGCCGGAATACCGATCCTCCAGATTCCTGATCTCCTTTTTGACCAATGTACACACTGCGACAGAGTTGGCGTCTGACTGCTTCTGTACCTGGATGCCGATCGAGCTCTCGCCGTTGATGTGGTTCAAGCTGGTGTACTCTGCGATGCCGTCGGCAACCTCAGCGATGTCACGAATGCGCACAAGTGCGCCGGCCTGGTTCCTTGATACAATTGCAGTGCGGATGTCCTCAAGCGAAGAGAATTTTCCGGAAAGCCGGATCGTGTACTGTCCGCGACTTCCCTCGATTTTGCCCGTCGCAAACTGCTGATTCGCGCTGGAGACGACATTGTAGATCTGCGCAATCGACACATGATATGCGTCGAGTTTCTCGCGATTCACGTTGATCTTGATCTGCCGTTCGTCTCCGCCGACCAGCGATACCATTCCCACGCCCTGAAGCTTGGACAGGTCCGGCTTGATCTGATCCTTGACCAGCTGGTACAACGTGGTGGAGCCCATACGGGCGGTCACGCCCATCTTGATTACCGGTATGTCCTCCGTCGAGAAGCTCTGGAGCGACGGGGTCTTGGCATCCGACGGAAGCTTGTAGAGCACGCCATTAACCTTCCGCTGGGCTTCCTGGAGAACAGTGCTGACATTGGATCCCGCGACCAATTCGATGGTGATTTGGGAGGACCCCTCCTGAGAGGTCGATTTGGAATATTTGACGTTCTCGAGCGATGAGAGCGCGTCTTCCAATTGCTCGGTGATGGAACTTTCCACCTCTGATGCGGAAGCTCCGGAGTACTCGGTCGAAATCGAGATCACCGGAACATCAATCTTCGGAATCAATTCGTAGTTGAGTTTCGTGTAGCACAACACGCCGAGCATCGTCAGCGCCGTGAACACCACCACGACGAGGGTCGATCGTTTTATGGCAAGTTCTGTGATAGTCATGGGGCATGATCTACCTGGAATTCATGATATGGACCGGCTTGTCATCGGTCAGGTTCACCTGTCCGCTGACGACAACCTGTTCGTTCTCGGTAAGGCCGGAGACGACCTGAAGGTGATCCGTGCTGCTGCCGCCAATCACGATGGGGCGAAGGTGCGCCTTGCCATCGCTGACGACATACACTTTGGCATCCTTTATGCTTCCCTGCAGAGCCTGGCGGGGGATGTAGAGGCCAGCGCCCTGTGCCGCCGATGGGATCTCGATCGTCACGAATGTCCCTGACTTGATCGGATCCTGTGCTGTGTTCTGCATTTCCACTTCCGCGGCGTAGTTGTGGGAGTCATCGCCGCGCGGACTGATGAACGTGATGTGTCCCTGGAAGATGGCGCCCGGCTTTACGTCGGTCCGAATTGTTGCTTGCTGGCCGACGTTCACTGCATAGGCGGTGGCCTCAGAGAGATTCAGTTTCACCTTCAGTCGGGAAATGTCGACGACAGATGCAATCACCGTTCCCTGATTCACATAGGTTCCCACCTCAACCTTCTTGTCCACGACGGAACCACCGATGGACGTGGTGATTCTTGTGTCGTTATACTGCTTTGCTGCCTGATCGAGTGCGGCTTTGGCTGTCAGGTATGTCGAGCGGGCCTTGTCGGTTTCCTGCTCGGAAGCCGTACCGCCCTTAAAAAGGTTTTCAGTCCGTTCCAACTCGCGGCGGAGCCGCTCGGCATCCGCCCTGGCGGATTCGTACGCGGCTTTCTTCATTGTGTCTTCGACTTCGGCGAGAACCGTTCCTGCCTTCACCTTCTGGCCGAGGGTACACCGGAGTGCCACAATGCGACCCTGCACTTCGGAAGCCACATCCAGTTCTTTCCATGCGGTGGCAGTGCCGGTTTGCGTCAACGATTGGGCTCCCATCGTCCGTGCAACGGAGGAGACGTTGACCGCAACATCGTTGGTGGTGTAGGCATCGGTTTGGGATGTGTTGCGATCCCAGACGACTTTGAGACGTGCTGCACCGACGAGAACAACGGCCGTGACCGACGCCAGTGTCACAAGTGTCTTCGTTTTCATGATCTTTTATTGGATGTGATTGATGAATTCCGTGAGCGTGCCACGGGCTTTCTCGCGGTCCAGCCGGGCCGTGTACAATGCGAGCAGCGTTGTGTAGTAATTGTTCTGTGTTTCGCGCAAGACACTTTCGGACTGGATGAGTTCCAGCGAAGAACCACTGCCCTGCTGATACTCCAATTGGGTGTTGCGGTAGACGCGCTCGGCAAGTGCGAGGTTGTCCCGTTCCGTCCGGATATTGTTGATCGCCGTAGTGTACTGGATCTCGACATTCGAGACTTCCAGATGAATGGCCCGCTCTTTGAGCCGGATGCTTTCTTCTGCTTCCCTGATGCCGAGGTCAGACTGGCTCACCTTCGAGATCTTCTGGAAGCCCGAGAAGATGGGAAGTGAGACCGTGAGTCCGACTGCCGAGCTCTTGTACCAGTCCGTCCCCGACTTGAAGACGTCGAAAGCCGGGCTCATTGCCTTGAACGAGTAGTTCGCAAAGAGTGAGATCGTAGGGAAGAACGCGGCGATGTTGTTGCTGCGGTCGGCCTCCTGAATGCTGAGGTTCAGCTTCTCCATCTGGTATTCAACGCGCGCGTTGAGGATAGGACTCAAGTTCAGCGTCGTGTCGCGTGCCGGCGTAAATTCTTCCGCGCTGTCGAGTGTATCCGTCAAGACGATCGAACTGTCCATAGGCATACCCATGCAATACTTGAGCATGTTGAGCGTATACGTGTAGTTGAGCTCGATCTCCTGCAGCTGCGATTGCGTGGTGTTGGAGCTGACGCGGATTTTGTCGACGTCGATCGCCTTGCCGATGCCGTTCTTGAATTTCAACAGTGTGGAGGCCAATGTCGTGCGCGACGCATTGAGCATGGTCTGCAGGTTGTCGCGCTTGCGCTGGAGCACCAACGTGCGGAAATACGCCACGCACACGTTGTAGCAGGTGTTTTCGTCCGCCTGCCGCAACGAAAGGTTCGATTGTGTATCGGAGAGTTTGGCTGCTTTCAATCCGACCCAGAACGAAGCATCGAGCAGTTTTTGTGAGAGGCTCACGGTTGCATTCGCGTCGTACTTGGTACCCGTCTTTATCGGGATGTACGTTCCCGGCGCTCCGAACAGTTCGCCCGGCATGAGTGAGGTCGCCAAGTCGAGGTTGTTCTCCAACTGTCCCGTTGCGCTGACTTGCGGGAGTCCCTTGCCGATCTGCTCGGTCACTTTCTTCCCGCTGATGGCTGATTCTATCCGTGCAATTTTCACGTTCGAATTTTCGGTCCGGGCAAATGCGAGGCACTGCTTCAACGTCATGGGCTGTGCTGGGGCCCACGATGTGCCTAAGAAAAGCAGGGTTGCAACTGCAAGCGTCTGTCTTGTCATGTCTGTGTTTATTATGAATAGATATATCTAACGGTGTTATTTATGTGGACAAAAAAAATATCGCAGAGTCATCCTTCTTCAGAGAGTCATCACAAATCTCTTCACAAATCCTTCAAAGAGCTGCTTTGGCTGCATATGTTGAAGCGTTGGAGGAAGAGGGAGCTTCATCATCAATGCAATCGCTCCGTGAATGAGGCATCCCCAGTTCATAAGAAGCGCTTCCACCTTTTCTCCCGGTTCATTCCCGTTCAGTTCGGTCATCACGTCAAGCATCATGTGGAGATGAGCTTCCGCGTTCTCATGCATGACCACCCTTTCCAAGCTAAACATCAGCTGGTAGAGCTCAGGCCTGCCATATGCGAAATCCCAAAAGACGAGTGAAAGATTGTAGAGAAGCTCCTTGGGGTCGGCATATAAGGAGCGGACCTTCCTGAATTCCACATTAAGTAGTTCGAACCCACGGTCGACGAGCGTATCGAGCAGAGCTTCTTTGTTCTTAAAGTGTTCATACACAATTGGGGGAGAATACCCAATGTCATCCGCAATCTTCCGGATGGTAACGCCTTTCCAGCCTTCTCGTGCTGCAATCGACAGGGCTGCGTCCAGCATGCTTTCGCGGATTTCCTTCCAGGTCCGTTCCTTGCGCTCTTGCTTTGTCATATGGGTCATGAAAAGCGCCTATCATTGTTAGATGCAATATAACAGCGTTAGATTGCGTTGTCAAGTACTAATTTTTGAATTTGTATGGACAGGCCCCGTGTAACAGTCACTTGGGAGTGGCCATCCCCCTCAAGTGGTGATGGTCTGCGAAGGGTGGCTTCAGACGCAGCAGGGGAATATCTCAGAGCGGATCATGCTAAGCGCAGCACGTAAACGATTCCGTCTTCATTGAGTCCCACCGCTGTTCAGTTCCCCAGGTACTCCAGCAGCCCCACAAAATCCGTGGTGTTGCCATATGCTGCCATCACGGTCACCTGCCCCCTGCCGATCAGGATTGAGCCTTCAAAGAACTCCCCATTTTGATTCAGGAATTGCCAGTCGTCGCCGCATACTACCGCCGCTTTCCTTGCTCCCGGGAGTTTGAGCCGGAAGATCTGATGTGACTGCGCTGCAAGCTCCTTNNAGGAGAGAAGCTCGGCGCCGGAGGACATGTAGTCGCGGAACTTGACCGGTGCGGGGGCACGTTTGACCGAACCGGTCCCTTTGTATTCCAGGAGGGCCTGAAACTCCTTGTCACCTGGAAAACGGGCGAAGACGGATATATCGCCCGGTCCGATTTCCACCTGGCCGCCGAACTGATCCCCTTGTTTCTTCAGGAAGTCCCACTCATCTGCATAGACCACCGCCACCTGCTCGGCGCCGGGCACGGTGAGGCGGAATTCCTGCGCGGTGCCGGACGGGAGCTCCAGCGTTGTTGGGGACTGCAGCTGAACCCCCTTCGCCATGAACGGCGCATACGTGCGGGGGAATGCGTTGTCCGGTCTGCCCCCATGAGCCACAATCTTGTATCTCGCGGCAATGGGGAAGTAGTCCGTGCCGTCCTCCCGTTTCGCATAGAGGTTGAGAAAGAAACTTCCGCCTGATGGTGGAACGACACGCAGCCGGACGCCGTTATCCGACCGTTGCGTGAAAACGGCGCCGTCGAGCTTCACCCCGTTCCGCTCCAGGTCCGCCATGCAGCTCACTTCAGACGGGAGGGAAAAGTCGATGCGGGCTTCACCGTTGGTTTCGATCACAGGGCCCGGCTGACCGTCGCCTGTGATCCCGCACTGGAAGAAGACCGGAAACACGAACGGGAGATTTTGAAACTCGCTCCGGGAGAGAGGCCGGGGAAGGAGCTGCCACTTCGGGTCATCCGGCAGGTGACGGTATGCAAACTCACGCGGATCGGTGAAGAAGTAATACGGTTCATAGTTCCTGACGAAGCTGTGGTTGTTGTCGATCGACCCGGCACCCCAGGTACAGTCTACCAGCTTCCATGTGCCCCTGATCTTCACCGCATTCCAGGCGTGATTGGATTCCCCGGTCACCGGGTCTCCCGGTTGATACGAGAACCCCTTGGCGTAGCCGTTGATCGTCACGGCTGTGAGTCCGGCTTCGCGCGCGAGGGATTCGAAGAGTGATGAATACCCGGCGCAGACGGAGGAACGGGATTGGAGCACGTCGCCCGATGACGTTGATGAGGCGGCGCCGGAGAAAAACCCGTCGACATCGTACGCAATGTTGTGCGCGATCCAGCAGAAGATGGCACGCGCTTTCTCGTCATCCCGCGCATACGGCCGCGTGAGGTAGGCCGAAAGAGTTGCGACGGACCGCGTCGCCGATGCGGGCGCAGTGGCAGAGTGCCTGTCGATGTCGGCATATTCGGACTGGGCGGTTGCCCTGGCCGGCAGGATGAGCGCGGCAAGGACGACAAGCGTGAGACACATGTTGCGCACGTGGTTCTTCCGGTTTTGTGTGTGTTGATAGGGGGCTGGCATGCGCCGGTCTGCGTTCAATCCCGTTCCAACGAAGTCACTGATCACTCAGGGCTCTCTCCCATGATTGTCTCGAAGGGACTCCTTCGTCCCGAGGGGACTCTCTCCCCCCGGAGGGGCTCGGTTGGACGAACGCGCACTAATTCCATCGCGGATTGGAGATCAGCAGGATGAGAAAGAAGAGGCAGAACAGGATGCCCGGTGCGGCCAGGAGCCAGAGGAGGACGGCTGCAAGTTTGCGCTGCCCCGATGCGCGAAGCCAGAGGCTCCCCCCCATGACCGCTCCCAGAACAGAGAGTATCGCGAGCCACAAGGCGATATTAAACGATGAGACGGATCTGTCGATGACGCCGATGAAAAAGAAATACAGAATCACAAGTGTAATCAGGCCGTCCCATCCCCAGAGAATCCAGAATCTGAGCGGGTGCGGTCGGTTTGGGGGAGTATCCATGATCCAATCTCAGTTGTGGAGCAGACCCATTTCTGCGAACGGTATTTCCTCAAAGCCGGTCTTCCAGACGGGAGAATCGGGCGGGACCACGATCTTGCGGTGTTCCGGATCGAACAGGAAGGGCTTCTCCTTCGTGAACGTATTGCCCGGCAGAACCGTGTCGAGCACGGGGTCGCCCCGGCGGAGCGCGTCATATCCTTCCACCAGATCGATGTTCAGGTAGTAGGGGTCCCATCCCTTCTGGCCGGGCTTCCAGCGCCGGAGGATGACGGTATCGGCCGAAACATTCTGACGGAGCGTAAGGATATTCAGGTTGAAGGTCTGAAAGTCGTAGATATCCAGCCAGCGGCCGCCATAGGAGAGGTTATTGATGATACGGTTGTTGACGGGGAGGTCCGGTGTCGGGCCGGGCAGGAGTGCGAGCTCGGGGTACCGTGTGGTGTATGGCGGTTCGCCCCCGTGCACTTCGCGGAAGCGGTCGAACAGGTACGTAGTGGACGTGTCGAAGTAGTACGACGCCCATCCTTTTCCGCGGGCATCCAGGTGGAGCGAGGGGCTGCATTCGACGTAGACATTGTTTTGCACCACGTTGTCGCGTCCGCCTCCCACCATGGTTGCGCGGCCGGCCCGGTAGAACACGTTGCCGAACACCGTGAAGCCGCTGGCCCAGTCGTCGAGATATACGCCCATCACGCCGTGCAACCCCGGACCCTTGAGATCGTGGAAATAATTATAGCGGATGACATTTCCGCGCCACGTCCAGTCTCTGCCGGTGTGCATCGCGCCTGCGTCGCCCGATTCCTTCATGGTGCCGTAGATCTCGTTGTATTCCATCACGTGATCGTTCCCCCTCAGACCGATCGCTTCGAAGGGTGCGTCGTGGATCGAACAGTGGACCAGCCGCTGGCCGACGCCTTCGAGGATCGCCGCATACGCGCCTGTGCGCAGCCACGCTCCATAGTGGTGGATATGCGTGTTCGTGATGAGATGATGGGACGGCGTCAGTGTCCGCCTATCTCCTCCGGTGGCGAAGATGGCGCCCCGGGCCATGTCGGAGATTTCACAACTGTTGACCGTATGTTCCACTCCGCCTTTGAGCACGACGGCATCGCTTCCGCCGTTCCGGAAGGTGCACCGGGCCACCGTGTTGTGCGAACCGCCGTTCATGATCACTGCCGAACCCCGTGTGCAATCGAACCGGAATCCTTCAAAGGTGACCCCGGCGCATTCGTCCAATGCGACGAGGGGTTCTTCCAGAATGGAGACTTCCGCCGTGGATCCCTGGAGCGGTTGGGGAGGGATGAAATAAAGGATGCCCCCTTCCCGGTCGAGGTACCACTCTCCCGGCATATCCAGTTCTTCCAGCACGTTGAGGAACCTGAACCGCTGGTTCTTCGTGTAGCCGTAGTTGTGATGCGGTTGGGCGATCGTCAGCTCGTGTTTTGGCGCGTTGATGGACTGCACCTTCTGATACGTATCGCTCCAATCCCAGGTCCAGTAGCCATGGACGATGATGTCTTTTGCAGGGGCCCATGTTCCGGGCCGGTCTCCGGAGTAGGTAATGCGGCCGTAGTGGCGTCCCACAGGGACTCCGTCGAAGCGCTTTTCCCGTTCCAGCCCCTTGTTGTACATCGTGTCGCCCGATTGGGGCACATCGGCGATTGTAAGCCAACCTTCGTTGGGGTAGCGGGCCAGATCCATCCGTTTCCCGTTGTAGAAGAACTCCAGGCCGGGGTTTCCGCGCGGTTCGATCGAGCCAAAATCGGTCACGCCCTGTGAGCGGATGTCGGCGCAGAGCACAGATGCGCGGGCGGCCGGGGCAAGCCGGCGGAGCACCTCCGGCCGGGTTGGCGGCGCGAAGCCGGTCACCGGCACGGAGCCCGTGATGCGGGGTGAGGTTCCGGGGTACGCCTTCCAGACCATACGCCCCGGAGAGGGGACGTCCGGCTGCGTGATGTGCAGCGTTTTTTTCATCCGGTACGTGCCGTCGTGGACGAGGATGAGGATTTCATCCAGGCCCGCGGATTCTGCGCGCGAGACGTTGCGTGCCGCGTCACGTGCACCTTCGAGCGTGCGCAGGGGGCCGTCGGTTTTGGCGGCGGCAGGTGTTGACAGGCGGCCGCTCCAGCTGTCATTGCCATCAGGCGAGACATGGAGCGTGTCGGTGCGTCCGTAGAGTGGGGCGGCATGGATCATGAATGCCAGGGTGGCCACGAGCAAGCATCGGTTCATGTGTGTTCTGCGCGCGAGGTTACAGGAAAGAGTAGAACGAAAGTACACAAGCATGATGAATAATGCCACCAGTTTTGAAGATGGTTGAATTATGTTGTATATTCATCCGGGCCGTTCGCGGGGCACCACGGCCATCACACCAGGAACCTCATCATGTTTCTCGATCTGCCGCTGCCGCAATTACGGAATTATGTCCCTGCACGGACAGAACCGGCCGATTTCGATCTCTTCTGGCGCGACACTCTCGCGCAGGCGCGCGCGGTGCCCCTGTCGCCGGCATTCATTCCGTACCCATCCGGGTTGGCGACCGTCGATGTGTTCGATGTTGCGTTCCAGGGTTATGCCGGCCAGACCATCAAGGCGTGGCTGCTGGTGCCGGCGCGGATCACAGCGCGCGTGCCCTGTGTCGTGGAGTTCATCGGCTACGGCGGTGGAAGGGGCTTTCCGATTGACTGGCTCACATGGAGCGCCTACGGATATGCGCATCTTATCATGGACACACGGGGACAGGGGAGTATCTGGCTGAAAGGGGACACGGCGGATATCGAAGATCTCGCCGGCAACCCGCAGACGCCCGGGTTCATGACGCGCGGCGTGCTTGCACCCTCAACCTATTATTACCGGCGTCTGATCACGGATGCCGTGCGGGCGGTGGAAACTGCCCGTCTTCATCCTTCGGTCGATCCGCAGCGCGTGGCTGCTACGGGCGTAAGTCAGGGGGGTGGGGTGACTCTTGCCGTTGCCGGACTGATGCCGGAGCTGTTGTTGGCCCTGCCGGATGTGCCGTATCTCTGTCATTACCGTGTTGCCACGGAGCTGACAGACAGGGATCCATATCAGGAGATTACGCGGTTCTGCAGGATCCACCGGGATAAGATTGACACGGTATTTTCCACCCTGTCGTATTTTGACGGGGTGAACTTTGCTGCGCGGGCGAAATGTCCGGCCCTGTTTTCCGCGGGACTCATGGACGACATCTGTCCGCCCCGCACGGTCTTTGCGGCGTACAACCATTTCGCCGGTGAGAAGTCGATCGAGGTATACGAGTACAACCAGCATGAGGGCGGGCAGAGTCATCACACCGTCAAGAAGTCGGCGTTTCTCAAGCATCTATTCCATCAATAATGTCGAACAGGATGTGAGCATGATACGGAAAGCACTCTTCCTTCTCGTTGCTGCGCTGGCCTTCCTGTCCTGCAACAAGGAAGCCCGGACGTCGCGTGACAAATGCGGCCTGTATCCGATTGAGCAGGAGGGCAAGTGGGGTTTTTGCGACGACAAAGGTGTTCTTGTCACTGCGCCGCAGTTTGATGAGGCTGCGGCCTACTGCAGCGGTCTGGCGCTCGTGCGGGTGGGAAACAAATACGGCTACGTGGACAAGACCGGAAAGATGCAGATCAACCCCCAGTTCGACCACGCTTCGAGCTTTGCGAACGATCTGGCAGCGGTGAAGATCGGGACGCAGTGGGGCTACATCGAGCCGGGCGGCAAGGTCTCGGTGAATCCGCAATACGATATTGCCGGGGATTTTGCCGGCGGTCTTGCCCGGGTCTGTGCCGCGAGCAGATGGGGGTTCATCAATCCCGATGGGAAGATGGTCATCAACATGCAGTATGAAAACGCCTTTGATTTCTCCGGCGGGCTTGCAGCGGTCCGCACCGAAGGCAAGTGGGGCTTTGTGGACAACACCGGGAAGTCGGTGATCGTCCCGCAGTACGACCTGGTGCTTCCTTTTTCGGAAAACCTTGCGGCGGTGCACATCAGCGGCAAGTGGGGATTCATCGACACGAAGGGGGCTCTGGTGATTCAGCCGCAATTCGACCAGGCGTTTCCTTTTGTGCAAGGGCGCGCCGCGGTGCTTGTTTCGGGAAAGTGGGGCTACGTTGCCCCGGATGGCAAGATGGACGTAACACCGCAGTTTGAGCAGGCGGGGATATTCTCCGAGGATCTCGCGGCGGTCCAGGTTGGTGGCAAGTACGGGTACATCGACCAATCCGGCAAGCTGGCCATCATTCCGCAATTCGATGCTGCCGAGGATTTTTTCGACGGACTTGGGCGGGTTGCGCTGGGGAAGAAGCATGGGTACATCGGGCCGGATGGAAAGTACGTCTGGAATCCGACGGACGGCGCGCGTGCGCCTGCTCCTCCTCCTCCTTCTTCCCGCCCATCTTCGCATACTTCTTCGGAAGAGTCCGGCGGCGGCGCCTGGTAGGACGACCCGCCCNNGCTTTCACCACCTTGATGGCGATTTCCGTGCCGACGCGGTCCTGGGCTTCGATTGTCTGGCCGCCGATATGCGGCGAAACACTCACGCGGGGATGGTTGATCAGCGCGGCCTCATCGGCCGTGGGCGGTTCGTGTTCGAACACGTCCAGTCCGGCCCCGCCGACCTTGCCGCTATTCAGCGCCGCGAGGAGCGCTTTTTGATCCACCACGCCTCCGCGGGCGCAGTTGATCAGGACCACCCCCTTCTTCATCATCTCGAATTCCTTCTCTCCGATAATCGGTCCCGCCTTCTTGTCGAACGGCAGGTGCAGCGTGATGAAATCCGACTGCCGGAGGAGATGTTCCTTCGTCGTGATCTCGACGATGAAGTCCATGGGGGTGAACGGCGGGTCATAGGCGAGCACATGCATGCCGAAGCCGAGGGCGCGGCGTGCGACTTCCTTCCCGATGTTGCCCAGGCCCATGATGCCGAGGGTCTTCTTGAAGAGCTCGATGCCCGAGCCGTATTCTTTCTTGGGCCACTTGCCCGCACGCATTTCCATGGTGCTGATGTGCAGGAAGCGCGATACGGCGAGCATGTGTCCGAGGGTCAGCTCGGCGACCGACACGGCCGACGCGCCGGGGGTGTTCAGCACGGCGATCCCCTTGGCCGCCGCTGCCACGGCGTCGATGTTGTCCAGTCCCACGCCGCCGCGTGCGATGACGCGGAGCTTCTTGCCGGCTTCGATAACTTCCCTGGTGACCTTCGTGGCCGAGCGAACCAGAATCGCATCGAAGTCGCCGATGCGGGCGAGCAGTTCCTCGGGTGTAAGCTTCTGCTGCACAACTTCAAACTCCGCCTCATTAAGGATTTTTGAACCTTCAGGTGAGATGCCGTCAGTGATGAGCACTTTCATGATGGGCTCCATGGTGATGTCGGTGGGATGTAAAACAATCCAAGATAGCCAAATGCAATACAAGCTGCAATATTTCCGCGCATGAATCGCTTCCAGCGGCCCTCTGCCAGCGGTGCTCTGCCTGCGGCGCCCTTCAGGGCACCGTCTTTGGCCGTGTTGCTTGTTGCTAGCCGTTTGAGTAGATTGCCTAACCGATTCATCAACTTCCATCCGAACCCCCATTCCGATCCCATGACCTCTCGAGAACGGGTCCGTAATGCGTTTGCCCACGCAATCCCCGACCGCGTCCCCATTGACTACTATGCCAACCCCGGGATTGACCGGCGATTGAAAACCCATTTCGGTCTTGCTGCCGGCGATGATGAAGGCCTCCGCTGCGCGCTGGGGGTGGATTTCTTTGAGATTATCCCACCCTACACCGGTCCCGAACTTCACCTCCCCGTGCCCGACCGGAGGATCGACATTTGGGGAATCCACACCCGGTGGGTGGAGCACGCTAACGGAGGGTACTGGGATTTCTGCGATTTTCCCCTGCGGGACGCCGGCCTGGAGACCGTGGAGCGTTGGCCCATGCCTTCGCCTGACGACTACGATTATGCCGCGATTCCGCAGCTGTGCCGCACGTACAGGCACTACTACCTTATGGTTGGCAATCCCGGCGCCGGCGACATGATCAATACCGCCGGGATGATCAGGAGCATGGACCAGGTGTTGATGGATCTTATGACCGGCGAACCGGCCTGTCTCCGGTTCATGGAGAGGAAGAACGAGATCCAGCTTGCCGTGCTTGATCGGACACTGGAGGCTGCGAAGGGGGAGATCGACCTACTCTGGCTTGGTGAAGACCTGGGCACGCAGCGGGCGCCGCTGATCAGCAAAGATCTGTTCCGCCGGTACATCCGTCCGCAGCACCAGAAGTTCGCGGACCTTGCCCGGGCCTACGGCATCCCGGTGATGATGCATTCCTGCGGCTCCAGCAGCTGGGCATACGAAGACTTCCTGGAGATGGGCATCACGATCGTTGACACCTTGCAGCCGGAAGCGCTGAACATGGCCCCGGAGATTCTCAAGCGCACCTTTGGCGACCGCATGTCGTTCCACGGCTGCATCTCCACGGCGGGGGTCGTTGCGCACGGCACACCGGAGGAGACGCGCGAGATGGTGCGGCGCACGCTGGAGACCATGATGCCGGGGGGCGGCTTCGCCATCTCCCCGACGCACATGCTGCAGGACAATTCGCCGGTGGAGAATGTCGTCGCACTGTATGAAGCTGCAAAGAAGTACGGTAAATACTAGTCCCCCTTCACTTCGCTTGTACCATGAACGAGGGTGACACGTGTTCTCATGCGCACAATGAAGCAGTTCAGGAGGCGAAATGAATATCGGCGTACCCCGGGAACACCGGACGGACGAATTCCGTGTCGGCCTCACGCCGGCAGGCGTGCAACTCTTGTCAGCCATGGGACACACATGTTACATCGAGCGTGATGCGGGCCTGGGTGCGGGATTTTCCGACATGGATTACGAACATGCAGGAGGGAAGGTCGTCTATTCCGCACAGGAGGTATGCGGCCGTGCCATGCTTGTGCTGAAGGTCGGGCGACCCACCGCCGAAGAAGTGGACATGCTTCTTGACGGGGCCATTGTCCTCGGCTTCCTTCACCTTGCCGTGTCGCCGCGCGAACAGGTGGACACGCTCCTGAAGAAGGGGATCACCACGATTGCGTACGAGTTGGTGCAGACCGAGAACGGCGCACTGCCTGTGCAGCATCCGTTGAGCCAGGCTGCCGGGCGGATGACGCCGCAGATCGCCGCCACGTTCATGCAGAATCACCACGGCGGCAAGGGCATTCTTCTCGGCGGCGTGCCGGGCGTTCCCCCGGCCGAAGTTGTCATCGTGGGTGCCGGCGCATTCGGCAGCGCAGCGGCAGGCGCATTCCTCCGTGCCGGCGCCAACGTGTACGTGCTCGACAAGGATCTGGGCCGGCTTCAGGTGCTGGACGAGATGCAGGGGATGAGCGGGCGGCTGGTCACGATGGTCTCGCATGCGTTCAACCTCGGGAAGGTCACGCGGTTCGCCGACGTCCTGATCGGAGGCGTGCTCGTCCCCGGCCAGCGTACCCCCGTGGTGATCACTCGGGAGATGGTGAAGCGGATGAAGGCCCGTTCAATCATCATCGATGCGTCCATCGACCAGGGGGGATGCGTGGAAACCAGCAGGCCCACCACGCACCGGGATCCGACGTTTATCGAGGAGCACGTGATTCATTACTGCGTGCCCAATATGACCTCCGTGGTGGCACGCACGGCCACGCATGCATTCAATAATGCGGCATGGCCCTTCATCCAGGACATCGCATTGCGCGGGCTGGATGCGGCCCTGGCCACGTCTCCCGCACTCAAGCGCGGCGTCGCCCTGCACAAGGGTCACGTGGTCAACCCCGCCCTCGCTGCGTATCTGGGCGTGAAGGAGGTTGCCTTATGAGCTGGATGGAAACCTTTAAAGAGCGCACAGTCACCGCCGAAGCGGCCGTGCAATCCATCCGGTCCGGCAACCGGGTATTCCTCACCGGCAACTGTTCCGTGCCGCAGCGTCTGATGTCGGCGTTCGTGAATCTTGCCACCTCGCTGACCGACGTGGAAGTGGTCCAGGTGCTGACCATAGGGAGCGCGGACTATGTCGCGCCTGCAATGGCGGGACACATCCGGGTCAACTCGCTGTTCATCAGCGACAACGTCCGGGCGGCCATCAACGAAGGGCGCGCGGATTTCACTCCCTGTTTCCTTTCGGAAATTCCCCTCCTGTTCAAGAACCGCACGCTGCCGCTGGACGTTGCGCTGATCCACGTCAGCCCTCCCGACGAGCATGGGTTTTGTTCGCTCGGGGTCGAGGTGGGGGTCACGAAGGCCGCGGCGCAGTCGGCGCGGGTCGTGATCGCCGAGGTGAACCCCAACATGCCCCGCACGCTGGGGGATGCGTTTATCCATGTCTCGAAGCTCAACTTCATCGTTCCTGTCGAATATGAGCTGCCGGAGACGCCGATGGGAGACCCGTCGCAGCTGGCGCAGGACATTGCCCGGCATATCGCGGGGTTGATTCCCGACGGCGCGACGCTGCAGATGGGCATCGGAGGCATCCCCGACGCTGTGCTGCGGGAGCTGACCAACCACAAGCACCTGGGCGTGCACACCGAGATGTTCTCTGACGGCGTGATCGATCTGGTGGAACGGGGCGTGGTGGACGGCGAGATGAAGACGCTTCACCCCGGAAAGATCGTGGCAGGGTTCCTGCTGGGCACCAAACGCCTCTACAACTTCGTGCACGATAACCCGATCGTCGAGATGCATCCGACCGAGTATGTGAACGATCCGTTCATCGTCATGCAGAATTCGAAAATGGTTGCCATTAATTCGGCGATCGAAGTGGATATCACGGGGCAGGTCTGTTCGGACAGCATCGGTCCCCGGTTCTACAGCGGCGTCGGCGGCCAGGTGGATTTCATTTACGGAGCTTCCCGGAGCCCCGGAGGGATTCCGATCATTGCGCTCCCCTCCACGGCGATGGTCAAAGGTGAGAAGGTCAGCAAGATCGTTTCTGTGATCCAGGCGGGTGGCGGGGTGATCACCTCCCGGAACCACGTGCGGTATGTCGTGACCGAGTTCGGCGCGGCGTCGCTGTACGCGAAAACCATACGACAGCGTGTCCGTTCTCTCATCGATATTGCAGCCCCGGAATTCCGCGAGGGGCTTGAGCGGAAAGCCCACGAGATGAAGTATTTCTGAACAGGACCGTCAGGACCCGCCCCCGCAGATGATGCACAACGGAAACTCCGGCGGACTGAATGCGCCGTTTCCAACCGGGTTCCTCTGGGGTGCGGCAACGTCGTCGCACCAGGTGGAGGGAGGGTGCACCAACAGCAACTGGTCGGCTTTTGAATCGGCACGCGATGCGGAGGGGCGGCCGCGAATTGCCGGCGGACAGGTGGCCGGTGACGCCTGCAGGCACTGGTACAGGTATCCGGAAGACATCGGCCTGCTCGCCGGCCTGGGCATGAACGCCTACCGCTTCTCCGTGGAGTGGAGCAAGATCGAGCCGCGGCAGGGCGCGTTCGACGAAGCAGCCCTGTCGCACTATGAGCGCGTTGTGGATGCCCTGCTTACCGCCGGCATCACGCCGATGATCACGCTGCATCATTTCACCGATCCGCTCTGGTTTTCCGAGCAGGGTGGCTTTGCGCAGCCCGGATCGCCGGAAATTCTGGCCCGGTTCGCCCGGAAGGTCTACGAACGTCTGGCAGATCGCGTGTGTTATTGGTGTACGATCAATGAGCCCTCGGTCTACGCTGTGAACGGATACGTCACCGGGGAGTTCCCGCCGGCCGAGCATGATCTGCGGAAGGCCGGGCTTGTTTTGGGCAACATGTTGCACGCCCACACGCGCATGTACCAGGCGTGCAAAGAGGTGAACCCGGCACCGCAGATCGGTATTGCAACAAATGTGTTTGTCTTTGCCCCGTATCGCCGCGGCCATCCGATGGATATCATCGCGGCCCGGCTTGCGCAGCGGAATCTGAACGATGAATTTTTCCGGTATCTGACGACGGGGGAGTGGGACTTTCATTTTCCGTTTATGCTCCGCACGCGGTTGCGTTCCATGCCGGCGGATGCCTTTGATTTCATCGGACTGAACTACTACACCCGTTTTCATCTGCAATTCTTGTGGCACGACCGGACCAGGGTACGCTCCGTACACACGGCGCCGCCAGAGAAGACGACCGATATGGGGTGGGAGATCTATCCGGAAGGCCTGGGGGAGGTGCTGGAGATGGCGGCCGGCGTGACCGCGAAACCGCTGTACGTCACGGAGAACGGCATCGCGGATGATAGCGATCACAAGAGGGCGCCCTTCTTCCTGGATCATCTCCGCGCACTTGCCGGTGCCAGGCGTAAGGGAATCGACGTGCGGGGATATTTCTGCTGGTCGCTGCTGGACAATTTTGAATGGGCACACGGCTTCACAAAAAGATTCGGATTGTATCATGTCGATTTTGCCACGCAGGAGCGAACCTTGCGCAGGGGGAGCGCGGTGCTCCGTGATTTCATCAACGCCTGCAGAGCCACATGAACAAGAAAGAGATCTCCGACATCCTTGAAGAGATGGGCACGCTGCTCGATCTTCAGGGGGCGAACCCGTTCAAGTCGCGGGCATTTCATAATGCATCCCGGGCAATCGAAGGATTGGGCGGGGATATCGGCGATGCCGTGGCCGAAGGAACCCTGCGGCAGGTGAAGGGGATCGGCGAAAGCATTGCCAAGATCATCACCGAGCTGGTCAACACCGGGACGTCCCCCGAATACGAGGAGCTCCGCAAGAGCGTTCCCGAGGGTGTTTTGCAGATGCTGAAGATCCAGGGACTCGGACCCAAAAAGGTCAAGTTATTTTACGAGAAGCTGCGCATCGTGAGCCTCGACGAGCTCGAAGCGGCGGCGCGTGCCGGACGGCTTGCCTCGTTGGAGGGGTTCGGCGCGAAAACCGAGGAGAACATCCTGAAGGGGATCCAGGCATTCCGGAGCCGCGGCGACAAGTCGCTTTATCCGGCTGCGGAAAAAGCGGCAGAAGTGCTCCTCACGGCGCTGCGGAAGGACAAGGGGGTGATCCGCTCGGAAATCGCCGGCAGCCTCCGCAGGCACAAGGAAGTTGTGGGGGACGTGGACCTGCTGCTCAGCGCCAAGGACCGTGACAGGACGAGGATCATGGAGCTGTTTACCACACACCCCGACGTGCAATCGGTCACCGGAAGCGGCGAAACAAAGTCGAGCGTCGTGCTGAAGCAGGGAATCCACTGCGACCTGCGCATTGTCAAGGATGAGGAATTCCCCTTCGCACTGAATTATTTCACGGGAAGCAAAGAGCATAATGTGGAAATGCGCTCCCGTGCCCGGCGCCGCGGATGGAGCTTGAACGAGTACGCGTTCTCCAGGCTCGAGGATTCACCGGCGGGACGCGCCACTCCCAAAATCCCCGCGGTCAAGAACGAAGAGGACATTTATAAGGCTCTCGGACTTTCGTACGTGCCGCCTGAGCTTCGGGAGAACAACGGCGAGTTCGAGGCGGCGGAAACGGGACAGCTGCCCGTGCTGGTCACGGAAAAGGACATCAAGGGGACCTTCCACTGCCATTCCACCTACAGCGACGGGGTCAACACTGTCGCGCAAATGGCGGACGCCGCGCGGAAGATGGGATGGATCTATCTGGGGATCGCCGATCACAGCAAAGTGGCGGCGTACGCAGGCGGGCTCAGCGTCGACAAGGTCAAGGAGCAGATCAAGGAGATCGACGCGCTGAACGAACGGAACCCGGATTTCCGTATCTTGAAGGGAACGGAATGCGACATCCTGCCGGACGGGACACTGGACTACCCCGACAAGGTTTTGGCGCTTTTCGATTATGTGGTGGTCTCGATTCACAGCAGCTTCGCGATGACGGAAGAGGCGATGACCCGCAGGATCATCAAAGGGCTGAAGAACAAGTATGCGACCATGCTCGGGCATCCCACGGGGCGGCTCCTTCTGGCACGGGAACCGTATCCGGTGAACATGGAGCGCGTGATCGATGCCGCGGCCGACCACGGCAAGGTCATCGAAATCAACGCGCATCCGATGCGCCTCGACCTCGATTGGCGCCTCTGCCGCTATGCACGCAACAAAGGCGTTCATATTGCCGTAAATCCGGATGCACACAGTATCGACGGACTTCACGACGTGACGTACGGGGTCGGCATCGCCCGCAAGGGGTGGCTCCGGAAAGCCGACGTGGTGAATACCGGTTCCGTCGATGAGGTGCTCGCTCTGTTTGCATCCACAAGGAGATCATGACGCCATGAAACATTCGGGACGCACATGGGTAGGAACGGTTCTGATCATTATCGGGCTCTTGATGCTTCTGGACCGGTTCGGTGCGGTGGATTTCAACGAGGTGTTCAGGACGTACTGGCCGCTCCTGCTCGTCTTCATGGGGGGCTGGATCCTGTTCCGTCACTCGGGGTCGCGGGCTGCTGGCAGGCTTGAGACCATCGAGATTGCCGGCGACGTGCACGCCACCAGCACCGCCGACAGGGTTGCCGAGTCGAACGTCTTCGGCAACATCAACATCAATATCAGGTCAAGTGCGTTCTCGGGCGGCAAGGTGTCCACGGTATTCGGGAACGTCACCGTGGATCTTACCGGCTCCGCGCTCGCGACGGGGGATCAGGCTCTTGCCGTGGAGACGGTATTCGGTGAGGTTATGGTCCTCGTTCCGGCGGGATTCCAGGTGAAGGTCAGTGCCGACGCGGTGCTCGGTTCGGTTACGGTGAACGGCCAGAAGCGGAATGGGATTCTGCCCGCCGCCGAATGGACCTCGGAAGGATACACCGGTTCATTGTCCCGCTTGCGTATCGAGGCATCCGCCGTTCTGGGCGGGGTGCTGTTCACCCCCGTGGTGCGCTGAGGCGCGGCCGTGCCCTGCGTACGCTTCGTTCCGCTCGGAAAAGAAAAGGTCATCCGTGCCGGAGCGACCATCCTGGCCGCCGCCAACCAGTGCGACGTGCCTGTAGGGCAGTCGTGCAGCGGTGACGGCATCTGCGGCTGGTGCAGGGTGACCGTGCTGGAAGGGCGTGAGCATCTCGCGCCCCCCGGACCGCTGGAAGAACGGCTGATGAAGGAGAAGGAGTTTCTGCAGAACGAGCGGGCGGCATGCCTTGCCCGGGTTCAGGGGGATATCACAGTCACGACAACATACTGGGGCCATGAGTAGATACCAACGACACATCTTTGTCTGCATCAACGAGAGGCCCAAGGGACATCCCAAGGGATGCTGCCTGGAGAAGGGTTCCGCGGAGGTGCGCGACACACTTAAAGCCGCGCTGAACGCCCGGGGCATCAAGGATGCCGTCCGGGCGAACAATGCCGGTTGCCTGGATGCCTGCGCCTACGGCATCTCGATGGTCATATATCCGGAAGGGATCTGGTACGGCGGCGTGAAGAAGGAAGATATCCCGGAGATCGTCGAGCGGACGATCATCAACGGCGAAGTGATCGAGCGCCTTCTTATGCCGGACCCGAAATACAAGCCGGCCGCACTTCACTTTCCCAAACTGCAGGCAACATGACATCCCGTAAAGAGACTCCCGAAGCATTGCGTGTGCGCGCCCGGAAAGTTCTGCGGATCCTCCGGAAACAATTTCCCGCGGCGTCGACAGCGCTGAGACACGCCGACCCGTTTCAGCTTTTGATTGCGACGATCCTCTCCGCCCAGTGCACGGATGAGCGGGTGAACATCGTGACGCCCGGCCTTTTTGCGCGCTATCCGACGGCCCGCGCATTTGCCGACGCGGAGCTGCATGAGCTGGAAGCGGAAATCAAGTCGACCGGGTTCTTCCGGATGAAGGCCAAGAATATCCAGGGCTGCTCACGGGGGATCGTTGAACGGTTCAAAGGGCTCGTGCCGCAGACGCTCGAAGAGCTGATCACGCTTCCCGGCGTGGGGCGGAAGACCGCGAACGTGGTGCTCGGACAAGCGTTCGGCATCATCTCCGGCATCGTCGTCGACACGCATGTCGACCGGCTTTCCCGGCTTCTCGGTTTCACTTCGCAGAAGACGCCGGAGAAGATCGAAGAGGATTTGATGGAGGTCTTTCCGATGGACGACTGGATTGACGTGGGTTCGATACTGATACTTCATGGACGCCGGACCTGCAAGGCGAGGAAGCCGAAGTGCGAGTTCTGCCCGGTGAGCGGTCTTTGCCCCTCCTCCACGGTTTGATTTTGTTGCGTATTTCAACAATCTCTCTGCTTTTGCATAAGTAAGAAGCTTTCTCCTTTCCGCTTCTCATCCGTGCGAAAACTGTCGGACCTGTGACAGTCCATCCCCCTTTTTTGCCTGCTAACCTGCGTTTCCCGGATGGCACACCTTCTGCATCAGCGCAAGTGCTTCCTCTCTCCAATCCTCTTTACATCCATCGCCAGAGGCACATGCATGTTCATCCTTGAACTCAGTGCTTTGCAGGCTCTCATCGCGGCGCTCCAGGCCAGAGGTTACACGGTGGTTGCTCCCACTGTACGGGATGGGGCAATTACGTTTGATGCCATCTCATCGATGGACGAACTTCCCCGCGGATGGACCGATGTGCAGAATCCCTCACACTACAGCATTGCCAGGAGGTCCGACGACGCGTATTTCGGCTTCAATGTCGGTCCACATTCTTGGAAGAAGTTCCTTTTTCCTTCGCGGCTGCGCCTGTTTGCCGCGACTAAGGCGGGAAAGGGGTTTGAAATCGACGCATCTGCGGACGGCGCTCCCGTCCATTACGCCTTCCTTGGCGTCAGATCGTGCGAGCTGCAGGCCATTGCATTGCAGGACCGCGTGTTCCGGTCGGGGGCTTACGCAGACACGCATTATTCCAGGCTCCGTGACAACACGTTGATCGTCGCCGTCAACTGTGTGCATGTCGGCGGCACATGTTTTTGCGCCTCGATGAACACCGGTCCGCACGCGGAGACCGGCTACGACCTTGCGTTAACAGAAGTGATTGCCGACGGCGTGCACCATTTCGTCGTCGAAACCGGAAGTCCGAAAGGAGAGGAGCTGCTGGGCGATGTTCCGCACCAGCCGGCCGTGGACGCGGAGATCGCTCAGGTGCGGTCCCTGTGGGACACCGCAGCGCAGCAGTCGGGGAGGACTCTGGACACCCGGAATCTGCCGCAGATTTTGAACGACAATTATGAGCACCCGCAGTGGGACGACGTAGCGAAGCGCTGCCTCGCATGCGCCAACTGCACGATGGTCTGCCCGACCTGCTTCTGTTCCACGGTCGAAGACTCAACCGACCTGTCGGGCGAGCATGCCGAGCGGTGGCGCAGGTGGGACACCTGCTTCACGTCCGACTTCACGAAAGTGGCGGGCGGGAACATCCGCATGTCGACGCGTACGCGGTACCGTCAGTGGGTGACGCACAAGCTCTGCAACTGGGTGGAGCAGTTCGGCAAGTTCGGATGTGTGGGGTGCGGGCGGTGCATCACCTGGTGCCCGGCGGGCATCGACATCACCGTTGAAGCGGCCGCGATCCGCGGAACAAGTATGACACCAACTCTCGGATAGGAGTCATGCCATGGAAAAGGAAGATCTCAGCGATCTGTTGCAGCAACATCCGTTTCTTGCCGGCCTGTCCCACGAGCACCTGCAGACACTTGTGGGGTGTGCGTCGAACGTCCGCTTCACCGAAGGCACGACGGTCATCCAGGAAGGCCAGATGGCGAACAAGTTTTACCTTGTGCGTTCCGGCCGGGTGGCCCTCCAGATGCAGGTGACCGGGAAAGGGGAACTCCGCATCCAGACGGTGGGTCCCGGCGAAATCCTGGGATGGTCCTGGCTGATCTCGCCGTACCGCTGGCATTTCAGCGGCGTGGTTGTGCTCGACACCCGGGCGATCGCACTTGACGGCGAATGCCTCCGGAACAAATGCGAGAAAGACCCGCACTTCGGGTACGAGATGCTCAAGCGGCTTGCCCAGGTCATGGAGCGCAGGCTCGAAGCCACAAGGCTTCAGCTCCTGGACGTCTACGGCATGCCGCAGAGTGGAGTGGCGAGATGACACGCAAGACCAGCGCTCTGCAGGAAACCGCATTCGATCCCATGATCACGCATCCCGTTCTGGTGCGGCGGATCATCTGGGAAAACGACGATACCTTCACGCTCACCCTTGACATGAGCACCATGGGGGAGGATTTCCATTTCCTCCCGGGCCAGTTCAACATGGTCTACGTGTACGGCACCGGCGAGGCGGCGATCTCGATCAGCTCCGATCCCGGCCGCACGAACACGCTGGACCACACCATCCACCGTGTCGGACTGGTGACCACCATGCTTGCCCAGAAGAAGCGGGGTGACATGATCGGCATACGCGGGCCGTTCGGTTCGGTCTGGCCGATCGATGCCGCGCGCGGGAAGGACGTGTGCATCGCATCCGGGGGCATCGGCCTTGCGCCGCTGCGTCCCATCCTCTATACGATCCTGAAAAACAGGGATGCGTTCGGAAGGGTCATCCTTCTGTACGGCGGGCGCAGCCCTCTCGACCTGCTCTACCGGGTCGAGCTGGAAAAATGGGCCAATGAGTNNCTCTTCCAGTACATCAAGCTGGATGCGCGCGCGACGATTGCGTATGTGTGCGGTCCCGAAATCATGATGAAATACACGGTTGACGAGCTGGAGCGCCGCGGCGTTCCGCAGGCGCAGATCTATCTTTCCATGGAGCGGAACATGAAGTGCGCGGTGGGCTTCTGCGGGCACTGCCAGTTGGGGCCCACGTTCATCTGCAAAGAGGGACCGGTGTATCCGCTCCCGCGCGTGCGTCCGTTGCTCGACAGGAAGGAGCTCTGAGATGCCAGCCAAGAGACCGAAGATTGCCGTGTTCAAGTTCGCTTCGTGCGACGGGTGCCAGCTCTCGCTGCTCGATGCCGAAAACGAATTGCTTGCCGTTGCGGCCGCCGTTGACATCGCGAATTTTCCCGAGGCCAGCCGGCGGGTCGTGAAAGGGCCGTATGAAATCGGGCTGGTGGAGGGGAGTATTACTACGCCGCACGATGTGGAGCGGATCCGGGAGATCCGCAAAATGTGCCGGGTGCTGATCACGATCGGCGCATGCGCCACGGCGGGGGGAATCCAGGCGCTGCGGAACTGGAAGGACGTGAAGGATTTCACGCGCCTGGTCTATGCCTCGCCCGAGTTCATCTCCACGCTTGACCGGTCGATGCCTGTGGGTTCCTACGTGCATGTGGATTTTGAGCTCCGCGGCTGTCCGATCAACAAGTACCAGCTGCTGGAGGTGGTGAACGCGTTCCTGAACAAGCGGAAGCCCAACGTGCCCACCCATGCGCTCTGTGTGGAGTGCAAGCTCCAGGGCACGGTATGCGTGATGGTCGCCCGGGGCACACCCTGTCTCGGCCCTGTCACGCAGGTCGGCTGCGGTGCCCTCTGTCCCTCGTTCGACCGTGGCTGTTACGGGTGTTTCGGGCCGATGGAGCATCCGAACCCCCCGGCGCTCAGCAAGCATCTCGAAGAGATCGGGGAAACACGCCGCGACATCATGTTGCTGTTCCGCGGATTCAATGCCTACGCGGAAGCCTTCCGGAAGGAGAGCGAAGCCCATGAAGAATAGAGTGATCAAAGTCGACCAGCTGGCCCGCGTGGAGGGTGAAGGGGCTATCTTCGTGAAGATCAGCGAGGGGAAGGTGGTGGACTCCAAGCTCCGGATCTATGAGCCCCCCCGGTTCTTCGAAGCTTTTCTTCGCGGGCGCAACTACGGAGAAGCCCCCGACATCACCGCCCGGATTTGCGGCATCTGTCCGGTCGCTTACCAGATGAGCGCCGTGCATGCGATGGAAGATGCGTTCGGGGTCACCGTCGACGGCCAGCTCAGGGCTCTCCGCCGCCTGATCTACTGCGGCGAGTGGATCGAAAGTCATGTATTGCATGTGTACATGCTCCATGCGCCCGATTTCCTGGGATATGAAGATGCGCTCCTGCTGGCCCGGGACAAGCCCGACCTGGTGAAAACCGCGCTGCGGATGAAGAAGATCGGAAATGACATTGTGCGCCTGGTCGGCGGACGGGAGATCCATCCGATCAACGTCAAGGTAGGCGGGTTCTACCGGGTGCCGCGCAAGAAGCAGCTGCAGGAGTTGGTGGATGACCTCAAGTGGGGACGTGACAGGGCGGTGGACACTGCGCGCGTGACCTCCACGTTCGACTTCCCCGACCTCGAGCAGGACTACGATTTCGTCTGCTTGCACCATCCTGATGAATACCCGTTCATCGGCGGCCGGTTTATCTCCAGCCGGGGGCTCGATATCGCGATTTCCGAATACGAGTTCCATTTCGAAGAGCGGCACCTGCCGCATTCCAACGCGCTTCATTCGGTGCAGAAGGGGGTCGGGGCGTACCATGTCGGTCCGCTTGCCCGCTTCAATCTCAACTTTGAACAACTCACCCCGCTTGCACGGGAGACAGCGAAGGAACTCGGATGCATGCCGCCGGTGCGGAACCCGTTCAGAAGCATCATTGTGCGGAGCATCGAGACAATTTATGCCTTCGAAGAGGCCTTGCGGCTGATAGCGCAGTATGAAGAACCGGATGAGCCGGCCGTGAGGGTGTATCCGCATGCCGGCATCGGCTTCGGTGCGAGTGAAGCGCCGCGGGGAACGCTGTACCACAGGTATCGGCTGGATGACGAGGGAGTGATTGTGGATGCGAAGATCGTTCCTCCGACAGCGCAGAACCAGCCGTCGATAGAGGCCGATATACGGAAATTCGTGGCCGGGCATATTGATATGGACCGGGAAGAGCTGACTCTGCGTGTGGAGCAGACAGTCCGGAATTACGATCCGTGCATATCGTGCGCAACACATTTTGTGAAGATTGAATGGGAATGAACGACTCCATTCTGATCATAGGGTTGGGAAACGAGTACCGTTCTGACGACGGCCTGGGGATCTACGCCGCGCGGGAGATCCGGCGGCGGAAGATCCCGGGGGTCGCCGTTGCCGAACTGGCCGGTGAAGGGACCTCGCTGATGCAGGCATGGTCCGGCCGTTCCCGTGTGATCCTTATTGACGCCATATCCTCCGGTGCCCAGGCCGGCGAGATTCACCGTCTTGATGTGGCCACCGATCCGATCCCCTCGCATTACTTTCACTACTCCAGTCACGCGTTCGGCGTAGCCGAGGCGGTGGGCCTGGCGCGCACCCTGCACCGGGTGCCGGATGTTCTGCTCTTGTTCGGCATCGAAGGGAAGCAGTTTGATGCGGGTCCCGGACTTACCGATCCGGTGCTCCGGAGCATGCCCGATCTGCTTGCATTGATCGAGCTGGACCTTTGCCGGCTCGGCCGGCATGGTGCCATGCCGGACACTCCGGGTCATTCCGCTGTTGTGTAACTTGTGTCTCTTCGACCCACATAGACGATGAACGAAGGGACACGATGCGCGTCCCTCCGACCGAGCCCCTCCAGGNNCCAGGAAGCCTTTGATCTTTTGTGTGAGTACACCAAGACAGACGCCTTGCGCAAGCACGCGCTGGCTGTGGAGGCCGCCGTGCGGTCATATGCGCGCAGGATGGGGGGAGACGAGGAAGAGTGGAGTGTTGTGGGGCTTCTTCACGATTTCGATTACGAAATGTACCCGCAGTACCCGGACCATCCGATGAAGGGAACGGAGATCCTGGCGCAGAAAGGTGTGCCGGAAAACCTCCGCAGGATTATTCTTTCGCATGTGCCGGCCACCAATGTTCCCCGCGATACGCCGCTGGCGAAGGTGTTGTTTGCATGCGACGAGCTGTCCGGTTTCATCATGGCTGTGGCGATTATACGGCCGAACAAGATCGCCGACCTCGAGGTCTCCTCGGTAAAGAAGAAACTCAAAGACAAGGCATTTGCCCGGGCGGTAAGCCGGGAAGACATTCAGCAGGGAGCGGCGGATTTGGGGATACCGCTTGAGGAGCACGTCGGGAACGTTATTGTCGCGCTCAAGGCCTGCGCAGGTGAGCTCGGATTGCAAGGATAGGAGTATGGTCGTGCAGTAAGGGCCCGTCCGGGGGGACGGGCAGCCCGTCACAGATCGAAGGCGAAACCCATTCCCCAATCGGCGTCCTTCGTGTCGAAGTACTGGTGAAACACCTCCAGCCCCGCATGGTGGCTTAAGAATATCCGGATGCCTGAGCTGTCCCACCCTCCCAACTTCACCCCCGCTTCGAACATGTTTGTGCCGGAGAGCATTTCCAATCCCCAAAGGCTGTAGTGGTCGGCGGCGTAAACGTGTACAGGCGAGCCGAAGAGCGGTCCGATCCAGTTGCCTGTGTGAGCACTGAAGCCGCACAGAACATTCAAACGTTTCATCGTGGGGGGACGGATTAATGTTGCCTGGCTGAAGCCGGCGTAGACCATGAGTTCGGCGGGGGTGGATCCCCAGATGTACGCTCCGGTCAGTTCTCCATAGTCGCGCGCCAGGGGCGTCGGTTCCAGTCCGTTCAGCCACATGTTTTGGTGCAGGTCGTAGTGTCCGTCCAGGAAGTGTGAGCTGAGATGGAGGATGCGCAGCCGCAATGCATATGCCGATCTGGAATGTTGAAGCCGGTACGTCACGTGTCCGCCGAAGTAGCCGTCGACCGCGTCAACCTGGAGCCGGAGGCCCTGGTTGGAGGTGGTCAGGGCATACGTGAACAGCTCCGCCCCAAAATGGATCCGTTCGGTGGAGTCCTCGCGAAGGCGGAATTCAAGCAGTTCAAGCGAGCTGCCGATATCCAATTTCATATGGGCGGTGGAACCGTCCTTGATGATGCCTGTGCGTGGCTCCTCGTAGCTTGCGGGGAGGGTGGGGAAGATCGGGCGGCCGGGGAGGAATGTCCAGTGCGATGCGGCTTCGGGCGCTGTTTGGGCGCGGATCGGCACTGTTTGGAAGAGGAGGAGGCTCAACACTATCCGCCAGAAAATCCGCACGAGGGTTCCGGTATGGGGGAGAAGTTGATTGACTCTCAATATAGAGAAGGTGTTGGGCAGATTCAAACGGGATTGTATCTCTTGGCCGGGTTTTGTACATTGGGCTGACTTCTGAAGCGTATAATCATTCCGGAGCACGACTCATGAAACGATTGATCGGCCTTTTGTTTCTTCTCGGTGTTTGCACATTCCTTGCCGGAGCGCAGGAAGAGCCGATACCTCCGAAGCGTACGCACGCAGTCAAGGTTGGCTTATTCGGCGGGTTTACACCGGGGTGGCTTTTTCTGGATGTCAAGCCGATCAACGAATTCTTGGCTGCGGGGAAGGGGGCGCCGCTGAAGGAAGACGGCATATTCATGACCGGTGGGGCGGGTGCAGCGTACATCATGCTTCTTCCCAACGTTAGGGTCGGCGGGATGGGGATGACCGGTGCGATCCGGAGCACCTCGATAGACCTCAACGCGGTGCGCCGCGATGCTGAGTTGAGGGTCGGATTTGGGGGCGTCACCATTGAATACGTATGGCCGGTCACGGAGCGCCTTGATTTCTCGGCCGGCGCGATGCTGGGGTGGGGTGGTGCGGATATTACGCTTCGTCAGAGCAACGGCGGAACCAACACCTGGGTTGGCGAGCAGGAGCAGTTTGCTCAATGGACAGCGGGAAATCCCGGCAACATGACCCGGACACTTTCGGGGGCGTTTTTTGTCTGGGTGCCGTCGGTTGACGTCGAGTATTCGCTGCTTGGCTGGTTGGGTGTGCGGCTAGGTGCGAGCTACGTCGGGATGTCTTTCCCTTCATGGAAAGTGGATGCCAATTACGAGTTGCTGGGTGTGCCGAGTGGCGTAACGGGGAAGGGGTTCATGGTGAACGCAGGAGTGTTTGTCGGCACGTTCTGACGGCTGTACGATCATACGCTAAGCGGCGAGCTCCGGATATTCCTCCGGGGCTCGCTTTTTCATTAGAGGGGGGGATGAACCGAAGGTGCGTGCTGAATCTCTTCCAGAGCCAGCAGCAGTCGTTCGTTTTGGGCGTGTGTGCCGATCGTGATCCGGACGCAGTGAGGCAAGCCGAACGCACGCAGGGGACGGATGATGATGCCGCGGTGCAGGAGTGCCTCGTAGAGCTGTTGCGCCTCTTCTTCGCGTTGAAGAGGGGCACAGAAGAAGTTCGCCTCGGTGGGCACGGGATTGAAGCCGAGCGCGTGCAGGCCCTCTCCCACCTGTCGTTTGCCCGCGGCATTTGTTGCGAGGGAGCGGTGCAGGAATTCCGGATCCTGCAGTGCGGCGATCCCGGCGGTCTGGGCGAGTGAGCTGGGTTCGAATGGCAGCTTCACCTTGAGAAGATTTCTGATCAGTACATCGTGAGCAAAGCCGTAGCCGATGCGGATGCCCGCGAGGCCGTACACCTTGGAGAATGTCCGGAGGGTGATGACATTATCATACCGGTAGTGCATCGAATCCGGGTAGGATGGGTTGTCCCGTGCGTA
>PMCM01000127.1 GCA_003154155.1 Ignavibacteriota bacterium | reverse complement strand
AGGGTGTCAGGGTGCATGACTTGCGATTGGGAGTTGCTCGCCGCACATGCCAGCACGACACTCAGCCAGTATAGCCACCGTGTCACGGAGCGCAATCCTCAGACGACGGCGATGGCGTCAATTTCCACGCGGGCATCCTTCGGGAGCTTGGACACCTGCACGGTGGTCCGCGCCGGGGGAGCGTCGTTAAAGAACGTGGCGTACACGGCATTCATCGCCGCGAAGTCTGCCAGATCCGTCAGATATACCGTGGTCTTGACAACACGGCTCATGTTTGCACCGGACGCTTCCAGTATGGCCTTGAGGTTTTGCAGAGACTGCGTCGTTTGCGATGCGATATCCGGCCCGACGAGATTACCCGTTGCGGGTACCAGGCCGACCTGTCCCGCAGTAAACACGAAACCGCCCGAGGCCTTGATCCCCTGACTATAGGGGCCGATGGCGCCGGGCGCACTTTTTGTTGCAATGACCGAATGTTCCATTTGCGTAGGGCTTCCTTACGTCAGCGTGAATTTCCCTGGATATTTTCAAAAAGCTCGAGCAGTCGTTCCAGGTCGTCTGCCGAATAGTATTCCACAACGATCTCCCCCTTGCCCCCGGCTGACTGGCGCACGTGCACGCGGGTCGAGAGCAGCCTGCGCAACCGGTCTTCCACGGAGGAGAGCGATGAGATCGCCCCTTTCCCGGTCTTGCCGCTTCTATTCCCGGCTGTCTCCCCCCGCACGCGAATGAGCCGTTCAAGCTCCCGCACCGAAAGACCCCGTGCGACAACTTTCCTGAACAACGCCATTTGCGCCGGCGACTCTTCCACACCGGCAATCGCTCGCGCATGCCCGCCGCTCAACTCCCCCTTCCTGACCGCATCCTGAATCGCGTCCGGAAGTTTCAACAGCCGCAGCATGTTCGTGACCGTCGAACGGTCTTTGCCGATGCGCTGAGACACTTCTTCCTGTGTATACCGGCATTCGTCGATGAGGCGGCGGTACGAAATCGCTATTTCGATGGGATTGAGATGCTCGCGCTGGAGGTTTTCGATCAATGCAAGCTCCAGCATCTCTTCGTCGGCAGAGACCCGGATGACGTACGCGGGGATTTTCTCCAGTCCCGCCATACGTGCCGCACGCACGCGCCGCTCGCCCGATATCAGCTGATAGCCGCCCGGCACCCTGCGGACGGTGACCGGCTGTATAATCCCCTTTTCCTGAATTGAACGCTTCAGCTCATCAAGGGTCACCGGATCAAAATCCGCCCGGGGCTGAAAGGGGTTCCGCTCGATCCTGTCGGGCGCAATATGCACCATCACGCGATCGGCCGTCCCGTCGTCAACCGCCCGAGGGGACTGATCCTGGACATCCGGGTCCGGCCCGGGAATAAGCGAAGCGAGGCCGCGACCGAGGGCGAGCTTATTTTTCGACATGCAGAAAGGTCCTTAGTTCGTCCGGCTGCCGCCCGCTGTCATGGCGGACGTATGGCCGTTGCGTGAAAGCACCTCTTCGGCAAGATCCATGTAATGGCGCGTTCCGGAGGAAACGGCATCGTAGAGAATGATCGGCTTGCCAAAACTCGGCGCTTCACTCAGCCGGACATTGCGTGCAACGACGGTTTTGAAGACCTTTTCACCGAAATACTTGCGCACTTCTTCAACGATCTGATTGGAGAGGCGCAACCGGCTGTCGTACATCGTCATCAACACCCCTTCGATATCCAGTCGCTCATTCATCTGCTTCTTCACCATGTTAATGGTATTGAGAAGCTGACCGAGGCCCTCCAGGGCATAGTACTCGCATTGCACGGGAATGAGGACGGAATCTGCCGCAGTGAGGGCATTGAGCGTGAGGAGACCGAGTGAAGGGGGACAGTCAATGAAGATATAGTCAAATTGATCTTTGATCGATGCAAGTCCCGTGCGGAGCCGTCGCTCCCGGTGATCCACATCCACCAGCTCAACTTCCGCGCCGACAAGGTTGATATGCGAAGGGATGATGGAGAGGTGGGGCATCTGCGTCTGTTGCACGAGATCCCCCGCCTCACGCCCGGCGATCAGGAGCTCGTAGGTGCTGCGCCCATCCGTATTCATTTGCAGTCCGACACCGCTCGTGGCATTTGCCTGTGGATCGGCATCCACCAGGAGAGTCGTTTTTTCCGCCGCAGCGATGCAGGCGGCAAGGTTGACCGCCGTGGTGGTTTTTCCCACCCCGCCCTTCTGATTCGCAATGGTTATGATCTTGCCCAAAGGCGTGAAACCCCGTGAAACGTGTGTAATACAACAACATAATGCTTTCCGGCGGGAAAAGAAAGAAGAGAAAACGTCACGGATGTGACTTCCAGGGCAACCATCTACGCCAATTGGTCGCCGGGCGCGATGGAATACCCTCTGAGGAACTCTTCCGCGGGCATCCGTCGATGACCTTCCTGCTGCAATTCCAGGATGTCGAGCGTTCCGTCGCAGGCGGTCACGGAGAGCCTCCCGGCATCACTGTGCAGGGTACCCGGGAGACCTGTGAGGGGGGAGGAGGAAAGACGAGTGGCGTAAATCTTCAAGAGGCGCCCGCGATGCATCGTCCAGGCCGCCGGATGCGGTGAAAGCCCGCGGACGAAATTCCGGATCTGTCCGACGGGCGATGTCCAGCTGATCCGGCATTGCTCCCGGAAAATCTTCGGCGCCGGGGTCGCCTGTGTATTGTCCTGCGGCTGAGCCGTCAGCGTTCCCGCCTCGATCCTTCGGACCGTTTCCGCCACCACATGTGCGCCGAGAGCGGCGAGCCGGTCGTGCACGACTCCGGCATCATCGTCAGGTCCGATGGGCAGGCGTTCCTGGAGAAGCGTGTTGCCGGTGTCCACTGCATCGTCGAGAAAAAACGTGGTGACGCCGGTTTCCTGATCGCCGTTGATCAGTGCCCAGTTGATAGGTGCCGCGCCGCGGTAGCGGGGGAGGAGCGATGCGTGAAGATTGAACGAACCGTATGCGGGAATGCTGAACACCCCCCGGGGAAGAATGCGGAATGCGACGACAACGGCAAGGTCGGGCTTGAAGTCCCGCAGGGCAGCGGCGAAGGCGGGATCTTTGACGCTGGCGGGCTGCAGCAACGGCAGGCGCTCCCGGAGAGCGACGACTTTGACCGGCGTCGGCGTCAATCGTTGTCCCCTCCCCCGGGGTTTGTCCGCGCCCGTCACGACTGCTGCGATGCCATGTCCGGCGGCCAGAAGGGCCTCCAGACTGGGCACCGCGAAGTCCGGAGTTCCCATGAACACGATGTTGAGCAACGATTATCCGATGACTTTGGGCTGGTTGGGAACGACCTCGTACTCCACCTGCAGGTCGCCGCGATCGATCTTGTTCAACCGTCCGCGGTGGAGTTTCCGTTTGAGGAGATTGAGATGGTCGACAAAAAGGATGCCATCCAGATGATCCACTTCGTGCAGAATCACGCGGCTCAGCATCCCCGTGGCTTCCAGTTCACGTTCGTCAAAATTGCGGTCACGGTACGTCACCCGGATGCGCTCGGCACGTTCGACCTCGTCGCGGAGTTCCGGGATGCTCAGGCACCCCTCTTCCAGCACCCATTTGCCCTCTTCATCCACCACCGCCGGATTGAACATGACGAGCGGTTCAAACGCCTCGACCCCCTCGCTGCCGGTCATATCCACGACGATCAAGCGCTGCAGAAGGCCGACCTGGTTTGCCGCGAGGCCGATGCCATTGGCTTTATGCATCGTTTCCAGCATGTCGTCCGCGGCCCGCACGAGTCCCGCGTCGGGACGCTTGAGTGTTTTAGCCTTTTTCCTCAGGACCGAATGATTGTATGTGTAGATAGGTAACAATGCCACGATACGCTCCATAAAAAATGTTGTCGCCCGGCCGGCGGGCGGGCGGTGCTCAGCGCGCGGAGGCGGGGTTGTTGCCGCCCATGACACGCCGGGCACCGACATAGCGATTGCGATAATATGTGCTTTCCAGAGAGGAAAACGTCACCCCCCTGCTCACACTTGCATGGGCGAAGACATCGTCTTCGATATAGATCCCGACATGCGACGGACGCGTTCCGGTGGTGTTAAAAAACACAAGGTCGCCGAATTCCAGATCGTCGTCCTCGACGGCGGCACCCAGGGAGAATTGTTCCCTGGCTGACCGCGGCAGCATTTTCTGTGCGCCGTCTTCGTACACCCGCAGCGTAAAACCAGAACAATCAATACCCTCCCGTGTGTTCCCACCGTAGAGATACGGCGTTCCCAGGTAGGAAATCACATCCAGCAGCAGGCGGTCGCGATCGAGTCCCGCCGGTGTGCGGTTGGCATAGTGGCCCGTGGGCGGTTTCCTGCGGGAGAGCTCCGTCCGCATCTGTTCCCTATCGACATGCCGGTCATCTTCCCGTTCTTCGTCTTTGCGAATGCTGGTAGCAAAACGGGATTCGTCCTCATCGTCACGCGCAGACTGCGAAGTACTTCCCGACCGGAAACGCGGGCTGGTAGTGGAGCACGATGCGAGAAACAGTGAGGCGATGGTGCATAACACCACCGCCCCATGGATCAGACGCCGTGTCTGCGCATCCCAGGTCGGCATCCGCGGGCCGTTAGCCGAGATACGCGCGCAATTGCTTGCTGCGTGACGCATGACGGAGCCGGCGGATCGCCTTTTCCTTGATTTGCCTCACCCGCTCGCGGGTCAGCTTAAACTTCTCGCCGATCTCTTCCAGCGTGAGCGAGTGTTCCCGGCCGAGCCCAAAGTACAGCCGTATCACTTCCGCTTCGCGTTCGCTCAACGTGGACAGCGCGCGATCCACCTCGCGGCTCAACGATTCCTTCATGAGCTCGCTGTCCGGCGCCGGTTGACGCTCGTCCTGGATCACATCCAGCAGGCGGTTGTCTTCGCCCTGGGCGAAGGGAGCATCCATGGACAGATGCCGGCCGGAGATCTTGAGCGTGTCGGAGACCTCAAACAACGACATGTCGAGTTCCTCGGCGAGCTCGCTTGCGCTCGGTTCACGTTCAAATTCCTGCTCGAGCGAACTGAAGGCCTTGCCGATTTTGTTCAATGCGCCCACGCGGTTCAGCGGCAGGCGGACAATACGCGACTGTTC
>PMCM01000091.1 GCA_003154155.1 Ignavibacteriota bacterium | reverse complement strand
AATCCCGACCAGCTGCAAGCCTGCGATCACACTGAATTCCGGCGCAAACACATGCTGGACCTGGGCATCCTGCACGTACATTGCGATGGCGTTTGCTTTCGTGCCGCCAGCCGAGACCTTGCCGATGTTGACCGCATCAGATTCGAAGAAGAAGGAGGTCTGCGGTGACACGCTGCCCCCGACCAACACCCTCATACGACGGAGGTACATCTGCCGCTGCCAGTGTTGATGGTAGAGAGGATCCAGATCTTGCGCTGCGGAACTTTGCTCTTGCACTGTACTTGCCTGGAACTGACCAAGCAGACCAACCTTCACCGCGGGGAATTTCGGGCCGGGCGCGGGCGGCTTCGCCGCTTCAAGCGCCTTGCGCAAATCAGCAACTGCCGCGACAAGAAGAGATGAATCGCGAGCCGCTTGCACAGGTTCACTGAGTGTGGAAACTCTCCGCTCCAGCATGGCAATGCGATCGGCAAGTGTAAGTGCGGAAGTTGCGCCCTGAAGAGAGTCGGGGGGATGTTGCGCCGCATGCGCAGCCGGGGCGTGAACTGTCTTCAACGTGCTGTCAAGCCGGACCAGAATCTGTTCGACTTTTCGAAAATCTTGTGCCTGAAGTCCGATGGTTCCCAGCACGAGGACAAGTACAAGAGAGGGGATTCTGTTCTTCATAACGGCGACCTCGCATAAGTTGACTGACATTCTCTACTCTGAGTATCCGCAATCCTTCCCCGGGTTGCTCCACGTCAGAGACGCTTCGGCAGCTTTGGCGGATCGTCGCTGATGTTATGCCCCGACGATATGTTGGTTCTTGTCCCCTAACATTCCCCTCCCCGATCAATGGCCCGGCTACCTCGAGCGTCGGATCGGAGCTCTGTCATATTTATTATTACGGACAAGAACCGTGCCGCCACAGGATAACCGTGAACTCATAGACTGAGCGTTGTATTTCCCGTTTATTCCTTCAGTTTTTCCGCGTGCGCCCAATGGCCCGGCCGTCCCCAACTCAAAAACTGGCTACAATTGAACAGGTGAAGGCCTTTTCGATGGTCCCGGCAGTTGTCTTCGCCCGGGAGCGCAGGGTCAATTCTGCGCAGTCGGATGGCAGAGGAGGGTTTGCCCGTGGTGGGGATCCGGGAGTACGCCTCCCCCCATGTCCCGTTGCATCATGCCGACAAAGGGGGAGGCGATCCTTACATTGGTTGTTTCGTTGCTGCCGGCCGCATCGTTGCGCGTCCGGGTGCTGCTGCAGCGCCGTTCCCGGGCCCCGCACCGATTGTGAACCGCGAGATCAGCTGCTGCAGGTTGTCCGTCAGCCGGTGGAGATCCTCGGCGGCCCGCGCAATCTGCTGCGTCCCTTGCGCCGTTTCCCCCGTCACCTTCGAGATTGCCTCCACGTTATGTGCGATCTCCTCGCTGGTGGACGATTGTTCCTCGCTTGCCGCAGCAATCTGCGCCACCATATCCGTAACTTTCTGACTCACACCTACGATCTCCAGCAGGCTCGCGCCGGCCTTGTCCGCAAGCGCGATACCCCTTTATGAGCGAAAAAAGGCCCGTATACCCGCAGAGTGCAAACTGGTGAATTACACGGCTTCGCCGGGCAGATACCCCCATCCCACCGGCACTGCCACTGGTTCCTCATCCCTGTCGTCATCCAGACAGAAGAACCGGCAGTCTGCAAAGTGCGCAGGCCCCACATCATTCCACATATGTCCACATTCAGGGCACCGCTCCGCCTCCACTGCGACGAAATCAGCCGGTGGCACCGGGTGATCTGTACGCCTCGCCTTCCTCACAGAGTGTTTGGAGCTTTTCATCCAGTGTCTCCATGTCATACGGTTTATGCAGTACGGATTCAATCGATGCCGCCCGCGCCTCATCGAACACAGATGCGGGAAGGTAGCCGGACATCAGGACGAGCCTTGGGTGCATGATGTTGTGCGCACGGAGTGCACGGGCAAATTCTATTCCGTTCATGCCCGGCAGAAAATAGTCGATCAACACCAGGTCGACCTTCGGCCACTCGGCGCTGGCAAGCGCTTCCTCCGCATTCGCAACTACCCTGGTCCGAAACCCCCTCGACACCAGGTATGTCGCAAGCGCCCGCCGGAACAACTGATCATCCTCAACGATCAGAATCATCCATCCCTCTTCTACCCTGTTCAGAGGCGTCATCCCCAGCTCACCTCCCCTGTCATGCCAATGGAGTATTCCCAAAACTCATGCCATCATTGAGAAGTTGCCGGGGGATCAGATTGCTGGGATTTCGGCGTAAAAGGGGAGGAAGACGCCTGACGAGAGGTGACGGATTGCTGAATATCAGCCACCTGAAGGAAGAAAGAGCTTCACACGCCGGGAAATTGGATGTAAAAGGTCGCACCTTTGCCTGGAGCCGACTCGACCCAGATCCATCCCCCGTGCCTCCGGACCAGGCGCCGGACAATCGCGAGACTCATCCCTGCACCCTCCAATTCCGGGTGAGTGTGCATGCGCACGAACGGGTGAAACAGCCCTCCGGCGGAAGAAACATCGAAGCCGACACCATTATCACGGATAAAATACACCGGCCGGGTTGCATCGGCAACGCACCCGGCATGCACATCGGGATGCGGGGACAGCCGTGAGAAGTTCTGGGCATTGCTCATCAACGCATGGTAGACCTGCCTGAGCATGGCGCGGTCCCCGAGCACCGGCGGCATCTGGTCGATACGCCAACGGACTGCCCCCCCGGAAGCTGGCGGTGCCAGGTCGCGGACGACCTCGCCCGCAAGAACGGCCATGTCACACACAACCGGGTGCATTTCCTTGGTGAGGGAACGGGAATACGCCAGGAGGCCGGAGACCATTTCCCGAGCACTGCGCAGTTCACCCCCAAGCTTCTCCAACGCATCTCCCCCCCCACCGGTGGTCCGCCCGGTTTGACCCGACCGGAAAGAGGCCAGAATATGCTCGGCATGTTGCAGCGGACTCTCCGGATGGGCTGCGACGGCGTCCAGCAACGACTCAAGGTCGCTGTGCAGCAATTCCGGATCATCGGTTTCCTGCCTGTCACCCGCCTGTGCCCGCAGCTGCGCGTTCTCCTGCCGGGCGGCCATCAACTCGGTCATATCGTCAAATATCGCACACGCCCGGTAGGGCATCCGTTCATCCGGCCGGAAGAGCGGGATGGCGTTGACCATCAGCCAGCGTCGCTCATCGCTCTCAGCCCGGAAGATGCCGATCAGGACGTCCCGCACAGGCTTGCCGGCGGTCAATGCCGCGGCAATCGGGTGCTCACCCGCGGGGTATTCCGTTCCGTCGGGCCGGAAAAACTTCCATCCCGGATTGGCCGGCGTAGATCCCTGCATCTGCGCGGCAGTGATCCCGAGCATGCGCTCGGCGGCCGGATTCACGGAAACAATTCTGCCGTCGGCATCCTGGTAGACGACGCCCTGTGCCAGCGCTTCGAACAGAAGCCGGTACCGCCCTTCGGACGACTGCAGGGCTTCTTCGATCCGTTTGTGTTCGCTGATGTCTTCCACGCTGACCACGAGCCGGCTCCCCGGTACCCGGAAGGCGTGCACGCGAACCGCCGTGTGCACGTGCCCCTGCTTCTGCGTGACATCTTCACGGCGGTGTACGACGCCCGATTGCATCACCTCCCGGTACTGCTCCAGAATGCCATGCGCTCCGGCTTCCGGAAACATGCGCACGAGCTCTCTGCCCCGCCAGGCCTCCAGGGCAATCCCGGTGATGCGTTCCGCCTCACGATTCCCGTCGAGAAGAACGAAACTGTCAGTTGCCTGGATGTACTCGAAAACCAGAATCCCGGACGGGAGATTCCTGATCAGTTCGTCATTCGCCTGACGGCTTTCGCGCAGTGCGATGTCCGACCGTTTCCGTTCGGAGACATCCCGCCAGGAAGTGTGCAGCACGGTCCGGCCTTCAAGGTCGATCGTGGTGAGGACGATTTCCAAAGGCACCGGTGTGCCGTCGGCGCGCCGGTGCACCCACTCAAACCGCGCAAGACCGTCCGCAAGCCCGCGCGCAATCATCATGCGCGCTTTTTCCGTCGACAGCATCCCGTCCGGCTGGCGCGGCGGGGAGAATTCGGACGGTTCCTTGCCGATCAGATCGGCTTTGGACGCATAGCCCAGAATCCGGACAGCGGTCTCGTTGCAATCGATGAATTTCCCCTGGTCAATCAGCAGGTTCCCCTCCCCCCATTTCTCGAAGACGCGGCCGAACACGCGTTCCCAGGCCCGCAGGGAGATCTGGGCGGCCGAGGAGCTGCGGAAATACGATCCCATGGACAATACACCGGCGCTCATGGCCAGGGAGATAAGCAGGCCGACAACCTCCGAGATGCCGAACACGGGGGACTGCGGAGCGTTGAGAAACACCCACAGCACGATGACACGCCGGATGGTCATCAGCGCGAGGCCGGCGGAAATAAGCCCCCAGGCCAGCATCCGCCCCGACACCCGCATCAACCGCGCCGCCCAGACCGTCGCGAACGCCTGCAGCAGGAGGGAAAGAATGATCAGCACAGCAAGCAGAGAATACACGTCAGGACCTCAGGGTGTCGCGTCGAGAACGTCCCGCACGAGTTGGACAAATTGTTCCGGATTGAACGGTTTCTGAATCGCTTGCAGATGTTCCTCTTCCAGCAACGCGGAAATGACAGCGTCCGGCATGTAGCCGGTACAGAAGAATGCCTTGATGTCCGGGTTGATTTTCTTCAGTTCCAGGTAGGTCTGCCCGCCATCCATACCCGGCATCACGAGGTCGAGAATCACCAGACGGATTTCCTGCGGCCGGAGCCGGTAAATGTCGATCGCATCCGGGCCGTTGCTGGCGATCAGCACGTCATAACCGTGTTCTTCGAGGAGCTCCCGTCCCAGCTCCTGCATGGATTCCTCGTCATCCACCACGAGGATTGTCTCATGGTGCCCTCTGGCCGGCGCCCCGCGCTGTTCCACCACCGGCGCAGGTATCGCGCTGGCCACCGCCGGGAAATAGACGTGAAACGTCGTCCCCTCTCCCGGTTCGCTATCCACCAGGATGGTGCCGCGGTGATTGCGCACGATATTGTACACGACAGAGAGGCCCAGCCCTGTGCCGCGTCCGCGTTCTTTGGTGGTGAAAAAGGGATCGAAGATCCGCTCGCGGATCGCCTGGGGAATGCCTGTCCCGTCGTCGCTCACACGCAATTCCACAAAGCGGTCGGTCTGCGATGCCAGCATCTGTGCGCTGACGCCGTCACCCACCATCCCGTTGTATGCGCCGATAGTGACTTTACCCCCCGTGCCGCCCGCCGCCACCACCGCATCCCGGGCATTGACACAGAGATTCAGCAACACCTGGTACAACTCGCCGTGATCGCCCTGGATCGGCGAGAGCTCCGCGTCGACGAAGCGCTCCACGCCGACGCCGGCGGGGAACGTCTCCACGCAGATGGAATACACTTCATCCACGATCTGCGCGATATCGACCGTGACGCTTTCCCGCTTCGCCTTCCGGGCAAAGGAAAGCAGCTGTGCCGACAGTTCGGCGCCGCGTGTGGCGGATTTCTCGATGGTCTGGCTGTACTTCAGAACCTTTTCCGGCTCGTCGGAATGTTTCTTGATCTGCGTGACAAAGCCGATCACGTTGTTCAGAATATTATTGAAATCATGTGCGATGCCGCTCGCGAGCGTCCCGATGCTCTCCATCTTGTGTGCCTGGCGGAGCTGTTCCTCGAGCCGTTTGCGCTCGGTGATGTCGTACATGTACCCCTTGTACTCCACGAGCTGGCCGTCGTCAGTGAACACCCCGATGGCATTTTCGACGCAATGGACGATCTGGCCGTCGGTCCGCACGAGGTCTTTTTCATACTCCGCAATGCGGCGGCGGCTCGTGAGCAAACTGAGAAAATTATCGCGCGCCTGCGTTGTCGGGTAGAGCCCGTGAAGGTTACAGAGGAGCGCGGTGGCCACGTCGGGGAAACCCAGCACGCGCGCAAACGCGGCGTTGCAGTCTGTCAGCGTGCCGTCGATGCGCGCATTGTAGTCGGCCGTCAGATCGTCTTCGAAGAACTCGCGGTAGCGCTCTTCGCTTGCGCGCAGCGCCTCTTCCGCCCGGTGCCGCTCGGTGATATCACGGATGATCACGGTGTAGAGCCGTTCGCCGGCCGATTCCACCTGGGAGATGGACGCCTCCATGGGAAATTCCACGCCGCCGTGCCGCAAGCCCACGAGGGAGCCGGGCTGCGTCATCCGGCGCTTGGTCGCTCCCGACCGGCCGAACTCCTCCACGTGCGCGCGGTGAACCGCGCGAAACCGCGGAGGGATGAATTCGTCGAGGTGCCGGCCGACCGCCTCCTGGCTCGACCATCCGAACATCTGCTCGGCGGCGGCATTGAACAGGACAACCCGTTGACTGCTGTCCACGGTGAGGATCGCATCCATGGCGGAGGCCACGATGCCGGAAATGCGCGCNNACCACGACCATTCCCTTCGTATGCCCCCGGTCGTCCTTGATCGGCGCCGCGCTCTCCTCGATGGGAATGCGCTTGCCGGCCCTGCTCACCAGCACCGTCGCCGGCGGCCCCGAACCCAGATCATCGAACGCGGTGTTGAACACATCCGCAAGCTGGCGCTGCAGCGCCTCGCTGCTCCGCCAGCCGGTGAGCTGCTCAGCCACAGGATTGACAAACGTGATAGTGCCGGAGGTGTCCGCGGCGATGATGCCGTCGCCGATGCTCCGGAGGGTGATGGCCAGCCATCGTTCGCTTTCGTGCAGCCGCGCTTCCATCCGGTGTTTGTACAGCGCCATCTCGATCGTAATGTACAGCTCCCGCTCTTCAAACGGTTTCAGAATATAGCCGAAGGCATCGGTGACCTTTGCGCGCTGCAATGTGTGCTCGTCGGCATAGGCCGTCAGGTAGATCACCGGGATCCCGTACAGGTCGCGGATTTGATCGGCCGCCGTGATGCCGTCCACGTCGCCGCGCAGCATGATATCCATCAACACCAGGTCGGGATGTGATCTGCCCGCTTCTTCAATGGCCTCGGTCGCCGTCGAGGCTATGCCGGCAATGGCGTATCCCCGCCGCTGCAATCGCGCCGCAATATCCCGGGCGACAATATGTTCATCCTCAACGACAAGTAGTGATGCTTTGGTCATCCCGTACGCTCCCTGCTATGCTCCGTCTGTGGCGTCTCTAGCGCATTCCCCGTCCGGACTCCGTCACCGGTCCCCCCGACTCCAAACTCCGGATACTTTTCCCGCATGCATTCCGGACAAATGCCGTGGCTGAATTGCGCTCCGGTGTGCTGCGTGAGATACCTCTCAACCTGCGTCCAGTATCCGCGATCGTCTCGGATCTTCTTGCAGCAGGAACAGATGGGGACAAGGCCGCTCAACGTTTTGACATGCGCCAGGGCCTGGCGCAATTCCTCCAGCAACCGTCCGCGCTCCCGCTCCGCCAGGCGCCGTTCCGTTATGTCCTCCACCACACCCAAGGCATACTGCGGGTTGCCCGCTGCGTCACGCACAACGGTGACGGTCAGCAGACCCCAGAGCGTCCGGCCGTCCTTCCGCACGTAGCGGCGCTCGGAACTGATGCCCTGCTGCGGAGCTCCGGCGAGCACCCGCCGCACAAGCTCTTTATGCATGGCACCGTCGTCACGGTGAAGAATGCGGCCCGTGGGCTGCCCCTGCAGCTCCCCGTCATCAAAGCCCAGGATGCGCTCCAGCGCCCGGTTGCACTGCAGCATCGTCCCGTCCAGCGAAGAAATCACAATCCCGATGCCGGCACAATCGAAGACCGCACGGAATTTCGCCTCGCTTTCCCGCACGGCTTCTTCGGCGTTCTTGTGCGCCGTGATATCCTGAATCAATCCGTCATACGAAAACAGCTTGCCGTCCGGCTCGAATTTGGGCACCGTGGTGTTCCGGACCCACCGCACCGCGCCGTCCTTCCGGATAATCCGGTGTTCAATGGTGGTCGAGCGATGCTCCGTCACCATTGCCGATGCAAGACCGAGCACCAACGGCCGGTCGTCTTCATGAACCATGCGGAACCACAGGAACGGATCCGCCGCCAGCTCCCGGCTGGTATATCCGGTGACCGCCTCACACCCCGGGCCATGCTGGGTGGTGACCGGATGGCCATCCTGAAACGCCACCGTGTAAATATAATCGGTGATGGTCTGCGTGATGCGCCGGTAACGTTCCTCGCTGTCGCCCAGGGCGACGGCAACCCGCTCGCGCTCCCGGAGCTGGGTGTTGAGCTCCCCCGTGCGTACAGCGACGCGTTCCTCGAGCTCATCGCGCGCACGTTCGAGCTGCGCGGTCGCCTCCTGCTCCTCCATGAGCGACGCGCCCAGCAACAGGCCGGCCACCGTGGCCGATCCCACAAAACTGTACAGGTACAGCACGCTCAGCGAAAAGTTCGCCTGCATGAACGGACCGAGCCCCTGCAGCGCACCCGTGATGGCAATCATAACGGCGAACGTCGACGCCGTCGCCGCCCCGCGCTGCCCGAACCGCAACGCTCCCCAGATCACAAAGGGGAAAAAGGCGAACGTCAGCGACGACGAAAGCCGATCACCGAGCCATCCGCCGTACACCACGTACGAGACACCGATAAGCAATAGGAAGAGCGCGACACCCTCCAGGGCGCGCTTCCGGGGAAGCGGCCTCCGCAGGCGTTCGGACCAGACCAAGAGCGCAGGCGCAGCGACCAGAATGCCCATCGCGTCGGCCATCCACCATTTCACCCAGGTTTTCGGGAACCCGTCCCAGGGGCTCAGGTCGAACAGACAGAGCCCGCCCACCCCCGCAAGGGCGCCGATCACCGGCGTAATGACAACGGGAATCAACAGGAAGCTCAGGACGTCGTTGATGCGACGCAGTCCGGGATGAAACGTACGAAACATCCGCATCAGTGACGCCGCGGCCACAATCTCCAGCGTGTTGCCGGCCGCCGTCAGCGCGGCGAAGCCGGCGGGAGCACCGACAGACCACTGCGCCAGAAACGCGCCCGCCAGGATCGCCGGCCAGACCCGCAGACCGAAAATGAGCGCGGCAGCAAGCGCAATCCCCATCGATGGCCAGATCAACGACAGGTGATGTCCCACATTCCCCGCAAGCAAACCCACCCGCGCCGTGACCAGATACGCCGCACAGACGCCGGCCATCAGCAACCACGTGTGCTTCCGCAAAAAAATTACCGCCCAGGATGGATCCCGCGTCGTCATGGCTTTCGTATGTGTAAACAGCAACTCCCTGTCATACCGCCCTGTCCGTGAAACACAAAACCGGTGATGATCGTCTCTATCGTGCCGCCGCCGGACACCTTCATCGACACCGGCCGCGGTTCCAGCATCCCGGCGCTCGCCAGCAGGCCCAGAATTTCCGGCGCTTCCGAAGGCAAGGCGCACACGTCGTGAAGCAGCGTGCCGCACAACCGGTCCGCCGTGGTCCCCAGAAGAAGTTCCACTGCGGGAGTGATTCCCAAAATCGCGCCGTCAGGCGAAATAAGCATCCACGGTCCCCGCCCGGGCAGAGGTACGCCGGCATCCTGGAGTCCTTCGGCCCGGGCCCCCGCAAGCACCGGCACATCCCCCGCCGGACGCATGCGGCTTCCCATCACACACTGGGTCATTTCAAACATGCCACGCTGGTCAACGGCGATGCTCCCCTTCAACGCGGCCGTGACGACATTGCCGTCACGCCGGACGACATCCAGCGTCAGATTGTCAGTCACCGGCGTGTAACGGAACTGGGCAAAATTTGCGATGAAGCGTTCGACGCTGCTCGGAGCGAGGAATTCCCCGAACCAGCGCCCGTTCACCTCCTCCGGCGTGTAGCCGAAAAGTTCCTGCCATGCCTTGTTCACCTGCAGGAGGTGCCCGTCGGCATCCAGGGATTGGAATGCCACCGGAGCATTTTCATACAGCAAACGGAAGCGTTCCTCGCTCTCGCGGATGCGTTTTTCCGACTGGTGTTTGTACAGCGCCATTTCGATCGTCGAGTAGAGCCCGCGCTCGTCAAACGGTTTGAGAATGTAGCCGAACGGTTCCGTTACCTTCGCGCGCGTGAGCGTCGCCTCATCCGACGAGGCGGTAATGTACACGACGGGAATATCGAACCGCCGGCGGATTTCCTCCGCTGCCCCGATCCCGTCAATTTCACCCGGCAGGAGAATATCCATCAGCACCAGGTCGGGCCTGATCGCCTCGCACCGCTGCACCGCCTCCCGCCCCGCCGCCGCCCTGGCACCCACAACGTAGCCGAGGGACTGCAGCCAGTGGGTCAGGTCTTCGGCGACGATCAGCTCATCTTCCACTACCATGATGACTCGTTTGCGCATCTGTCAGGTCACTTTCGAAAAGTCAACGAGAATTCCGTTCCCGCTCCGTTGCGGGGTATCGCCAGTTCGCCCTGCACCTGATCGGCGAGCATATGGACAAGCGTCAGGCCCAGACTGTTGGCGTTGTGCAGTTCAAGATCCCGCGGCAGCCCGACACCGTTGTCGCGAATCACCAGCCGTATCTTTCCCTCCGGGAGATTGTGCAGCAGCACATCGATCGTTCCGTGCCGTCCGCCCGGAAACGCATATTTCAACGCATTGGACACCAGCTCATTCACGATGATCCCGCAGGGAATCGCCCGGTCGACGGCCAGCTCGATCGCGTCGGCGGTGATGTTCATGCGTATCAGCTCCGGGTTCATACCGTACGAGCGGGAAAGTTGCGTCACCAGCTCGCGGACATACTCCCCAAATTCTATGCTGGCAAGATTCTGCGATTGATACAGTTTTTCGTGCACCAGCGCCATCGACTTCACCCGGTTCTGGCTCTCACGCATGATCTTGAGCATCGCCTCGTCCTTCAGATATTCAGCCTGAAGGCTGAGCAGACTGGAGATCACCTGGAGGTTGTTCTTGACCCGGTGGTGGATTTCCTTCAGCAACACTTCCTTTTCGCGCAGAGAGGCCCGGATGCTCTCCTCGGTCCGCTTCCGTTCCGTGATGTCCCGCGCGACGCCCACCATCGCCACCGGCTCCCCTTCGTCATTGCGGACCACCGAAGTCCAGAGCTCCACCGGAAACTCCGAGCCGTCCGCCCGGCGGTTGATCACTTCGCCGTTCCACTCGCCCTGCACGGTCGTGCTGTGAATCTCCTCCTCCAGCTCCTTTGCGGTCGATGCGGCACGGACGAAGGCGATGTCTTTGCCGACGAGCTTCTCTTCCGGGTAACCGTACTGCCGGAGAAACGCGTCATTCACAAAGAGGACACGGTTGTTCATGTCGGTGATCGACACGGCGTCCCGCGTGCTGGTAAGCGTATGTGCCAGCAGCCGCAGGCGGCGTTCCGCCTCGCGCCGTTCGGTGACATCCCGGACCACGCCCCAGACGCGCACGAGCGCGCCGCGTTCGATGGTACCGGAGAAACTGTACAGGAGGAACCGCGTGTCGCCGTCCGGTCCGCGACGCGCCACTTCGATATTGTTCAACCGGTANNCGCAGGCGAAGGAGGTCGGATGCGCTGGACACTCCGTAGAACCGGGCGAGCGTCTCATTGCACTCGGCAATGTAGGCGTGCGTCATGATCAGGTCCAGCTGCTCGTTGACCGGCACATCAACCGGGATGGCCCGGTCCGTTTCGAACCGCCAGATCCCTTCGGAGCTGTTTTCGATGAAAGCACGGTAGAGCTCTTCGCTTCGCCGGAGGTGGTCCTGGCTGTGCCGGAGCTCCTCAAGGGCGATCGCCCCGGTGGCTCCGGTGTCGTCGGCGAGGCTGACGCCGCATTCCGTGCCGGCTGCAAAGATCCTGCACAGGAGGGGCGTTGCATGCCCTTTGAACATCACGCCGGAGACCTCCCGCACGCCTCCGCCGCCCCGCACCTCAACCAGCGCTTCCGCAACTGCGGGAGAGTCCACGAGCACCGACAGCGGCTCGCCGACAACCGCGCTGCCGTCCTTCTCCAGGAAACGTGACGCGGCACGGTTCCATTGCACGATCCGGTCTTCCGCGTCAACCACGAAGAATGCTTCGCGCACATGACTCAGCATGCCGCGCAACGACAACGCGCTGACGCGCGCCCGCTGTTCGGCGGCATCCCGCGCAGTGACATCCACCACGCTGCTCGCAAATCCCAACCAACGGCCTCCCGAAGTCCAGAGACCCGCAGTCAGCTCGCACGTCCGGATCCCGTCGTTGCCGGATCGAAGCCGGCATACAAGATGGAATGGCTGACGCGCCGCAGCCGCGCTGGCAACAGTTGCGCACACCGCCTCCCGGTCACCTTCAGCCACACGACTGAGCCAGGAAGTGCCGGCGACATCCGCCATCCGGACGCCGAGGAAATCAAGGAACGCATCATTCGCGTCGGTCAGGGAGCCTGTGCGGTCAAAGACCACCAGCGGCAGGGGAATTGCCCCTGCAATACCGCTGAGCGCCCTCGATCGCCGGCGCAGTGGCCGTTTCACCGCTTTGCGGGCCATACTCAGACGCTCGTCCGGTACGTCCGCTGCTCGGGCCGGATCCCCAGCTGTTCCATGCGGTACCGCAGTTTCGACCGGGTCAGGCCGAGCACCTTCGCCGCCTGCACCTGGTTGCCGCCGACGATATCCAGAGTCTTCAATATGAGATCCTTCATCACCTCGTTCATCTTGATCCCCTGCGCCGGCAGTTCCAGCACGAACGACTTGCCGTTGCCCGACGAGTTCGAGGGGGAATTCCCCGCCGTACGGAGGAAGGCGAAATGCTCCGCGGTCAGCACGGGCACGTTGTTCAGCAGCACCACACGTTCCATGGCGTTGCGCAGCTCCCGCACGTTGCCTTTCCAGTTGAGCCCTTCCAGATACTGCAACGCGTTCGGACTTACCTGCGGGACGGCCCGGGTGAAGCGGCGGGCGAATTCCGCGAGAAACGCAGTAGCGAGCTCGCCGATGTCTTCACGACGGTTCCGCAACGGCGGAATGCGCACCGACGCCACGTTCAGGCGGTAGAACAGGTCCTCCCGGAACCGGCCTTCTTCCACCTCGCGGCTCAGTTCTTTGTTGGAGGCGGCGATCACGCGCACATCGACGCTGATCTCCTTGGTGCCCCCCAACCGGTAGAAGCGCTTTTCCTCCAGCACCCGCAGCAGCTTCACCTGCATGTCCAACGAGAGCTCCCGGATTTCGTCGAGGAGAATCGTGCCGCCGTCGGCCAGCTCGAATTTTCCCTGCTTCATTTTCTCCGTNNGTGAACGCGCCCTTCTCGTAGCCGAAGAATTCGCTCTCGGCCAGCTCCTTGGGAATGGCGCCGCAATTCAGTGTGACGAACGGCTGGTCTTTCCGCGAGCTCTTCTGGTGAATGAACCGCGCCATGAGCTCCTTGCCGGTGCCGCTCTCCCCTTCGAGCAGGACGGTCGTGTTCTCGCCCATGGCGAGCTTCTCCGCGGTCTCCAGCGCGCGGCGGAGCGCAGGACTCTTGCCGATGATGCCCGAACGGGAACGTTCTTCTTCGAGCTCCTCCTGCAACAGCTTGACCTGCGTCTGCAGCCGGGCGTGATCCAGATTCTTCTCGATCAATACGCCGAGATGGGTCAGATCGAACGGCTTGACGACGAAATCCGCCGCACCCTCCTTCATCGCGCGCACGGCAAGCGATACGTCGGAGTGCGCCGTCATGATGATCACGGGGGAATCCCACCCTTCAGCGCGCATTTTGTTCAGCAGCTGAATGCCGTTGACCTCGCCCATGTAGATATCCAAAAGCACAAGGTCGGGCTTCTGCTCTTCAAGGTACTGGAAGTATTCCTCTCCGCGGTTGCAGACCGTCACTGCGTAGCCAAGTTCTCCCAGAATCTTCTTTAACGTGTTGCCCAGGATTGTTTCGTCATCGGCCACAAGGATACGTGCCTTGGCCATGGTACTCCCTTTTTTTAGCTGTGGATGGGAAAGAGTAGTCGCACGAGGGTGCCGCCGCCTTCAGGAACGTCGAACCGGATCTCACCGCGGTGCTTCTCCATAATCTGTCGCGAGATCGTCAGCCCGAGCCCCGTTCCCCCCTTTTTTGTAGTATAAAACTGTTCAAAGAGATGCTTCCGCTGGTCGGCCGAAATCCCCTTGCCGTAATCGCGCACCTTGACGACAATGGCCCGGCCTTCGGCGCCGCCGGCCGCAGTCCAGGGCTCCACCGCGGTGGCCACAAGAACCCGGCCGTTCTCCGGTGACGCGTCAATGGCATTCTGCAAGACATTCAGGACCACCTGCTGGATCTGCTTGGCATCGATATGCACCGCCGGAAGGTCCGCCCCCAGCGCGGTGTCGAAATGCACCTCCTTCTGCTGCACGGAAATTCTCACAAAGCCGAGTACCTGGCCGACAAGCTCGTTGATCTGTTCAGGCTGCAACACCGGGGGCGTGAAACGCGCCAGGTTGAGCGTGTTCTCGATGACCGACTCGATCCGCTTTGTCCCTTCCAGTGCATCCTGCAACGGCTCGCGGAGCTCGGGGTATTGATCGATTTTCGAAACGAGGTACTGCAGATTCAGGGCAATGGCGGACAGCGGGTTGCGGATTTCATGGGCGATGCCGGCCGCCAGCCGCCCGACCGNNTCGCGCTGCTCGGTGATATCCCGGATATACACAAGAATGCGCGTGTCCTGAGTGCGGGTCAGCGCACCAAATGCCACGTCCACATGCAGGGTCTCACCATCCTTGCGGGTCAACGCCATGTCACAGGAACTGGTCCGGGTGGCGTCACGCAAACAAGAAGAGAAGTCCGGCGTCGTAAACGGGAGCCGCGGC
>PMCM01000147.1 GCA_003154155.1 Ignavibacteriota bacterium | reverse complement strand
ACCAGTTCCCGTCCTTGATTCTCAACATTTTGCGTGTTACATACTACTGTTCACAGTAGCGCCATCCGACCACATCCGGCCTGCCCGGAATCATCAGGAGTACAATCTGCGGCCATGAAAACCCTCTTCCTCGTCCTGTGCCTCTGCGTGGTCTCTGCCGCACTGTCCGACGGCAGCGGACCACTCCGAACCCTGCTCGTACGGATCGACCGGGTTTCCCCCGAGCGTCTCTTGAAATCCGGACTGGTCACCATCGCGGAGGATGCTCCGGCCGGTGTCATCTCCCTTGTCCGTGACACCGCGCTGGTTATCATGAGCCGGAATGAATACGAACTCTTTCGCGAGCGCGGGTTCCAATGTTCCATTGTCCTGGAAGATACAAGCACCATCCGGTTGTTCAGGCGTGCCGCGTACGGACCTTCGTTCCGGTTGGAGAAGCCGTATCACTCCTACGACATGATACGCCACGAATTGGACTCGCTGCAGCACCGGTATCCTTCTCTGGTACGCATGTTCACTATCGGCCGTACCACCGTCGGGAAACGGGACATTGTCGCGGTGAAGATCGCATCGCACGTCGAACGGGAATCCGATCGCCCATCGATCCTGTTTGACGGTTGCCATCACAGCAATGAGCTCATGGGAGGTGAAATATGCCTCGCCATTGCGCATGAGCTGACGTCGCTCTATGGGGTGGATCCGCAGGTGACCCGCTGGCTGGACCAGTGGCAGATCTATATTGTGCCGGTCGTGAATGTCGACGGCCACGAAATGGTCACATCGGGCCGTGACCCGCGATGGAGAAAGAACACGCATTCCCCCGGTGGTTCTGCGGAGGCGCAGTTTCCGTATGGTGTTGACCTGAACCGGAATTATGATTTTAACTGGGCGTTCGGAGGGAGCGGAGATCCTTCGAGCGATCGCTATCGGGGGCCGTTTCCTTTTTCAGAATCGGAATCACGTGCATTTGCCCAGTTCGCGCATGCGCACCGCTTCCTGGTATCGGTCACGTACCACAGCTTCGGCGAAGTGGTGTATTATCCATGGACCTGGAACGGCCGCCAGGCGCCCGACGAAAACCTGTTGACATCCATTGCGAGAGGATTGGCCGGGAGTATCCGTACCATGAANNACGTTCGACTTCGTCGTGGAAACCGGCAAGGGAGCGATGGTATTTCCTCCCTATGAGGTGGAAGGCATTATCAAGGCGAACCTGAATGGGGTACGGTACATGCTGGGCCGTGTGGACGGTCCTGGACTTGTTGTACGGGTCAAGGATGCCGCGACGGGGAAGCCGCTGGAGGCGGAAGTACGGTTTCCCTGGATTGAGACGGCGGAATTGAGACCCCGCATGACCGATCCGGCATATGGTGAGCTCCGGCGGCTTCTCCTCCCCGGAACGTACGAATGCCAGGTTGTCAGAAGCGGCTACCGCACCAGCGTTCTGAACGACATCAGTGTTGGGACAGCCGGATGGACCCAGAAAACCGTCGAGCTTGTACGCGAGGGAGACTAACCGTTCTCCCAGAACGAAAAAGCCGCTCCGGAGAGCGGCTTTTTTTTGTCTATTCGTATCGCAGGGCGTCGATGGGGTTGAGCATCGCGGCTTTCCGTGCAGGGTAGAAGCCGAAGAACACCCCGATTGCGATGGAGAAACCAAACGAGAGAATGATGGAGAAGGTCGTAATAATGGTCGGCCATTTCGCGATTCCGGAGATCACCGAAGAGCCGACGACGCCGAACAGGATGCCGGTCATCCCGCCCAGCAAACTCAGAACCAGGGCTTCGACAAGAAATTGCGTCAGGATGTCCCGTGATCGCGCGCCAACCGACATGCGTATCCCGATTTCGCGTGTTCGCTCGGTGACGGAGACGAGCATGATNNCATGATGTTCATAATGCCGATCCCGCCGACCAACAAAGAGACGGATGCGATGCTGGCAAGGAGGATGGTCAGAATGTCTGTCGTTGCCGTGGCCGCTGTTGCCAGATCAGCCTGATTTCTGATGGTGAAATCATCGGCGTCGTTGGTCACGAGTTTGTGACGCATACGCAGCAGATCGGTGATCTGTTTCTGCGCCGTCGGGATGCTCGCGGGAGTGGTCGCGGACACAAGCACCTGCCGGAGATAGGGAAACCATGTGAGCCGGCGGGCGACGGTGGTGTACGGGGCGAGGATCACGTCGTCCTGGTCTTGTCCCATCGCGTTCTGCCCCTTTTTGGAGAGAACACCCGTGACTTTGAACGGGACGTTGCGAATACGGACGCTTTGCCCCACTGCGCTCTGGTCGGGGAACAGATTATCGGAAACGGTCCTGCCAAGGACGCACACTTTGGTTGCCGCTTTGATGTCCTGGTCTGTATAGAAATCACCGTATTCAACAGTCCATTTCCTGATCTCGAGATAATCTGCGCCGGTTCCTTCGATGCCGGTGGCCCAATTCAGGTTACCGGCGATCACCTGTCCGCCTGCCCGGGTGCCGGGCGACACAAGGGCGACGGAAGGGCATTCGTGCAGCATTGCCTGAGCGTCGTCGTCCGTCAACGTTGTGACCGATCCTGCGCCGAAATGGACGCCGCCGCTCTGTTGAGCGCCGGGCAGGATGATCAGGACGTTGGTGCCGAGGGCGTTGATCTGTTGTTCGACGGAGAACTGTGCTCCCTGGCCGATGGCGAGCATGGCAATAACGGCGGCGACACCGATAATGATGCCCAGCATGGTGAGGAACGATCGCATCTTGTTGCGCTGCAGGGCACGGAACGCGGAGAGCAGAATATTCATCAGTTTCATGCTTCCACCTCGTCATCGATCACAGGCATCTCCTGAAGCACCTTCGAGGCGTCCTGCGGCGCGGCAATGATCCGATCGGTTCGGATTTTGCCGTCCCGGAAGACGATCTGTCGTTTGGCGAAATTTGCGATATCGGGCTCGTGGGTGACAATCAGTATCGTAATACCCTGTTGATTCAGATGCTGGAATACTTCCATCACCTCGACACTGGTTCTGCTGTCGAGGTTTCCTGTCGGCTCATCCGCCAGCAGGATACTGGGGTCGTTCACGAGGGCCCGGGCGATAGCAACGCGCTGCTGCTGACCGCCGGAGAGCTGGTTGGGATAGTGATGCACCCGGTCAGCGAGGCCGACGATTTCCAGCGCACGGATCGCCCTCTGGTGGCGGTCCTTCTGCGTCGTGGAGCCGTAGAGCAGCGGCAGCTCGACGTTTTCAATAGCCGACGTGCGCGAGAGAAGGTTGAAGCCCTGAAACACGAACCCGATCTTCTGGTTGCGGATCTGGGCGAGTTCATCTCTGGACAACCGGCCGACATCGATATCCTGCAGAGTGTACGTTCCCTTTGTGGGTTTGTCGAGGCATCCCAGGATGTTCATGAACGTCGACTTGCCTGAGCCGGAGGCGCCCATGATGGCGACAAATTCGCCTTTGTCAATGGTCAGCGATACGCCCCGAAGAGCGTGCACCTGCATGTCACCGAGCTGGTAATTCTTGGTCAGGTGCTCGATCCGGATCAAATGACCGTCGTCCGACGATGGTGGCGTGACGCCGTTCCCGTTACCGCCTGTCATCTGAACCCACCTCCTCCCGGACGCTGCTGGCCGCCCTGCGGGGTGAACGGGCTTCGGGCCTGGTCAGCCTGTGCTTCACCGTTATTCGTCGCTCCAAGAACGAGCTGGTCGCCCGCCTTCAGTGTGGGGCTCACAACTTCCGTAGTTTTGCCGTCCGTAATGCCGGTTCTCACAAACACGGGTTCCAGCTTTCCGTTTGCATTGAGGATCCAGACGCGACCACGGCCGGTCAGATGTGCGGGGACATAGGCGCTCTTCTGGTATTCGGGGAAGCGAAGGTCGATCCCGAATTGAGTGTGTGTTGGTTTTACAGTGACAGCGGATGGCTTCTGAGGCTCCTGCGGGCGTCCGCCCCGGAAGAGATCCCCCAGCACCTTGCGCATTTCGGTCCGCATGTCCTCATCGCTCAGGTTGCCGCCGTGAGCGGCCTGAATGGAATCGCGGAGAGCACGGAACCGGTCCCTGCGCGCGTCCGTTGCCGGGGCGCCGTCGCCGGAACCATGTGTGGTGTCGGAGCCGTTTGCTGCGAGCATGCCGCCATCGCCGCTTCGGCCGCCCATGGTACCGCGCATGGCGTTCGCCTTCGCCGTGTCGACGATGTCTGCCGGCGGCTGGAATCGCAGCGCCATGTTGGAGATCTTCAGCACATTCTGCGCGCTCGCGACAAGAATCTTGACATTCGCGGTCATCCCCGGCATCAATTTCAGCTGGTCGTTGTTGACGGCGATGACCACGGTGTAGTTCACAACGTTCTGAATGGTCACCGGTGCGAGCCGGATCTGCGCCACAGTTCCCTTGAACGTCTCCTCCTGGTACGCATCAACGGTGAACGACGCCTCCTGCCCGATGCTGATACGGCCGATGTCCGATTCATCCACGGTCGTCAGTACCTGCATCTGGCTGAGGTTGTTGGCGATCGTGTACAGCGTCGGCGAGGAGAAGCTCGCGGCGACCGTCTGTCCGATGCTGACCGCGCGATTGACGACGACCCCGCTGATAGGGGCATAAATGGTGGCATACGCAAGATTGATCTTGGCCCGATCGATCGAGGCCTGGGCCGACTTCAGGGATGCGGCATTGCTTTGGTACGTGGTCAGCGACGCGTCGTAGTTCACCTGTGACTCGAGCCCGCGATCGAGCAACGTCTTGGTTCGTGCAAAGTTGCGTTGGCTGTCCTCGTACTGCGCCTTGGCACGATCGTAATTGGCTTCGGCATCCTTCACCGCCTGGACCAGGAAGGTCGAATCGATTTGCGCAATGATCTGTCCCTGTTTGACGACAGAGTTGAAATCGGCATAGAGTTTGGCGACGATGCCGGAAACCTGTGTGCCGACGTCGACCGACGTCACCGGGTTAATGGTTCCCGTGGCCGTGACGTAAACGGTCAGATCTCCCATAGCGGCCTTATCGAACCGGAATTCGTATTTCTTGGACCTGCTGCCGGCGAGTACAAAGTAGCCGCTCAGTGCAAGGACCAGGACGATAACTGACGAGATGACGACTTTCTTCTTCATGAGCGAATCCTGAAAATAGAAATCATGGTGGTATTCCAGCCCGTGGCACCGTCTGCGGGAAAATTCCGGGGAGACCGACTGCTGAAATCCGAAAGGTATTCAAGAACCCTGTAATTAACGAATTTTCTCCGCGTCGTTCAATTCTTCTCCCTCTTTTTACACCCACCCGTGCCGTTCCACAGATGGAGCACCGCGGGACAATGCCAGAATTGTCCATTAACGGCTGTCTTCTATAGCGGGCATGAGTCCCGCCGCAGGCGAGATGCCCCGCAATCTGTGTGAACATCTCGGTTACGGGGCACTAGTTAGACGCTGGAGAGGGGGAATCGTTTAACGATCGGCACCACAATCGGGTGCATTTTCTGCGGATCCGTTCAATTCCAGGCAAAAACCGCGGTAAACATGAAGCTCAACCGGTCCTCAACAGGGATCATGAGCAGGCTCGGCCGGTCGATACCGAATTCGGTCAGCGAGACCGCGAAAGCACCCTGCACGGAGAGACGATGCTCACCCCATTGCGGTTTGGCAAGGGCGACAATATCTTTAGTGATGCCATGAAACGTCAATGTTCCGTTTACAACGATGCTGTCACCGCGGGAGGCAATGGATGTGCTGGTGAACTTTGCCTCGGGAAAGCTGATGGCATCAATGACCTCCATGGCATGGGAATCGCGATTGGAGTTGCCGCTGTCGAACGTCGTCACATCAACGTGCCCGTTCACTCGCGCAATTTGGTGTGTGGCGGGATCGGCCTGGAGCGCATACTCCACCGCATGGCTCGTGGCTTCGACTTTGTGAAGGGGGTGCACAAGATGGTACTCCATCGAGGATTCATCCCGGTTGCAGACAAAATCCCGGACCTGTGCTTCACCCGCATTGCGCAGAAAGATGAGCACGAACATCATTGTCACATACTTCGTTGTCATCGCGGACTCCTCCTCAGAAAGTGATGATGATCATCGACGCCGCGAACACCGCCGTCGTGATGTACGCTGACACCTGATGGAAATGCGCCTGCGAGTTAAATGAGCCTCCCCGCCTGTTGATGCTCGCGCCGAGTATCGGCGTGATGATCATTCCTGCGACGTGCAGCCATGCGAGTGTCTTGTGAATGGTGGTCGTGCTTATCTCGTCTCTGCGGATGACCGGTGGGGGAGACAAGATGGCCAGCAATCCGGTCGCCGCATAACTCGCAATCGTTGCCGCGACGAAGGTCTGATGCATGTTGCGGTCGGTACGGTCTGCCCGGTCAAGGTAGCGCTGTCCGTAATACACCGTGGTGCCCATCAGGGCGAGGGTGACAAAACCGCCGATCTGATGCATGGTGAGCATTGTGCGGCGAACAGAGAGCTCACTTTTGCGGACTTCGGGTGTCAGCGGTGACGCGATCCCCGTGCTCCGGAAAAAGCCGGATTCACCCCACATTGCCCGCTCGAAAAAACTTATATTCACGGGGAGGAGCCTGGGGCGGGGCGGAGCAGAAGGTATGCTGTCCTGGGCGAGGCTTAGCGTCGGAAGCTCATCCACTCCATTGGCGGCGAGCACCGAATCTCTGCCGGAGGTGTCCAATTCCCCGGGCCATGCAAAGCCCGGCACGAGAGAAGTCCCAAGCAACGACCCGAATCGGACGCAGATGTCGGGCGCGGCAGCGTCTCCGGAACTTCCGACACTGAGGGCCGGCGTCGCTGCACGTGTGACATTCTCTTCCCCGGAGAACGCGCACAGGACTCCGGCAAAACCCAAACCCAGCGACAACACGATGCGATGGATAGTCATGTCTCTTCTCCGTTCTGGTGGTGAATCGCGAGTATACATGGAGCGAGTCGCCCGTGAGAGTGTTGCGTAGTGACCGAGTGGACTGCCTGTCGGACCGGCACCACACGATAATGGTAGATTGATAAAGCGGTATCAATGGAGCCGGAAGTTGCTCCCGAAATGCCGGCGTCGCCGGTGGTGGGAAAGAACAGAAAACGATGCAGGACAATGGAAGTGCAAAGTGTGCCGCGACGGGGTAGCCTGAGCAAGGGCGTAGCATGCGGGTTGATGATGGAACCCGTTTGCCCTTTGGGAAGGCCGATGTTCCCGGCTGTATTCCATATGTGGTTAAACAGTGATCTACTCTCCGGGGTTCCCGGTGCGGACGTACGCAATGTGGAAAACGCATCTGCGCGCCCCTCAGCCCCCATCCGTCACAATATCCGACCGCGGGGCACATCGCCGAGTATCCTCTTGTCGACGAGGAGCGGCGCGCCCAGGCCGGGAACGGTTTACATCATTCAAAGGTTTTCACACCAAAGACATGCCCCTGTGGCCTGCCGGCACTGAAGCTGCAGGGGAGTGTCCGAAAAGAAAGGAGTTCCTGCGTTGGACTACCTCCTGACTGAAGAGCAACGGATGTTGAAGGAGCTGGTCGCGAAGTTCGCGAAAGACCAGATCTCGCCGGTTGCCCATGAAGCTCAAAAAACCTCCCGTTTTCCCGCAGAAGTCATCCGGCAGGCGGCAGATCTCGGATTGATGGGCATCGCATATCCTGCCGAGTTTGGGGGGGGAGGCATGGATTATGTCTCCTACATGATCGCCATTGAAGAAATCTCGAGGTATTGTGCCTCCACAGGCGTGATTATTTCCGCGCACTCCTCACTGGCAACAGACCCGATATACCGTTTCGGGTCGGACGCCCAGAAAGCCGCGTACCTGCCCGATCTCTGCTCGGGCAGGAAGATCGGGTGTTTCTGCTTGACGGAATCGGGTGCCGGGTCCGATGCCGGGGCAACAAAGACGACCGCCCGGCTGGTGGGAGACAAGTGGCTCCTGAACGGGTCAAAGCAGTTCATCACGAACGGCAAAGAGGCGGACATTGCCATCGTGTTTGCATCAACAGATCCCCCCGCGAAGACGAGGGGCATCACGGCTTTTATTGTGGAATCAGGAACACCCGGGTACAAGGTGGGCAAAATCGAGCACAAACTCGGGATACGGGCCTCATCGACAACAGAAATCCTCTTTGATGAGTGCCTCATTCCCCGTGACAATGTTCTGGGGGAAGTGAATAAAGGATTCAAAGTTGCCATGACTACGCTTGACGGCGGCCGTCTCGGCATCGCGTCGCAGGCGCTTGGAATTGCCAGGGCATCCCTCGAAGACGCCGTAGCGTATGCGCGGGAACGCAAGCAGTTCAATCATCCCATCGGCGAGTTTCAGGCGATCCAATGGATGCTTGCCGACATGTTGATGGAGTATGAGTCTGGATGGCTTCTGACATACAGGGCCTCGGTGATGAAAGACCGGGGACTGCCCTATTCCGCGGAAGCCGCAACGGCCAAGCTCAAAGCATCGGAAGCGGCCATGTTCTGCGCGTCCAAGGCGATCCAGATCCATGGCGGCTACGGTTACATCGAGGATTTTCCGGTGGAGCGGTACTACCGGGACGCGAAGATAACGGAAATCTACGAGGGGACCAGCGAAATCATGCGGCTCGTCATCGCAGGGAATCTGTTGAAATAGGGAGAACGCATGCAACGGATTCGGATTGTTACGGCGGCAGCGCTGTTCGACGGCCATGACGTATCGATCAGCATTTTCGCGAAGTTGATGCACAAACGGGGAGCGGAGGTCGTGCATCTCGGCCACAACCGTTCCGTGACGGAGATTGTCACAGCTGCCGTGCAGGAGGACGTTGACGCCGTTCTGGTGAGCTCCTACCAGGGAGGCCATAACGATTTTTTCCGCTACCTCGTCGACAGCTTGCGGGAACACCATGCCGGTCACGTCCTGGTATTCGGGGGCGGCGGCGGGGTGATCCTCCCCCAGGAAATTCAGGACCTGCAGGCATACGGTGTCGAGAGAATCTACCACGCCGTGGACGGGCAACACATGGGCATCCATGGCATTGCAGACGACATTGTTGCGCGCGTCAATGCCCGGAAACGCGAGACTGCGTCGACCGATTTGCCGTTTGACCCGGCTGATGAGCTCTGCCGGGGCGACAGGGATGATCACCGGAACATCGCCCTGCAGCTTACGCACATCGAACGCCTCGTCGACATCCCGCATGCGCTGGCGGAACTGAGCGAGCTCTGCAAGAAGGCCGATAAGCACAGAACCTTCGTGCTGGGTGTGACCGGCACAGGAGGGTGCGGTAAAAGCTCGTTGATCGATGAGCTCATCAACCGGTTCCTCAAGGTCTCCCGGGACATCTCCGTCGGCGTGCTTGCCGTCGACCCTTCCAGGAAGCGTACGGGCGGAGCGTTCCTTGGGGATCGCATCCGCTACAACAATATTTACGACGACAGGGTCTTTTTCAGGAGTTGTGCCACGCGGGAGAGCGCCCATGAGCTCAGCCTGGCCATTGTCGACGGCGTCGGCCTCCTGAAGGCGCACGGGTTTGACGTGGTGATCGTGGAAACCAGCGGCACCGGCCAGGGCGACAGCAAGATCACCGATGTGTGCGATCAGTCGATCTTCGTCATGACGGCGGAATTCGGCGCGCCGTCGCAGCTGGAGAAGATCGATATGCTCGACATGGCGGAGTATATCGTCATCAACAAGTTCGAGAAAACGGGATCCGAGGATGCACTCCGGCATGTCACAGGCCAGTACCGCAGAAACCGGAACATCGTCTCTCCGCGCACCGGGAAGGGGGATCCCCGGGAACTTCCGGTCTACGCAACGAGCAGCAACGAGTTCAACAACCACGGTGTGAACCGTCTCTTCAAGGACCTGTTGCAGCATCTGCGCGGCCGGCACCTGAGGGATTATGCCGTGGACGAGAGTCTCCTGGCAGCCCTGCCGGTCGAGCCCGCGCGTGACTTCGGTGTCATTGGAGGCCGGAGGATCCACTACCTCACCGAAATTGCTGATACAGTGCATCACTATCGAGCCGCATCCGAAGAACAGGCGAAGATCGCGGGTCACTGTTTTGCGCTGCAGGAGAGCATTGCGCTGTGCGGGCAGGATGAACCCGCCCGTGCCGCCCTTGAAGAGAAATTTGCCGGTTTCTGGAAGACACTGACAGCTGAAACGCAGACGTTTCTTGCAGGATGGGAGGATCTGAAAAAGGGCTACACCCAGGATCGGATCACATACACGATTCAGGACGAAGAGCACACCATTGACCTCTTTGCACACACCCTCTCCTCGCTGAGGGTGCCCAAAGTCGCCACGCCGCACTACCGGTCATGGGAGGATCTCGTGCGGTACTACTACACGGAAAACCTGCCGGGATACTTTCCGTTCACTGCCGGTGTGTTCCCGTTCAAGCGCGTCACCGAAGATCCCCGCAGACAGTTTGCAGGAGAAGGAAGCCCGGAGAGGACGAATGCCCGGTTCCATTACATCAGCAGAAACGACAGGGCGAAACGTCTCTCGACCGCGTTTGACGGCATCACCTTATACGGCGAGGATCCGGGACCGCAGCCTGACGTGTATGGAAAAATCGGTGAAAGCGGGGTCAGCGTTTGCACCATTGACGACGTGGACCGCCTGTTCGAAGGTTTTGATCTGACCGATCCCTCCACATCGATCTCGATGACGATCAATGCTCCTGCGCCGGTCATCCTGGCGATGTATTTCATCGTTGCCTACCACCGCGAAGTGAGGAAGCGGGAAGGGGCCGGACAGGTGTTGTCGGAGCAGGATCTGCAGGAATTGAGGCTCTGGACGTTCCGGAATGTACGGGGAACGGTCCAGGCGGACATTCTGAAAGAAGACCAGGGGCAGAACACCTGTATCTTCTCCATTGACTTTGCCATGAAACTCCTGGGTGATGTGCAGGAGTATTTTGCCAGGAACGCCATCAAGAAATATTACTCTCTGAGCATCAGCGGTTATCATATCGCGGAGGCGGGCGCCAATCCGATCACGCAGCTTGCGTTCACCCTCGCGAACGGGTTCACCTATGTAGAGTACTTCCTGCAGAGGGGAATCAATCTCGAGGATTTCGCTCCCAATCTCTCCTTCTTCTTCAGCAACGGCATGGAACCGGAGTATGCGGTCATCGGGCGCGTCGCGCGCAGGATCTGGGCTGTCGCCATGAAGTATACATACGGCGCCAGTGAGAAGAGTCAGAAACTCAAGTACCATATTCAGACGTCGGGCCGGTCGCTGCATGCGCAGGAGATGGACTTCAATGATATCCGGACGACGCTGCAGGCGTTGCTCGCGTATTATGACAACTGCAACTCCCTGCATACGAATTCATACGACGAGGCGGTCACGACGCCAACGGAAGAATCGGTGCGCCGTTCGATGGCCATACAGATGATTCTCGCCAGCGAGTTTGGCATGGTCAAGAATGAGAACCCGCAGCAGGGGGCCTTCATCGTTGATGAGCTGACCGATCTCGTGGAGGCAGCGGTCCTTGAGGAGTTCCACAGAATCTCACGGCGGGGCGGCGTGATGGGGGCGATGGAAACCCAGTACCAGCGCGCGAAAATCCAGGAAGAATCACTCTTGTATGAAGAACAGAAGCAGAGCGGCGCCTACCCGATCGTGGGCGTAAACACCTTTGTCAAGGAGCAGCCGGACAACCCATACATGTCCATGAAGATCACGCGAACGCCGGAGAGCGAAAAGAAGGAACGGATCAAGCAGCTGGAAGAATTTCAGGCCCGCAACGCCCCGCACGCGCAAGCCGCTCTCCAACGATTGAAACAGGCGGCGCTGTCCGAAAGGAATATCTTCGAAGAACTCCTTCATACCGTGGAATGCGCGTCGCTGGGACAGATCACGCACGTCCTGTATGAAGTGGGGGGGAAATACAGAAGGGGGTTCTGAAGAAAAAGTCGTCGCCTGGAATCCCGGTTTGACCCCGGCCGGGAAGATCGTGGATCAACTGAATGTAGCCGCCCGCCGGTCTGAAGATGCTGTCCGGCTCCCCGCCTGAACCAACGACCATTGCCCGGCCGGCGCCGATCGGCGCTCTGACGGAGCCCCTCGCCTGCCGGCGGCTTCAGAAACGACATTCCACGTGAGACCGGATGGATCTCCCGGAATCTTGTGATGATTCCCCCCCCGGGGTAGCAGGCTTCCTCTGATGTTCGTATATTACTTAACTCAGGGCATCAGACGGAACCTATGGTCAACAAAGAAGAAATCCTTCGCCGGCGGACATTCGCCATTATCTCCCACCCCGACGCGGGCAAAACGACGTTGACGGAAAAATTTCTGCTCTACGGGAATGCGGTGCAGCTGGCCGGATCCGTCACTGCGCGAAAGAAGCAGCGCGAAACGGCATCGGACTGGATGGAACTGGAGCGCAAACGGGGGATTTCCATCAGCTCCACGGTGCTTCAGTTCGAGTACGATGGATACCGCATTAATCTGCTCGACACTCCCGGCCACCAGGATTTTTCCGAAGACACGTACCGAGTGCTCACCGCCGTCGATGCCGTCGTCATGGTGATCGATTCCGCAAAGGGGATCGAAACTCAGACCCGGAAGCTGTTCGAGGTGTGCCGCCGCCGTCACATCCCGATATTCACGTTCATGAACAAGCTCGACCGGCCGACAAAGGATCCCCTCGAATTGCTGGACGAGCTGGAAAACGTGCTGGGGATCGGTGCCTTTCCCATGAACTGGCCCCTCGGCACCGGTTTTCAGTTCCGTGGCGTGTTCGACCGCCTCGGGAAGCAGGTGCACCTGTTTGAGTTCGGCAACAGCGGGTCATACCGCGTGCCCGTCGAAATCGGCTCGCTCTCGGATCCCGTGATTGCTGATCGGCTGGACGACGAAGAGCACGCAAAACTGGTTGAAGAGATGGCAATGCTGGATCATGCCGGTGCGCAGTTCGATCCGGCGGCTGTGCTCGAGGGGCAAATCACACCCGTGTTCTTCGGGAGCGCCCGGAACAATTTCGGCGTGCAGCTTCTTCTGGACGGGTTTCTGAAATATGCCGAGCCCCCACGTCCGCGTTCGAGCAACGGCACGGTGATACCTGTCGAGAGCAATGCATTTTCCGGGTTCATTTTCAAGATTCAGGCCAATATGGATCCGCGGCACAGGGACCGGATCGCATTTCTCCGGGTGTGTTCGGGCAAATTTACACGGGACATGACCGCTATCCATGCGCGCAGCGGAAAAACGATCCGGCTTTCCAATGCGGCGAAATTGTTTGGGCGCGAGAGAGAAACGGTGGATGAAGCGTATGCGGGTGATATCGTCGGGTTTGTCGGACAATCGCTGCTCGGCATCGGGGATACACTGACGGAAGATCCCTCGATTGTGTACGAAGAAATACCCCGATTCCCGCCGGAAGTCTTTGCCATACTTTCCAATCCCAATCCGTCAAAATTCAAGAGGTTCCGGGAAGGAGTGGATCAGTTGTTGCGGGAGGGTGTCGTGCAGGGGTTTCTGCCGCGGAATTCTTCGACCCAGATTCCGATTCTCGCGGCGGTCGGACCGCTCCAATTCGAGGTGTTTCAATACAGGCTGGAGACGGAATATGGCGCCGAAGTGCGCCTCGAGACAGGCGACTGGAAATTTGTTCGCTGGCTTCATCCCTCAGTCGATCCGCGCACGCTCACGTCCGATATTTTGCCGACCGGATCGGTGCTGGCCGACGATATGCGAAAACAGCCGGTGATCCTGTTTCCGGGTGACTGGGCCCTGAACTATTTCGCTCAGAAAAACCCGTCCGCGGTGCTCGGCATACTCCCGTTTGAGAACGGATCGGAGAAATAACGCCCATGCCAAAACACGAAGAAGAGAAGCCCCTTGTGGTTCGCTGTCCGAACTGCAAACAGATCCGCGAGCCCGACTATCAGGAAACCACCAGGCGCTACGTGTGTTCACTCTGCGCGGAACCGGTCGATGCACAGGTGTTGATCGAGAAGAAGAAACGCGGAATCACGTGACCGGTCCGGTCATGCGGCTCCCGTCCTGACCCCGAAGCCGCCGCATGGTACCCCCCATATGCTGTTATCTGATCGTCGAAGCCTTACCATGACCCTTCGATCGACGAAGTGGAGGGTGCACCCCTCTCTGGAAGGCATGACGTGTTCATCACAATGACAGGTCATTATGCCGGACATCAGCAAAAGGACTAAGCTCTTCTCCGAATCCGTCATCCGGAAGATGACGCGGATCTCGCTTCAGCATGGAGCGATCAATCTGTCCCAGGGCTTCCCCGATTTCAACCCCCCGGAGCAGTTGACGAATGAACTGCGGCGGATCGCGCATGCCGGTCCTCATCAGTATGCTATCACCTGGGGAGCTCCGAATTTCCGGCGGGCGCTGGCGGAAAAACAGTGTCGGTTCATGGGCATCGATCTGGATCCCGACGAGAACATCGTGGTCACATGCGGCAGCACCGAAGCGATGATGGCGGCAATGCTGACGGCATGCAATCCCGGCGACAAAGTGATCGTGTTTTCTCCGTTCTATGAAAATTATGTTGCCGATACCATCCTGTCGGGGTCCGAGCCAATTTACGTGGCATTGCACCCTCCCGATTTTCGTTTCTCCGTGGATGAATTGACCGAGGCCTTCCGTCAGCGTCCCAAAGCCCTCATCCTCTGCAATCCGGCAAACCCCTCGGGCAAGGTGTTCAGCCCCGAGGAGTTGCGTATCATCGGAGAATTGGCGGAAGCGTATGATACGTTTGTCATTACCGATGAAGTCTACGAACACATCGTCTATGCGCCGTTTCGCCACACGTACATGGCTTCACTCCCCGGTATGTTTTCCCGGACAATCTCATGCAGCTCCCTCTCCAAGACGTACTCCATCACCGGGTGGCGGCTCGGCTACGTGATTGCGCCCCGGGAGGTGATCGAGGGGGTACGCAAGGTGCATGATTTTCTCACGGTAGGCGCGGCGGCGCCGCTGCAGGAAGCCGCGATCGTCGGGTTGCACATGCCGGACGCATACTATGAGGATCTTCTGCAGTCGTACACACGAAAGAAGGAGCTCTTTCTGGGATACCTGGATCGTGCCGGACTTGCCTATACGTCACCGGAAGGTGCCTACTACGTGCTGGTGGATATCCAGAAATTCCGGCCGGAGAGCGACATGGCGTTTTGCGAATGGTTGACCAAGGAGATCGGTGTAGCTGCAGTCCCGGGGTCGAGTTTCTTCCGTGAAGATGTCAACCGGTATATCCGATTCCATTTCGCGAAAAAAGATGAGACGTTGATCGCGGCGGGGGAGAAACTCTTGAAATTGGCTGCGTGGGAGTGAACAACGGAGCGCCGCGGTATGCCTTGCAGCAACTGCGGCGCGCGCTTGACGTGCAGGGCTTTCGGGGCTATGCGCCGAACAGCAGGTTCACGAGCGGCGCCGATGTGGAGAAATCCGGGATGACGAGGTCGGCGCCGGCCTCGATGAGCCGCCGGCGTTTCCGGGGCGTGAGTCCGTAGCGCCGGATTTCGTCGCTCGCGACGCCCACCGTGTAGCCGCCTCGTTTGTGGGTTTCACGGATCTCCACCGGTCCGTCGCCGAACGCCACAATCCTCTCCGGCGACTCGTCGCGTATGCTCCCCAGGATCCGCTCCAACACAATGCGTTTGGCTTCTTTGGTGATATCGCCGACCGCCCCGTAAATCCTGTCGGCAAAGAGCGCACGGTATCCGAGGGCTTCTGCTTCCCGTTCGACATCCGCCTGATCTGTGCCGCTTGCGAGATAGAGCACGACCCCGCGCTCATGCAATGCGTGGAGGAACGGCACTGCGCCCTTGATGGTGAAATCTTCCACGGTCCGCTGCCCCCGTCTGAGCCGTTCCATCCTGCCTTCGACCATGTTCATCAGATTCTGGTTGTACAGCTTTTTGTAGCCGTGCTCATCCAGAATATCCTTCTCGTCGATGCACCGGAATTGGCGGACAAGGGTCACGAGTCCCCGCATCTGCACGAGAGTCTGAATCCCTGTGGTCTTGTCGATATAGGCCCGTACGGCCGCACGGACATGATCGTACAGCGCAGGATCCAGGGCGCGATCGGGTGTGCCTATGATGGCGGCGATCATCATCGGCTCCATGATTTCCTCCCACCCCTGGCGAAGCGTTGACACTGTGCCATCGTGATCGAAGATGGCGTGGGTGATGTTTCCCGCCCGCGGCGGCGCGCTGACGACCTCGATATCCGTGTCCTTGTAGTAGACCGCCTTGTGGGCCTGTCGGGCCAGGTCCGGACGGTAGCGGCAATCCGGATCGCTGCCGATGTTCAGGATTTCTTCCGGAGATGCGGTGCCGGTTTGCATCAGCTTCTGCACGGTGACGCCCGCAACGAGATTGCCCAGCTCCGCGGCTGTCCCGGGCGCCGCCCCGATCGCCAGGGCGGCGGCGATGCCGGCGAGCATGCTGTCGCCCGCGCCGACGGGATCCACGGGCGCGAGAATCAGCAGCCCCGGGATTTCCTGGAGGCGGCCGTTGTCGAAGACTGCGCAGCCGCGTTCTCCTCCGGTCAGGAAGATGCAGTTCTCCCAGCGACCATAGAGTTCGCTCGCCAGGTCCGTGATTGTCCGTGAGTCAAGCTGATCCGGTGGGATCGATTCCCTGTTGCACAACCGTGCAGCCTCGGTCAGGTTCAGCTTGCGCATGGCGTTGGCGTAGTCGTCGGCGAAATGCCGGGAGTCGACGATGAACATCGTTCCGGGATGGGATCGGATGCACGCTCCCAGGTCTGTCCGGAACTCTTCGGTATGGATGCCACGTACCACTTGCTGGTTGACGATGACGATGTCGAGGTCCGGGATGCATTGCTCAAGGATGTCGAGGAGTTGCGTGCGTGTGGCGGGATGGAGCTGATTGAACCCGCCGAAATCGAGCCGGTGTTGTTCGTGTTCGCGTTCATGCGGCTTCATGTACACGTGCGTGTCCCAATTCTCCCGCTGTACCATGATCCCCGCGCAATTGATCCCGCGTGCCAGGAGCATCTCACGCATGTGCGTGCCGAACGGGTCTTCACCCGTCACGCCAAATGCCGTGATGGTGCTCACCCCCATGGCACACAGATTGTTGGCGACATTGCCCGCTCCTCCGAGGGCGTACCTGTGGGAGCGGACCGGAAGTGTGGAGAGGCCCGTTTCCAGGGAGGTTTCCGACGCGGCGGAGTCGAGGAGAAGGTAGACGTCCAGACAGAAGTCGCCGATGATGCCGATACGTGCCTGGCGGATGCGGTCCAGAAGATACTTTAAAGTTGCGCGGTCCATGAGGTCTCCCGCAAAGGTCCGATGGCGGACTACTTCACCGCTCCCGCGGCCAGGCCTTTGACGAATGTTTTCCGCATCAGTGCAAACAGGAGCAGCGGCGGGATGCTGAACAGGACAGCCGATGCGGCCATTTGGTTCCAGATATCGTTGTATTCTCCGATGAACAGGCCGATCCCGACGGGAATGGTTTTGGTGGCATCGGAGGAAGTGAGAATCAACGCAAAAAAGAATTCGTTCCAGGATCCGAGAAAGGCAAAGAGGGCCGTCGCGCCGATGCCGGGGAGAGCGAGCGGCAGGATGACCCTGCGCAGCGCCATCATGCGCGAACATCCGTCGATCAGCGCGGCATCCTCCACCTCCCGGGGGATCCCCTGGAAAAAGCCGTAGAGCAGCCAGATAACGAACGGAAGGAGGACCGCCGAATGTACAAGAATCAGCCCTGCATGCGTGTCGTAGAGGCCCACCGACTTCAGGAGCTGAAACAACGGAATGATCACCGAAGCGCCGGGCAACATCTGGGACAGGAGGAAGATCACCAGGAATGCCCGTTTGCCGGCGAACGTAAACCGGGAAAAGGCGAACGCGGCCAGGCTTCCTGCGCACAGCGTCACCAGCGTGGACGACGAGGCGACGATCAGACTGTTCAGCGTATACGTGGAAAACGGCAGGTAGAAGAACATGTCGCTGTACGGCTTCAGGCTCATATGCGGGCTGAACCACTCGGGCGGGGATTTGTCGACTTCGGTCAGGGGCTTGAACGACGTCGAGAGTGTCCAGAGAAACGGCACCAGCACCGCGAACGCCAGAACGAGAATGAGGGCAGTCAGGGCAAAGCGTTTCATGAGGCGTCTCTTTCCGCCAGGATCCGGATGTAGAGTGACGAAAGGGCCACCAGGAGCAGAAAGGTGATCATGGAAAGGGCAGAGCCTTTCCCCATGTCAAAGTAGACGAATGAGTACTCGCGGACGAGCACGGGGAGCACCATGGAGGAGTTCATGGGCCCTCCGCGCGTCATGACGAACACCATGTTGAAGTCGTTAAAGCTCCAGATCACGCCGAGGACCAAAAGGACAGAAGCGACGGAACGCAGGTTGGGGAGCGTGATATGGAAGAACTTCCGGATCATGGATGCGCCGTCGACGGCCGCCGCTTCGTACTGTTCAAGGGGAATTGCCTGCAGCCCTGCCAGGAACATCACCATGGCGAACGGATAGAACTGCCAGACCCGGGCGAGGATGACGCAGAAAAGCGCCGTATGCGGATCGCCCAACCACGAGGTACCCGCCTTGACGATGCCGGCGAGCGAAAGCCAGTAGTTGTGGATGCCGAAGTTATCGTTGAGCACCCATTTCCATGCGAAGCCGGCAACGACCGGGGAGAGCACCCAGGGGATGGCGAAGACGAAGGAAGCAAAGGTCGTGATGCGGCCCAGCTTCATGTTGAGCAGAAGCGCCAGCCCGAGACCGAAACAGAGAGCGAGCAGTGTTCCCGCCAGGGCGTAGACCAGCGTGTTGCGGAAGGAGAGAAGAAAGAGCGGGTCACGGAAGACGCGGATGTAATTTGCTGCCCCGACCCAGCCTCCCGTTCCCTTCACCATGCTCACCTCCCGGAGACTGTTGATGAAGTTCTGCCCGAGAGGGTAGACAAGAATGAACGCCGTAAACACGAGAGCGGGCGTCAGGAGCAGATACGGGGTGGATTTCTTCATTGTTTTCCCTCAATCACATCCTGTGCCTCCCGTGCTGCCTGGTCGAGCGCCGCCTTGGGTGACATCTCGCCGATAATGGCTTTCTCGCAGAATGGGGTGAAGGTGTTGCTGGCAACGGCAACGATCTGCGGATGGGGAGGGAACGGCTTGGCGTGCTTGAGTTCATTGATGAACAATTGCAGATCGGGCACGTTCTTCGCCTCCGGGCTGGTCAGGGCGAAATTCGTCGTCGCCGTCGCACCCAGATCGTCGCGAATCCATGCCATGTCGGCTTCTTCGTTCCGGAGGTATTTCACAAACTCCCATGCTGCGGCGAGATGTGTGGAATGGGCATTGATCGAATACATCACCATGTCCTGCAGTGTCGGAGCGGTGGTATACTGATCGAGCATGTCGTCGGGGACCGGCAGAGCGACCACGTACATGTCCTTGTCGGGGCTCTTTTCGTGGACCATCCCCCTGACCCACGGGCCTTCAATGCACATGGCGACCTTGTTGCCGCAAAACATGTCGTTCGTCTCCGTGTGCGTGTAGGCCAGGAAGCCCGGGGTAATGGAGTGGTCGATCTGGTACATATCGGCGAAGAGTTGTAGGGTTGCGACTCCCCGCGGTGCGTTGAATTCGATCGTTGCGAGGTCATCCGACATGAACTTCACGCCGGCTTTGTAGAAGAAGGGGACAAGGCGATAGGCAAAGCCGCCTTTGTCGCCCCCCATCAGCACAAGGCCGTACTGGTCGATCGTGCCGTCGCCGTCGGTGTCCTTCGTGAGACGTCTTGCCGCTTCGCGGAATTGCGACCAGGTTTTGGGCGGAGCGATACCCGCGGCGTCAAACAGGGTCTTATTGCACACGAGTGCGAATGCGATAGCACTCGACGGCAATCCGTAATAGTTGTCTTTATACCGGGTGGATTCGAGGAGTTCCGGGACATACCATTTCTTCACTTCGGCGAAATCCGGGAAGGCGTTGACGGGGTAGTAATAGCCGGCTTCGCCGAATTCCGCCGCATAGTTGGCGTGCGTATTCACCACATCGGGACCGGTGCCCGTGCTGAAACTCGCGTAGAGAATTTCCCTGATCATGTTCCAGCTCTTGTCGCTCTGCACAATTTTGATCCCCGGGTGAGTTGCTTCGAACGACGCCACCCGTTGGCGCAGCCATACCATCAAATGGGGCCTGCCCCCGAAATTCCAATCCTGAATTTCGATGACATCGGCTTTCTTGCCGCATGAAAGCATGATGAGCGGGAACAACAGTATGATCCAGCGGAGATAGTTCATGACTCACCCGTGATTGAATGATCGATCATCTGGAGAAATCACCAGCGTGCTGCGGTGCAACGTATGTCAAGGCCGGGAAGCCGGGAATGCTAGGAGACCGTTGTTTCCCGTGCGGAGTTCACGAAGGCGATAAAGTTTTCAGGGGGCGTGCCGGGCAACACGGCATCTGCGGTGGAGATGATATGCGGGTAGCCGCGCACCGCCCCCGCAATCCTGCGAACCTCGCGCGCGATCTCTGCGGGTGTGCCGTCGCGCAGGAGCTGCAGATTGAGATTGCCCTTCGTACAGATCGTTCTGTCGATCGCCGCCCGTGATTCGGCGAGTTCGTTGTCGCCTTCCGGCGGAGGGGCGAGGGTTTCAATGACATCTGCGCCAAGTGTATTGAACATGCCGGAGGAGATCAGTGAACGTGTGTGACCGCAATTGTGATACCAGAAGAGACCGCCATGCTGTTTCGTCCATTGGGCAAACGCCCTGATGTAGGGCAGGTCCATGTCCGCAAAGAGCGAAGGAGATGTCATTTCGAGGCCGTAGCTGGAGTCGCTCATGAAGTCGATGCCCTCATCCACGGCGATGGACATGACAAAAACAGACGCATGAAAGACCGCATCCATGCTCCGGATGTATGCCTCACGATAGTCCTGCCAGTGATAGAAAATGCTGGAGGGGTTGATCTGGTAGCCAAGCCAGGCCGGATGCGGATGGCCCAGCACGATGACGCCGTTTTCCCCGACCCGCTCCCGCCATTCCCGGAAATACGCACGGATGCGGGTTGCGCGGCTTTCCACCTCCCGGCACACGGCAACAAGCATGTCGTGATCGTGCAGCGTTTGTACCGGGCAGCCTGATTCGTCGCTCCAGGGAACTTCCACGCGGGGTGAATGCCGGACCCACTCGCCTTCCGCCGTCGGGATCACCTGCACGACCTGGCGTTCAGAAGACCGCGATTCGATGGTTGTCCAGTCGAAAATGAGCCCGGAGCATTCGGTCATGAACATGGGCTCGTACCCGAGATGCCGGGAAAGTGCGATTTCATTTGCCACGGGGTCGCCGCTCCCGGGGAGGCCAAGAGAAGCCAGCGTGGCGGAGACTACACCCGCGTCGGGGAGAAACGGCGAAACCACCCGTGGCGACAGTTCGGGATTCCTGACATAGGCAAGGAAGCGTTGGCGGGGAGTAGGCATCATAGAGGCGGATCGGCTCTGTAGTTCTCGGGTATAGTGGCCGGGGGAACGGGTTTTCGGCTTTGCGCCGCGCGCATGCCCGGCGTCATCCTTCCGCGATAATACGATCGACGACAATTTGCCGCATTTCGGGAGACAGGCTGGCAAAGAAAGCGCTGAACCCGGTAACGCGGACAACGAGGTCCGGATATTTGGACGGATCCTTATGTGCCTCCAGGATGGCTTTCTTATCCAGGATGTTCATATTGATTTGTGTGCCGCCGAGATCAAAATGGGTGATGATGAGGTCGACGATCTTGTCGATGTCTTCGTTGTTCTTCGACAGGCCCGGATCGAGCTCGATTTGCATCGGGGCCGTATTGCCGTAGCCGGGCTGAATCCCCGCGACGGTGATTGCAAGGGCGGTTGGCGCGGCGTCTTTGCGGAAACCGGGATCCGGGTTCGGACCGTGGGAAATCGGTGACTGCGCGTGGCGTCCGTTGGGCGTCGCGCCGACGTCCTTTCCCATCACGATATTGGCCGCCCAGGAGAAGATGCCGGGGATCATGTTAAATCCGTGGGGGGTGGGCTTTGCCTTGACGGAGGTCGTGAACAATCCGGCGATCATCTTGCCGTAGTCGTCGGCCCGGGAGCTGCCGCTGCCGTACCGCGGGATTTGTTTCATCATCAAGCGTGTGCGTTCTCCGGCCGGGCCCGCCCAGTCGGCGTCGAGCTCCTGCCGCAACTGCACCCAGGTGATCTTCCGTTCACGGTCAACGCGTTGTTCCACAGCGGCGAAGGAGTCCGCCGTCGTGGCGAGCCCTGCGGCATCCACGCACAGATTATAAAATTCCACGCCGCCATGTGATGCGTCGCGGCCCCGCTCGATAGGTCCATGGCACAGGAGGTCGAGCATCAGCTCCGGATACACCTGGAACATGTGGTCCATGTGAAAATCAAGACTTTGGGCGATGACATCGACGGCGCGGCGCAGGTGGTGGGTGAACCTGGCCCAGAGCACCGTTGTGTTCTTCTCCAGGGCGGGGTCGCTCATCATATCGCGGAGTGCAGTATCAAACAGCACGGGGAGGTTGATTTTCACGCAATCGTTGACGGTGTACTCCCTGCCGGGGATGGCGCACCAATGGCATCCGGAATAGGTGCGCTCGCGTCCCAGGGCGATGGGGTAGCCGTTGCGGGCAAATCCTTCGCTGGTGCGGTCCACGCCCAGGAATTTTGGGATCCCCGTCTTGTCCTCGAAGAGGATCTCTACCCCGCGACGGAGGAGGCGGCGATCGGTATGTGCGCCGACGCTGACTCCCACGTTCACCGGGATCTTCAGCAGGTGGGCAGCCTCGAGCACCAGGAACGACAGGGGATTCGTGGTGTCGTTGCCTTCTGCGTCGGGTCCGCCGAGCTGCGTGTAGCTGGTATCCATGATAAAATAGCACGCCAGGTGGAAAAGCGCTTCTTCGTCGGTCAGGATTCCGCGTTCCTTGTCCGCAACGAAGTACGGATAGAGAAACTGGTCAATGCGGCCGAGTGATCCGCTCATGTTGTACATCTTGGCGGCGAGCTGGTACCACAACATCCACTGGCAAGCCTCCCGGAATGTTACGGGAGGCCGTGTGACGAGCGCGGCATTCATCTCGGCAAGTTCGAACAGGTTCTTCCGCAGTTCCGGGCGCATCTCTTCGCGGGCCATGGTACGGGCGGCGGCGGCATGGCGCTCAATCCAGTTCTGGATGCCCAGCACACACTGTTCGAGGCCGTCGTAGAGCTCCTGCGCCTCATCGTCGCGTTGCACACCGCGATAACGGTGAATCTGATCCAGAAGCCCGTTCCATCCGAGGCGGAACCCGATGGTCATGTCCTGGCAGAAGTGCTGTACCGCGCCGATGCCGTGGTGGAGCTTGTAGAGATTCTGCTCGGCGTGCAGGTGCGCGTAGTCGCAATCGGGATTCCAGGCGGGATCGCGGTAGGCGAGGAAGCTTGCCATATATCCGCCTGCCAGGGAACTGACCGGATCGACGTACGGCGGGTGGATATCCAGGAGAGCGCGAAAGTTTTCCCCGCAGGCGCGTGCGCCGAAGAATCCGCCACTCGGGTGGTTGCTCGTGGGTATGAAGTTGCTGAACAGTGCATCGGAGATCACAATGCCTGAACCGCTGACGATCCGTACGATTTTCCGCATCTCCGGCGGCGGAAGCATGATCGGAAGGTCGTCCATGTCGAGCGAGCCGATTTCACGCCATTTCTCTTCTGTATGGCGCATTTTGGTGGCGCGCAGCATGGCGATGCGTTCGCGGAAAGAGAGCTCCTGCACAAGTGCCGTCGACATGAATGATGTTCCTGATATAAGAGTTGGCGGATCTGAGGGCGCGTTCACCGTATCGCGGTGTCCACGCCAAGATGCGCTGCGACGTCCGCCAGTTCCTGCATGCGGCTTTTCGGGAGGGGTTCCAATGTGGCGGCCCGGTATTCCCTCCCCAGACTCCGGTATTTGTCCGACGCCAGCCGGTGAAACGTCAGTAATTCATACCGGATGTGCGCGCGATCAGCGGGCGGCGCGGCAGAACCATTACGCTGATCGATCAACGTCCGGATGAATGCGGCGATGTCTGCAATTTGCTCCTCGGTGTCATTCACGGTAGGCACCACCGGCGTGCGGAACACGATGGGTTTGCCGGTGCCTGCAAGCCGCCGGGCATTGTCGAGGATCCGGTCGTTCGCTTTTCCCGTGGCAGCCCGGTGCCGGTCGGGGACCATATGCTTGATGTCCATCATAACCAGGTCGGTGACCGGAAGAAGGTCGGCGAGCGAAGCCCAGGGCGCCTCGCCGCATGTTTCAACGGCCGTATGTATCCCGCGGGCCTTGCACTGTGCAAGGAGTTCTCCGCTGAATGCGCTGCTCAGCGACGGTTCCCCTCCCGAGAGGGTGACCCCGCCGCCGGACCGTTCGTAAAATGCGGTATCCTGCAGCACTTCGGCCATCACCTCCGCGACGGTCATGGAACGGCCGGTCAGAAGCAGTGCCTGGGAGAAGCAGCTTTCCACGCATGCGCCCTCAGTGACGCAGCGTTCGCGGTGAAACAGATGCACGTCATCGCGAAATTCGTGCGCATGATGCGGACATGCCTGCACGCATGCGCCGCAGGCAGTGCACCGGTCTGCGTAGAACTGCAACACGGGATGTGTTGTGCTCCCCTCGGGATTGTGACACCAGAAACAACTTAGCGCACAACCCTGGAGAAACACCGTGGTGCGAATGCCTGGTCCGTCGTGAATCGAGAAGCGCTGGATATGGAATACTGTGCCGGCAGAGCTCATGGACGGAACGGGTTTCTCGTCCGGCACACCTGTGGTCCTGACAACATCGCGTTTCTCCCGATCATCGAAGGAGTGAAAGAGGACTGTAACTTCAAGCTACGGGATACCGGGGGAAAAATCAAACCAACGGGGTCAAAACCATCTACATTTTGAATAGAAACTTAACTGAGGCAACGAATCACCCTTCGAACAGAAACTCGGGTGAGCCAACGAGACCCGTCCGGCCGGTGGAATGGACGTAGCGTGTCACACGAAAAACGGAAGAAAGGACAAGCCCGGGTCGGGTCCCGGGCTTGCGGACGCTGGGAAAAGCGTTACTTCTTCGCGGATTCGGCCCCGCGCTTCTGCGGTACATTCATCATCATATCTTCAATATTGTACACGTATTGCACGAAGCGTGGATCCCTCTTCACCTGCCGGGTCTTGTCGAACGGCAGATCGATGACAAGGTGGTGCGCAATTCTGCCCGGATCCGACTGCATGATATAGATATCCGTCCCGAGATAGACCGCTTCCGGGATGTCGTGCGTCACGAACACGACAGTGGTGGCATCGTTGATGTGCCACAGCCTCTCCCATATGGCGAGCAGCATGTCCTGCATTTTCAGACGGGTATTGACATCGAGGGCGCCGAACGGTTCGTCCATCAGAAGGAGGTTGGGATTCGACACGAGGCTTCTGGCGATGGCAACACGCTGCAGCTGACCGCCCGACAGAATCGGATACTGCGCATATTTGTCGGCATGTTCCTCGAGTTCGCAGGCCTGGATGTACGACATGGCCTTTTCTTTTCGCTCATTCTTCGGGACGCCCTTGATCGCCAGCGCGAGCGTCACGTTGTCGAGCACGGTCAGCCACGGAAAGGAACTGTACTGCTGGAAGACCATGCCGACATGGTCCTCAGGCTTCCGGGGTTTGCCGTACAGCAGGACCTGTCCCTCGGAAGGTTTCTGCAGCCCGGCGACATACCGGAGGACCGTCGATTTGCCGCATCCGGAAGGGCCGAGGAGGCAGATGAACTGTCCCTTTTTGGGGACGTCTTCGATGGTCAGATCGAGGCCTTCAATGACGACGGTCCTCTGGCCGTTGTCCCGTGTGTACCACTGGGACACATTTTTCAGTTCGATGACGTTGTTTGTCGCGGTCATGTGCCGGTCGCATATTTGTATTTGAAGACATGGCGATCGAGCCAGATAAACAGCTTGTCCTGGACGATGCCGATGAGGATGATGACGAACAGTCCCGCGAACACCTTGTCTAGCCTGCTCTGGCGCGACGCCCTGAACATCAGGGCGCCGATGCCTCCTTCGTTGTTGACCAGCTCCGCGACGATGATGTAGGTCCAGGATATGGCGGTCAGCACACGGATGTCGTCTGATACGCGTGAGAGGACGCCCGGAATGAAGACTTTCACAATGATCTGCCATTTGCTGGCGCCGAGGGTCTGCGCGGTCTGCACGTACACCTCGTCGAGCTCTCTGACGCGTTCCACGACCACAGGGAGGAGGTACACAAAGATGCCGAACGCGAGGAACTGCACCTTCATATTCATATAGATGCCGAACCAGGCGATGAACAGGCCGGTCACCGCGGTCAGGGGGATGTAACGAATCGCTTCGAGAAACCTGTTGAAGATTGCGCCGAGGGGGGTAGACAAACCGAGGGCGAATCCCAGCGGAAGCGCGAGGACAATCGCCCAGAGATAGCCGAGCAGATTGATTTTGATGGAGTACAGGGTGTTGATGACGATCAGGTCCTGGAAATGCAGTTCAGGAAATGATCCGATTACCTCAAGCGGCGTGGGGAGGATGGCGATGGAATTGACTTTCATCGCCACCAGTTGCCACGCTACCAGAATGAACACCAATCCGCCCAGTTCGTACAGCAGGTGGGTGCGTTTCGGCAGAGGTTCGCGCAGGTCGCTCATAGATCATGCTCTTTCTGTTCCGGAATAGGGGAATGCCTGGCTGTGTGCGTCTGCAGTTACTCGCCGAGAATCTCAAAATCCGTGCGGCGGTTACGTTGGCGCCCTTCGGCGGAACCGTTATCCGCCACCGGTTTGTCCGGGCCGTTGCCCACCACGACAAACCTGTTCCGGTCGAACCATTTGGAGAGATAGGCTGCCACGGCGACGGCCCTCTTGCGCGAAAGCTCCTTGTTCATCTCGGCGCTGCCGACGTTGTCGGTGTTTCCTTCGATGCGTATGCGTGCCTCGCGGAATCCCTTGGCCAGGTCAAGAAACTCCATGTCGATTTTGGTCTTGGCGTCGTCAGTCAAGGTATATGAGCCGGAGGGAAACTCGATCGTGACCTTCTTGGTGCTGATGGCGGGTGTGGTCGCCATAGCGGGTGTCGGCGCGGCGAACTTTGCGCCCCCTTCGGCCAGCTGTTCGGGGCCGGAGAGTGTGCTTGCGCGGATGAAGGCCGGGTAGGCGATGGTGCGCCACGGGGGGACGGCGCCGTTAATATAGTACTGTCCCTGGTTGTCCTTCGTTTGCGCAAATGCCTGGGCCATCTTTGTGTACAGCTTCTCGCCGGTCACACCGGCAAAGTTGCCGTTGACGTCGAAGAAATCCTGGTTGTCGCCCAGGGTGGCCAGACGCGCATTGGCGATTGCCGTGACGCAGAAGTCGACCGGCTGGTTGAATCCGTCGGCCAGGAGCGCGGCGGCTTCCTTGCGGGCGGCTGCATCGGTGTTGACTGCGCCATTCCCCTTCAGCGAGCCTTCCACAAAGGCCTTGAGTGCGTCGTGCTTCGATTCCACGGTGGACTTCTTGGCCAGCCAGACATCCGCGATGATATGCGAAGCCGTCTTGGTGCTGACGAGCACTTTTGAACCTTCGATCTTGGCAACGCAATCCTGGTCGTCAGGCGACCAGACCACTGCCGCATCGACCTGTTGCTTCTTGAAGAGGTCGGCGGCATCGATGCCGTTGGCGACCGGAATAATCTGGACGTCTCCCCAGCTGACTTCACCCGCGTCCATCAGCCACAGCAGCAGGGTGTGCGAGGGGGTCATTGGCGCGACCGCGATCTTCTTGTTCTTCAAATCGGAGACCTGATTGATGCCGCGGCGCACGACGATCGCGTCGCCCCCGCGTGACCAGTCGATCTGGCCGATGACCTGAGGCTCAAATTGTCGCAGGCCGTTGATCTCCGTGGTGAACGCATCGATGGTGCAGAAACCGAGGACGTCGATATCCCCGCTCTTCCATGCTTCCCGGCTGGCGTTGAAGTCGTCGATCAGCTTGAACTCAACGAGCTGGCCGTATTGCGTGTAGAATTTGCTCTCTTTGGAAGCCTTGAATCCGCCGTTGAAGTACACCGCGCCGCCGAAACCTCCCCAGGTGTTGATGCCGACGATGAGCTTCTCACCCCGGTCCGCCCGTGCTTCCTTGTGCTCCGGACCCGACACCGGTTTCGCCGTGGGGGCAATTTTCTCCGCAACATCGGGGTTCTTTCCCAGATAGTACAGGGCGCCAATCAGGATTCCAACGATCGCCAGCCCTCCGAGAATTTTCGAAAAGACAGTGAGGCGATTCATGAGTGCAGCCTTTCAGGGTGGGGGATCTATTTGTTCAACAGGTCTGTGTATGAGTTGTCGCCGGTCTTCGAGGCATCCTTGGCGACTTCCACGAATTTTGCGTCCACCGGGCGCTGCTGGTCCGGAGGCCGGTTCTGATCAGAACCGTCCGTGAGGAGGAGCGGCAACCCCTCATTCTCCCATTTTTCCAGCAGCTTCATTCCTTTCTCCTCGAACGCACCATTCTGGAGGTCGATGGCGCTCATGACTTCGTTCGACTCCTCAATGAACTGCTCCATCGCTCCTGCCTTCATGCTGATGTCGTTCTGGATGGATTCCATCGCCTGGTCGAAGAGGACCTTCTTGTCGGGATCGCCGGAGAGGATGCTCATTGCCGACTTGAACGCATTGAAGCCGGTACGCATTTCCTGCCGTTGAATCTTGATGTCTTCGACCTGGTTGGTCTTGTCGAGGATCACCACTTTGGCCGCCTTGTCCATCTTCTCCAGAATGCGGTACAGCGTATCCAGTTTCGTGAGGAGGCTCTGATATTTCTCGATCCGGGTTTTGAGACGGCCGGCCTGGTTCGTGTATACGGTGATCTCGGCTGCCCCGAGACCCTGCTTCTGGCCGGTCTTGGCGAGGTTCAACTGCTCATCGAGTTCTTCCTTGGCCCGATCAATGGCGTCGGAGAGTTTGCGCTTCGCCCCGGAAAGTTCCTGGATCTGGCTTTCGAGATTCTCCAGCTGCTTCCGGAGGTGGGCGACGTAGGTCTCGATGATGCCCACGGGATCGATCTGGATGAAAACCCCGGTGATGCCGCGCATCAGTGATTTGTACAAATACCACACCAGCGTGCGCACCTGATGATCCATCACGAGATAGACCAGAACAAAAAGACAGATGCCCAGAATGCCGAGCGTCAAGAGATTCTTCGTCATGGTGATCAGATAGGGAAGGATCTGGAACAGCCCGTATCCCACAGCGGCAAGAATAGCCGCTGCGAAAAGCATTCCGGTCTTTCCTTCTTTACGGCTCCAGAACGATTTCATGCCTGCGGTCGAGACCGTTGAGGGAAGCAACGACGAGTCGGCCATCTTCATCTCCTCACTTTTTGTGTTTCGTGGCTGAAAGCGGCTGCGCTGCGATAGCGGAGCTGAGATACGTGTTGATTTTCCGCGCGTCTGTCTGAAGTTGATCCTTCATCGAGCGGTACGCCGACATAAAACTATTCTCTTTTTGCTTCAACTTGCCATTTACATCCGCAAGTTCGGACTGCAGCGCAGCGATGTTGCGCTGATTTGCCGAGATCGTCTCGGTCAACTGCTGGATCTGCGCCGAGTGTCCGGCATTCTCATCGGTGAGCTGCTTGATCTCGTTTTCCTTCTTGATGACGGAATCACCGATGGTTGCGTGGAGCGCTTCCTCAAACTTGTCCTTTTCGGCATCGAGGATGCCGTCAAAATAGTGAAACGATTCGAGCAGCTGGTTGACGTCGCTTCCGGTGGCCTGCAAGGTGGCGAATGCGGCCTGGAACTTCGTTGCCTCGTCCATCGGCAATTTGTCCATATTGCTCAGAGCCTTCGAAAAGGCGAGATAGGTCTGCTGTCCCGGAAGATCGGATTTCTCCATTGCCTCTTTCAACTGTTCGAGGAATGGACCCGGATCCAGGTCAAGGGCTTTAGTCGATCCCGGGAGAGGAATATCCCGTTGGGCCGGCATCGGCGATTCCAGGTTTTGTGCCGGGCTGGGTGCCGGAGCGTCTTGTTTGCCGTCGGGAGCAGGTTTGAGGAAAAGATCTTTCTGTCCCATATGCTGGATCCTCTCAGATATATGCTGCTGGGCCGTCCGTTCAGAAGGTCTCTACGCGTGGTCCCGGCGATAGTTACGCCCCATACGCAATGTCTGTGGTGATTGCGGTGGTCGACAATCGGGACAAGGCTTTGGTTCTACGCGGGTTATGGAGACTGCATTGATGCTGTGGAAACGTAAGCATAATGTACGCGATGAGAAAAGGAAAAACAAGTTGAACCGGGGAAGGCCGGACAGATTTGCATAAACGCGGTGCTTTTTCCCCAACCGGGTTTGCTGTGCAATATGCCCCGGTTGCCGGTGAACAAATATGGACAGCTGGACAAAAAATCAGCGAATTGCGGTATGGCAGAGAGACATTCGTGCATTCCGTGCGGTTTTTGATTGGCATGATATATGGTGTTTTGATGGATAATGGAAATACTCACGAAATTGCAGCCATACATGGCGGATAAAGCTGGTTTCCGTCCTGAATCGGGGGGGAACGCGTTTTTCAGAGAGATACTATTGCATTGGATCGAGCGGCTTTCTCAACATAATCGCATGTGTCGACGATGTCTGACCGTCTTGCTGGCGGGCGTGCTGGTGCACGCAGCGGCGGCGCAGGATTTTCGTGTCACGACTTTTGACTTCGAACAAGGGCTGCCGACCAATCTGACGAAAGCTGTTGCACAGGATCGCGACGGGTACATCTGGACGGCGACCGATGCCGGCCTTGTGCGATTTGACGGGAGGAATTTTGTCTCGTTCGAGAAGTTCCTGCCAAGCAAGTATGTCAAGGATGTCGTGGTGCTGAACAACGGCGATCTGATTGCAGTCAACGATCGCGGGATTTATCGCGTGGATTCGCGGTCCGACTCCACGGTGTTCATTCCGGTTCTTCCTGGCGCCGCCGTACCGACCGACTCGACGGTATTCTATCCTAAGACGGTCTTTCAGGAGAGTTCGGGTTGTCTCTGGGTGAGCGAGCCGGGCGCTGTTGTCCGGTTCGACGGCCACCGCATGAAGCGCTATCCGTTGGAACGGAAGACCTGGGCGAATAGTTATGTCAGGTCGTTTCAATTTGTCGAAACGGCGGGCGGCGATATGCTTGTCCTTTCCGAGCGGGGGTATCTCTTCCGGTACAGCCGTGAATGTGATGCGCTGATCGAAATATCCATCGCCGGGCCGACCGGCAGGTGTCCCATCAATGCCGTGGCACAGGCGTCCGGCGGCCGAATTCTTGTTGGCCGCAGCGACGGCGTGTATGAACTCAAGCCCGACCTGGTGCTGCGGAGCGCCGCATTCGTCCTCCGCGCACGGATAGCTGATGTCTCTTCGATTGTGGTGGGTCCCGCGGGAGAGATGTACGTCGGGACATGGAAAACGGGCGTGTACCGTATCGCTCCGTCGCAGGGAACCGGGAGGGCCGAACGATTTGAGAAGGTCGGATTCCAGGTCATCAACAAGATATCTCTCGGCAATGACGGTTCCATCTGGGTCAGCTCGGATGAAGGGATCGCATTGTTGAATCTTACCTACCTCTCGGAATTTCCGCTGACCTACACCCATTTCTACATTGAATCGGTCACGCGGGGGGATGGACAATCGGTTCTGGCAACAGACGGCGATGCCGTCTATGCTCTTGCGTTTGATGGCGTACACAGACGGCAGCGGGAGATATGGGGCAAGACACAAAGCCTGATCCTGAGCCTGACGGGTGAAGCGGGGGATTTCTGGTGCGGGTTCAAGGACGGCTATGTCGCCCACAGCCGCAATGGGGTGGTTACCAAGTTCACGCTCCCCGACGTCGGCAACAGGCTTGTCACGCACATGGAGCGGGACGGGAGAAACGATGTCTGGCTTTGTATGGACGGCCTGGAAGGTGTGCTGAGGATCTCGGAGAACGGGGTCATTCACCGCTACGATCGGTCGGCAGGACTTCCACGGCATGTGAATGTGGTCCGCTGCGACAGCCGCTCCGGCGTCTATGCGGGAGGGGTGGGTGATACCACATTTCTCTTCAGGTACGATTCCGCAAGCGACCGCTTTGAGAATCTCGGGCGGCATCTCGATCCTGCAATCAAGGGCCGGTTCGAGGTGCATGATATCGCTGTCGGCGGAGACGGCCAGATATGGTTGGCGACGAGCAAAGGTCTCCTGAGCTATGGCATGACCCCCGCGGGTGGGTACACGCGTGTGCGGGCGCTTGGCGGTGCAGGCGCATCAGCAGTCGCCGTGGACAGCGCCGGCACAGTCTGGGCGGGATCATCCCACGGATTGGTCAGACTCTCCGGCGACGAGGTTACGCGATTTGACGGCCGCGACGGTCTGCCGAGCATGACCATTGCCTACCGATCGATTGCCGTGGACAATCATCACCATGTGTGGGTCGGGACAGCTCACGGAGTTGCATACTGGCAGGCGCCGATTGCGCATGCCCTCAAGACCCCGTCACCCCTCTTTACAATGCTTGCCGTCAACGGCGATACGCTTCGTGTCCATGGAACTCATGACCATGCATTCCCGTACGCCACGTTCCTCGATGCGAGCTATTCCTGCCTTTCGTTTCCCGGCGACAAGGTCCTGTATCAGACCCGGCTGCAGGGGCTGCAGGATGAATGGAGCGGACCGTCGTCCTCGGCGGCCGTGTTGATCACCCGCATTCCGCAGGGGGAGTACACCCTTCAGGTGCGCTCGCAGCAGAGCGGGATGGAATGGAGCGAGCCCGCACTGTACCGGTTCAGCGTGAGCCCTCCCTGGTACCGATCCTGGTGGGCCCGCCTCCTGCAAAGTGTTGCCGGGATCGGGCTGCTCGTTGTTGCAGGCTACGTGATGCGTGTACGCGCGCAGCGGCGCCGGGCGGAAAAGATGATTCGCGAGAGCGAACGGAAATTCCGGGCCATCTTTGAAAATGTGCAGGACGTCTTCTTCCAGGCGGATGTGAACGGGACCATTATCGAAATCAGCCCGTCCATTTTCCGGTACTCGGGCTTCACGCGCGAGGAGCTGATCGGACGGCAGGTGAAGGACCTGTATCTCCATCCGGAAGAACGGCGAGCGTTGATGCGGGAAATCGGGTCACGGGGGGAAGTTGTCGACATGGAGGTCCAGTTGCATGCGAAGGACGGCCGGGTGGTGTTTACTTCGGTCAATGCGCACGCCCTGACCGGGGAAAGGGGCGCCATCATCGGCACGGAAGGATCGCTGCGCGACATCTCCGAGCGCCGAAAGACCCAGGACGAGCTGGCGGCAAACAATGCCACGCTTGCAAAGGCCAAAGCGGATGCGGAAACCCAGGCCAGAGTGTTGGCGGAGCAAGCGGTGCGGCTGACCGAGGCGCGTGAGGAAGCGCTGGAGGCATCGCGTCACAAATCCGAATTCCTGGCCAACATGAGCCACGAAATCCGGACGCCGATGAACGGTGTGATCGGCATGACCGGACTCCTTCTCGACACGAACCTGACTGACGAGCAGCGGGAGTTTGCCGAAATGATCCGGAAATCCGGCGATGCCCTCCTCACGATCATCAACGACATTCTCGACTTTTCGAAGATCGAAGCGGGGAGACTCGGACTGGAAATCATCGACTTCGATCTCCGCGCGACGATCGAAGAAGCCACGGATTTACATTCGTTCGCCGCGCGGACCAAGGGCGTTGAGCTGATCTGTTCCATCCCCAGCGATCTGCCGGTTTTGCTGCGCGGTGATCCGGGCCGGGTCCGGCAGATCATCACGAACCTCCTCTCCAACGCGGTGAAGTTCACCGAGAAGGGAGAGATTGTCGTGGCGGCGGAACTGGAGTCGGAAACCGACACCTCGGCCGTGGTCCGCGTTGCTGTGAAGGATACAGGGATCGGGATTGCGCCGGAGGCGCGTGGCAAGTTGTTCCGGGCATTCATGCAGGCGGATGGCTCGACGACGCGAAAGTTCGGCGGGACAGGCCTCGGATTGACGATTGCGAAGCGGCTGACGGAAATGATGGGGGGAACAATCTCCGTTTCGAGCGAGGAGGGCAAAGGGAGTACATTCACCTTCCACGCCGTCTTCGCAAAGCAAAATGTTCAGGTTGCAGACGCCATTCCCGGCCCTCCTCCGGCGGGCATGCGAATACTCGGTGTCGACGACAATGAGACGGCGCGGGTAATTCTGCACCATCAGCTCGCCGCCTGGGGATTCCGCCACGACGTCGTGGAGTCTCCGGCAGGGGCGCTCAAGATGCTGGAAGAGGCAACGGCCGCAGGTGATCCGTATGCGCTCGTCCTCGCAGACATGCAGATGCCGGACATGGACGGGCTGTCTCTTGGACGCCTGATCAAGGCAAACCCATCGATCACGATGCCCCGGCTCGTCCTCCTCTCTTCCATCGGGTTCATGCGGAAAGAGGATCTCCAGGATGCAGGGTATGTCGAACATCTGGGAAAACCCGTGAAGCAGGGAGCGCTGCTCAGCGTCTTGTCGCATGCACTCGGACTCCAGGTCGGTGCGATCGCCCAGCGCCAGCGTGCAACGCCGGCCGAACGGCCCGGGACTCCCCACGACCACATGACGCGTGTGCTTGTGGCGGAGGACAATCCGGTGAATCAGCAAGTAGCACGGAAGATGCTGGAGAAAATCGGGTGCAGGGTCGATCTCGTCGCGAATGGTCTGGAAGCAGTCAAAGCCGTGGAGTCGATCCCGTATCAGATCGTGTTCATGGATTGTCAAATGCCCGAAATGGATGGGTTTACGGCGACCAACGCGATACGGAAAGGGGAGCAGAACGGACGGCATGTGCCCATCGTTGC
>PMCM01000071.1:2302-35132 GCA_003154155.1 Ignavibacteriota bacterium | reverse complement strand
GTTTCCGTGAGCGTGCCGATCTGGTTCAGTTTCACCAGAATCGAATTTGCCACGCCCATGTCAATCCCCTTCTTCAGGAATGTGGTGTTCGTCACGAACACATCGTCGCCGACAATCTGAATCTTCTTGCCCAGGGCATCGGTGAGTATCTTCCAGCCGTCCCAATCGCCTTCCGCCATGCCGTCTTCGATGGAGATGATCGGATACTGGTTCACCCACTGTTCGTACAACTTCACCATCTGGTCGGAGGTTTTCGTGGATTTGTCGGACTTGGAGAAGAGATACGTGCCGTTGTCCATCATCTCGCTGGCCGCGACATCGAGCGCAATGTACACATCTGTGCCCGGGGTGTAGTTGGCCTTCGTAATGGCTTCCAGGATGACTTCGATTGCCTCATCATTGGACTTGAGGTTCGGGGCGAAACCGCCTTCATCGCCCACCGACGTATTGAGGCCCTTCTTCGTCAGGACCGATTTCAGCGCATGGAACACCTCGGCACCCATCCGCAAGCCTTCGGTAAACCGCTCGGCGTTCACGGGAACGATCATGAACTCCTGGCAGTCAACGTTGTTGTCCGCATGTTTTCCGCCGTTCAGGATGTTCATCATCGGCACAGGGACCGTTTTTGCATTGGTGCCGCCGATATATTTGTAGAGGGGAATCCCGAGGGACAACGCAGCCGCCCGTGCAACGCCCAGAGAAACGCCCAGGATGGCATTTGCCCCGAGCTTCGATTTGTTCGGCGTGCCGTCCAGTTTGATCATCATGGTGTCGATCGCCACCTGGTTGAGCGCATCGTTGCCGATCACTTCCGAAGCGATCGTCTCGTTCACGTTGTCCACGGCCTTCAATACCCCCTTGCCATTGTAGCGGGACTTGTCGCCGTCACGCAATTCGACGGCTTCATTTTCTCCGGTGGAGGCGCCGCTGGGAACGGCCGCACGGCCGATGACACCGTTTTCGAGTATGACATCTACTTCGATGGTGGGATTACCGCGTGAATCCAAAATTTCGCGCGCAATGGCATCAATGATAGTCGTCTTCATGGGATCTCCTTGGGTGGTAGATGCTGACACAGACAGAAAAGTACGACAAAAAGCGAGAAAAAGGCAACTCACCGAACCGGCGTCGAGCGGTAGCTCACCGCCCGTGTGAGGGCACGGTAGACCTCTTCCCTGGTGAGGCCTTGCATGCATTCCATATAAAGGTCCCCGTCCCTGTTACAGAAATCGAGGTGGCAGGGGTGGCAGACAACGTCATGGCGCAACGCGGTGTGCCCCGCTGCGGCATCGTACGGAAACCAGATATTCTCCTCGCCGGGGCCAAAAATGCCGATCGTGGGCGTTCCCACCGCCGCCGCAATATGCATCGGTCCGGAATCGTTGGCGATGCACGCAGAACAGGCGCCCAGCAGTGCAGCCAGTTGACGAAGCGGAAGACTCATGAACACGGGCAGCGGTGTCGTGAGCGCCTTCTGGACTTTCCGGATCGCTTCGCCATCTCCGGGGCCGGCCGTGAGGATGACCCGGACCCCGAGATCAGTCTGTGCCTGCGACGCAACCCCGGCAAACCGCTCCGGAAGCCACATCTTCGCAGGCCATGTCGCCCCGGGGTGCATCGCCACGCACGGACGGTCGTCCCCCACCGTCTTGCGGAGCAGAGCGGATGCCTCCGCCCGCTCGTCCGCCGTCAGGAAGATCTCCGGCTTCGTGGATGCTGCCGGAATGCCCGCCGCACGAAGGTACTGCAGGTGAAAGGCCACAGCGTCTTTTGGCGACCCGTCGTCGCGCACGCGTACAGTATAGAGGCGGCCGCGGCCCGGACGGTCGAGCCCGACGCGCGTTCGCGCACCGGACAGAAACATCATGAGTGCGCTCCGCGGATTGCCGAACAGGTCGATCGCCAGGTCGAATCTGCGGCGCCGGAGCAGTGCCACGACCCGGGGTTGCTCCCGCCAGGTGGGCCGGGAAAAGTCAAACGGGATGATCTCGTTCAAATGCGGATTGTGCGCCAGCAAGCTGACGGCTTGCGCATCCCCCATGTAGGCGATGAACGCCCCGGGATACTGTGCGCGGAGGGCGCGGACGGCCGGCGTGGTAAGCACGACGTCACCGATGAACTTCATTCGTGAGATGAGGATCCTGTCGTATGCGGGAATCGTGGTCATCGGCGTGTCCCGTGAACATCCTGCGTTTCGAGCCAATCGCACCGCGCGATCCGATCCCCTACGTCGTCAACGGCATACGGGGAAGCATCGTTATTCAGGGAGGTCCAGTATTCACTTTTTGCGTCCTCATATCTTCCGCAGTGCACCAGGGCGTCACCGCGCAACCGCTGCCGGATGGCGTCAAGCTCCGGGTCACGGCGGACGGCGTCTACACTCTGCAGGAGGTTCGCCGCGTCATCGTACCGGCGCATGCGGAATGCGATACGGCCGCGCAGATAGTGTGAAAGTTCCTGTGCCTTCCCACTCGCGGGGCGTGCAAGGCCGGCTGCAAGTGCTGTATCGGATTGTTCCGTGAAGAAGTACCAGCGAAGCTGTCGCGTCGCAGCGGTATCGGACAGAATCAGGAGGCGCACGGCGGCGGCCTCGAGCAGACCGGGCGAAAGTCGGGCCGCACGTACTTCTCCGTAGAGCCTTGCGGCGCCGGCCGTGTCGCCGTTCCCCCACCGGGCGTCACCCGCCATGATGCCAAGCGCCAGATAGCGCCGCGGGATGGGGTCATGCGTAGTGACGGAATCGTAGAGCCCATTGACTGCAGCGTAGTCCCCTTTCCGGAAATGCGCGGTCATCAGTCCCGCCAGGGCGTCATATCCTCCGCTCCGGGCAGCCAGCGCTGCATACCGTTCGAGCGCCTCCTCATCCCTGTGCTGGCGCAGCAACTCCCGGGCTTCACGCAGACGCCGGGCATGGACCCGGGCACAGACTTTGCCGAACAGGGGCGGACGCCGGAAAAAGACATCGACCGACGCTGAGTCGCTTGCGCCCACGGGCACGGCATCCAGACTCCGCTGCCAGGCGGCGATCAGGGCATCCAACGGGAGCTGATAGGCGGTTTCGTAGTCTCCGGTGCGGTAGACCTGCAGCAGCGGCCGCATGCCATAGGTATCAAGAAGAAATTTGCAGAAGGCCCCTGCAAGGACATAGCTGACTGATGAGGATTGCGCGATGAACCCCGCCGGAGTCATCAGCCGGTCGACCGGAGGCGCAAGACCGGCAGCGCGTAGTGCCGCAGCATATTGCGGAAGCGTCCTGTATCCCCAGGACCCGTCCACGGCAACGGCAATCCCTTCGACCAGGCCGGTGCTGAAACTGGCATGGATCACCGGCAGGCCGAACTGGCCGGCGATCACGTGCACAAGTTCATGTTTCAGCGACGCATCCATGCTGCTGCGGGTCATGTGCACTTCGCGGCTCCAGGGCTTGGCAATCTCGGTTTCGCCGATCCCGATGAGACGCCGTTTGCTTTCCGTCGTCGGATAAATATAGGATGTGATCTTCTCCGTACGCGAAAGGGCGCACGCCTCCAGGATCTGGTGCAAGCGGAATTCGTGTTCCTGCACAATTACTGCGAGATCGCCAACGCGGGTGGACGACGAATCGAAGTAGATCGTGAAGTGTTCGGTTTCCGTCATGCCCCCCAGGGTGGTGCGGACAAACGCGGCGCTGGATTCCCACCCGAGCTGGCAGCGGAAGAGGAACAGAACGGCCGCTCCTGCCAGGAGGAGAACGCTCGCCGCAGTGTGGCGGGTCGCGAGGATCCTCAACAGAGCCGCACCTTTCGTGAACGTTCCCGCATCCCGCGGCAAGCCGGTGACGATGATATGGGACCACCAGACAAACAGACCTGCCACAATAACGGTCAGCATGCGGAAGGTCACCAGGGGCCACCCAAGGGGGAGCAGCTCATCGTAGGAGAATCCCGGGAAATAGCCGTAAAAAAAGTTGTAGGAAAAAATCGCCGGCGTGGCATAGCCGGTGTACAGCACGTAGATCACGCTCAGGATACCATAGCCCATGAAGGCCAGACGGGGATGCCTGTAGTGGACGGTGCAGAACAGTCCGAGCGCGGTGGCAAAGAACACGGAAACGACAGGCAGAAGAAGGAAGAATGCGCATCCTTCGGCAAAATCGCAGTTCGGGACGAAGACCGCATTCACGCAGAGGAGCGCAAGGGGGATTGCCAGGAGCAGCAGATTGACCGGAATGATCGAGGCAAATGCCGTGCGTGCGGTGAAGGGTTGCCCCTGCGCTTGCACGGCGAGATAGATGGGACGAAGGCGGGCGATGGTCAAGAAGCCTGCGACGAATGAACCCATGAGCGCCGTGACAAATGCGCTTTCGAACCCCAGATAATTCAGGAGGGGGATGCGGGTGCAGACCGCGGCGGTGACGAGGTACCACACTCCCGCAGCTGCGGCGGCCCGGGAGCGGAGATGCTGTGCGGGACGTAACACGAGGGTCAAAACTCCTCGCCTGTCACCCGCTTGATATCGGCGCCCAGAGCGCGAAGTTTCTTTTCGATCGACTCATAACCGCGGTCGAGATGATACACCCGCAGCACTTCGGTGGTGCCCCGCGCAATGAGTCCGGCGAGGATCAGTGAAGCCGAGGCACGGAGGTCCGTCGACATGACTTTTGCACCTGTCAGGGACCGGACGCCGCGGACGAAGGCGGCGTTATCTTTGACGTCGATGTCGGCCCCGAGTCGGAGTAGCTCCGGAATGTGTTTGAACCGGTCAAAATAGATCGAGTCGGTGACGACAGAGGCCCCCTCCGCGACGGCCATCAGGGCCGTCCACTGCGCCTGCATATCGGTTGGGAACCCCGGATAGATGCTCGCCGTCACGTCGACCGACCGCAGCTTGCGCGGTGCCTTGATCGTCACCGTGTCGGAGGTGGCAGAGATCTCGCTGCCGGCGTCTTCAAGTTTGGCAATGATTGCGGTAAGGTGCCCGGCTTGCGCCCCGGTCAAGGTGATCGTGCCGCCGCACAAGGCACCGGCGACCAGGAATGTGCCGGCTTCGATGCGGTCGGGAATCGTGGTGGCGTCGGCAGCATGAAGCTCTCTGACGCCCTCTACTTCAAGTCTGTTCGTGCCGAGACCGGCGATGCGGGCACCCATAGCGACAAGATACTCCGCGAGCTGAGTGATCTCCGGCTCAATCGCCGCATTGTCGATCACCGTTGTTCCCCGGGCCAGTACCGACGCCATGAGCGCGTTGCCTGTCGCGCCAACGCTGGAGACATCAAAGTGAATGCGGGCTCCCTCAAGGTGGGATGCGCGGGCGACAATATACCCTTCCTGCAGATCCACTTCAGCTCCCAGCTTCCTGATGGCCTCGATGTGCAGGTTGACCGGGCGCGGACCCCAGGCACATCCACCAGGAAGGGAGACCTTCGCCTGTCCGAAGCGTGCAACCAGGGGACCCAGCACATAGATCGATGCGCGCATCTTCTTCACGTGCTCGTACGGCGCCTCGAACTTGTCGATGCCACGGGTATCGAGGGTGAGCGTGTGTTCCCGCATTTCGATGTCGATGCCCATGGTGCGCAGCAGGGCTGACATCGTGGTGACGTCGCGCAGCGCGGGCGTATTAGAGAGTCTGGAGATGCCGCCGGCGAGAATCGTTGCGGGCATCAGGGCAAGGGTGGCATTCTTGGCACCGCTGATGGCGACTGAACCGTTGAGTGTCCGTCCGCCGTTGATCACGAATTTGTCCATAGGTCATCAATGGTACGGAGGATTGAGATCTAATGTCAATACACGGTCGTCCAAGGCAACGCTGATTTTCTCATTCATGCAAGTGAGCGGCGTCTATTTTTCTCAATCTTAGGAAGATCCACCTGACATCTCGGGTGCAGCATATAGAAAAATCTATTAATCATCACGAGTATCAAATGCGACTACATCTGTCTCATTTGGCACGAAATTTGGACGCGTCTCTGTATCCCCCATGATGCAGCTTACCAAGACAGGTGAATATGCGGTGCGCGCTGTTGTGCACCTTTCAACACTTCCTCCCGGGAGTGTCGTCTCGATCGCGGAAATCTCGCGTGAATGGGACGTGCCGGAGACATTTCTTCGAAAAATCGTGACAAAATTGGCCCGCGCGCGCATCATCACCTCATTCCGGGGCAATGGCGGAGGGATTTCCCTCGCGGCGCAACCCCGGGATCTGACGCTTCTGGATGTCATCCGGGCGATTGAAGGCGAGCTGGATCTGAATATGTGTGTGTTGTCGCCCGACGCATGTCACCGCTCACCCTGGTGCGCTGTGCATGCGGTCTGGTGCGAGGCGCAGCAGAAGCTGCGCGAAGTGCTCTCGAGCAGGTCGCTGGCGGAGCTTGCCGCGGCGTCGCTCGCTCACCGCAGTTAAGACGTACCGCATCAACCATGTTCCCCTACACAGGAGGCTTCCCATGGATGCTGTCTTTCTTGCCCGGCTGCAGTTCGCCCTCACGGTCGGGTTCCACTTCCTTTTTCCCCCCATATCCATCGGCCTCGCCTGGCTGCTGGTGATTGTGGAGTTCCTGGGCTGGCGGAAAAAGGACGAGGTCTATGCCCGCATCGGCGCCTTCTTCGGCAAGATCCTCGGACTCACCTTTGCCGTCGGCGTTGCCACAGGCATTGTCATGGAGTTTCAGTTCGGGACAAACTGGGCGCAATATTCCAAATTCGTGGGAGATATTTTCGGTGCGCCCCTTGCGGCGGAAGGCGTCTTTGCCTTCTTCCTGGAGTCCGGTTTCCTCGGCCTCTATCTGTTCGGCCGGAACCGCGTGTCCAAGGGGACCCACTGGTTTTCGATTCTCATGGTGGCGATTGGAGCGACCATCTCCGCCTTCTGGATCATCGTGGCGAATTCATGGCAGCAGACGCCGGCCGGCTTCGTGCTGCGCAACGGCCGGGCGGAGCTGACGAGCTTTGCGGAAGCGGTCTTCAACCCGTCGACGATGGTGCGCTACCTGCACACCGTGGACGCCGCGCTGATCACGGGCGCATTCTTCATGGCCGGCATTGCCGCGTACTATCTTCTCAAACAGCGTGAAACCGAGTTTGCCCGCCGGGCGCTCCGTCTTGCCGTTGTTTATGGACTCGTCGTGTCGCTGCTCGAGCTGATGCCGTTCGGTCATGAGCATGCCCGCCAGGTGGCCCAGACGCAGCCCGAGAAATTTGCAGCCATTGAGGGGCTATATTCAAGCGCCAACGGCGCCCCTATGGTCTTCTTTGCATTTCCGACCACCGCGCCGCCCACGCTGCATGCGAACATCGAAATCCCCGGGCTGCTGAGCTGGCTGGCGTTCGGTGATCCGGCCGCACCCATCAAGGGGATCAATGATTTTCCCCCGGACCAGATTCCCCCGCTCTGGCTGACCTTCGTGTCGTTTCACAATATGGTTGTCCTCGGGATGTACTTCATCCTCCTCACAGCGATTGCCACGTTCAAGCTCTGGCGGAAGACGCTGTGGGATTCCGCCGCATTCCTGAGGCTGCTGCTCATCTCCATGCCGCTCCCGCTGGCCGCCTGCCAGCTGGGCTGGATCTCCGCCGAAGTGGGCCGGCAACCCTGGATTGTCTACAAACTCTTGCGGACTAGCGAAGCGGCGTCCGTCACCGTCGGNNTGTTCGCCTTCATCTACCTCTGCCTCGGTGTGCTCTATGTCTATCTTTTTGTCCGTAAAGTGAAACAGGGACCGGCGCCGCTAGGCGCGAAGGAGGTGATTGCATAATGGACCTGAACATGATCTGGTTCGCACTCGTCGGCGTGCTGATTATCGGTTACGCAATTCTGGACGGCTTCGATCTCGGTGTCGGCGTCCTGCACCTGTTCGCACGCACGGACAACGAACGGCGCATGCATCTCAACGCCATTGGTCCGGTGTGGGACGGCAATGAAGTGTGGCTGCTCACCGGGGGCGGGGCGCTCTTCGCCGCGTTTCCGGTGGTGTACGCCACGGTGTTCAGCGGCTATTATCTCGCGCTGATGCTGCTGCTGACCGCATTGATCTTCCGTGCGGTGTCGATGGAATTCCGGAGCAAGGTGGAATCCTCCCGCTGGCGCGAATTCTGGGATTGGGGATTCGGCCTCGGCAGCCTCCTGCCGGCAATCCTCTTCGGCGTCGCCTTCGGGAATGTGCTGCACGGCGTACCCATAGACGCGCACCACATGTGGACGGGTTCGTTTCTTGGATTGTTGAACCCGTATTCGGTGCTCATCGGCGTCCTCAGTCTTGCGCTCTTCACCATGCATGGCGCGATTTATCTCGCCATGAAGACCGAGGGCGCGCTGCGCGACCGGGTGGCCGCATGGATTCCGAAAACCTGGATGGCGACCATGGGCCTGTATGCACTGGCCACGATCGGCACAATTTTTATCGCGCCGTTCCTGTTCGCCGGAGTGCTGAAGAACCCCCTCTTCTGGGTGGTGTTCCTGCTCCTGCTTGCCGCAGCCATGCTGATCCCCGTGGCAGCGAAAGCGCAAAAGTTCGGCCGGGCCTTCATCGCATCCTCCGTCCTCATTGCCTGCATGATCGGTCTGAGTGCATTGAGCCTGTTCCCGCGCCTTGTGCCCTCCAGCACCGACCTCAGCTACAGTCTGACCATCTATAACGCATCCTCCAGCCAGACTACCCTCTCCACCATGCTGGTCATCGCCCTGATCGGCGTGCCTCTCGTGCTGATCTATACGATTCTGATCTATCGAGTGTTCAAGGGGAAGGTTGTGCTGACGGGTGACAGCTACTGATCTCCCGACCGCCCCTCCCCCCTCCGGTTCGGAGAGGGGAGGTGGTGCGGTCGGTGGGAATAACGGCACAGGAGTTACCCATGCCCTCCACCGTACGCCGCCGTTGCGCCTGGGCCGGCGATGACCCGTTGTACCGGCACTATCACGACCATGAGTGGGGAGTCCCACTCCACGATGATCGTCAGCTCCTGGAGATGCTGATCCTCGAGGGTGCGCAGGCGGGACTCAGCTGGATCACCATTCTGCGAAAGCGGGAGAACTACCGGAAGGCGTTTGACGGCTTTGACGCGACACGCATTGCACGGTACGGCGCGCCCAAGATCACGGCGTTACTGAAGGACCCGGGCATTGTGCGCAACAGGCTGAAAATCCACAGTGCAGTCAAGAACGCAAAGGCGTTCCTTGCAGTGCAGAAGGAGTTTGGCTCGTTCGACCGCTATGTGTGGCAGTTTATTGGGGGCGCGGCGATCGTCAACCACCGGAGAACCCTCAAGCACATTCCCGCCTCGACCCCGGAGTCCGATGCCTTGAGCAGGGATCTCAAGAAGCGGGGCTTCACCTTTGTCGGAACCACCATCTGCTACGCCTTCATGCAGGCGGTCGGCATGGTCAACGACCACACGACCGACTGTTTCAGGTACACGGCCCGCCGACGCAGATGACCGCGCGGATCTCTTCCGCTGTGTTGACAAACCGCAAATTCCCGGGTATATTCTCACTTTGGCAGGGGGCTCACGGCACACACGACTCTCCGGAGAATCATCATGGAACAGCACGTCCTCACAGACAAGAATCAGTTCCCTACGGACGAAGTGATCCATGGGCATCTCGGCAAATCCAAGAACCTCTGGCTTTCGCTTTTCGCTTTTCTTCACGATAACCACCCGGATTTCAACCAGCAATGGAGGTTCTACAACGACGGCAAGCGCTGGCTCATGAAGGTTTCGCAAAAAACAAGGACCATTTTCTGGCTCTCGGTGGTCGAAGGGACATTTCGCACCACCTTCTATTTCACCGCCAAAGCCGGACAGGCGATCGCACAGAGCGCCCTGACGGACGATCTGAAGAGACAGTTCACGGCGGGGAAACGCATCAACAAAATCACCGGCGTCACGATTGTCTACAAGAACAGGCAGGACGTCGAACATGCCAAGGAGCTCATCGCAATAAAGATGAGCATCAAGTGACGGGAGAACGCATGAAAACACACATCCTGAACGGTGCTCTCGTAGCATCGCTGGCCATTCTTCTCTGCGGTTGCTTTCCCGGCGGCGGGTCGTATTCACCGCGCGAACCGGCGGGGTTCTTCTCCGGCGTATGGCACGGCTGGATAGCGCCGGTTTCGCTCATTGTGGGAGTGTTCAAAAGCGACATCAGGATTTATGAGCCGTTCAACTCCGGGTGGTGGTACGATTTCGGCTTTTACATTGCGGTCATCGCCGGTTTTGGAGGCCTGGCATTTTCACGCAAACGCAAGAAGCGGGATGCGCATTCATAGACTACCCGCCGCCGCACAACGCCCAATCTCCAAGATCGTTGATGTATCACGGGCCGGTTGACCGGTGAAGCTCACTGATCTGTGCATGATATCAAATACCATCACGGAACGTCATATGCCGAATTCCGTTCCATGGAACGGGGTTCGGCGGGGCAGAGAGCCATGGATGCACCACACATCAGGATAGCTGTTCTCGAGGACATCGACGGCATCACCGCCATCTATAACGAGGCGATCCTCACCACCACAGCGACATTTGATACCGAACCAAAGACTCGCGCCGACCGCATGCGCTGGTTCGGAGAGCATGGTGAGCGACATCCTATTCTCGTCGCGGAGGTGGACGGAAGGGTCGTAGGCTGGTCGGCGATCAGCCGCTGGTCTGACCGGCAGGCCTACGATGAAACGGGTGAGACGTCCTTCTATGTGCAAGAGGGCTACCGCGGCCGTGGTATCGGCAGGGCCCTGAAACTCGCGACTATCGCAGAAGCCCGCCGGCTTGGGTTCCACACGCTCATCGCGCGTGTTGCGGAGGGCAGCGAAGAGAGCCTCCACCTAAACGAGAGCTGCGGATTTGTCCGGGTTGGCACAATGAAGGAAGTGGGAAAGAAGTTCGGCCGGAGATTGGACGTCCATATTCTACAGCTCATCCTCACGTAAGCACCGCCGCACGACGGCGCATATCCTCCGCCACCCCGTCTCATGGAGCTAGCAATGAACACGAAACGTGTTTTCCCGAGCATCGGCCTGATGATCCTGTTCGGCACCTTCGGCCTGACACAATTCACCCAGAATATGCGGCCGGTACAGGTCGTTGGCCTGTTTGCATGCGGGGTCGCAGTTGGTTCGGCGCTGAGTGTGTGTGTCGCGGCGCTGCGTAACAGATCTGCCCGCAGGGGGTGAGCCCATGCCGGTCCATGTTTCGCTCTTTCGCGGCATCAATGTCGGCGGGCACCGGGTGATAGCCATGTCCGCGCTCCGTTCCCTGCATGAGGAGCTGGGGTTTTCCGGCGTGACCTCGTACATCCAGAGCGGGAACGTGATCTTTCAGTCGCCGCGCAGCGGTCCAGAAGCATTGGCGTCGTTAATTGAGAAGAAGGTGGAAGAGACTTTCGGATTCCCCGTCACCGTCGTAGTCCGGACGTGCGCAGCTCTTGCCGGAGTGATCGCGAAGAACCCGTTTGCAGGCCGGCGGGATATTGACGAGCGCAGGCTTGCCGTGATGTTCCTGCAGTTTTCCCCCGCGCCTGCGCGTGTCAAGAAACTTGCGGCGGCGGCGCCGGAAGGCATGGATGAGTTTCGTGTCTCGGGCGATTCCGTTTATCTCTATTGCCCGAACGGCTTCGGCAAAACGCTGCTGACCAATACATTTTTTGAAAAGCAGCTGGAGGTCGGGGGAACCGCCCGCAACTGGAAGAGCGTCATCGCGATCCGCGCAATGATGAGCCCGCCGGCTGCGACCCCCGCTCGGACCGCCGGGAGATCCTGACCGCCATGACGATTGACGCGGATTTGCTGGCCCGGGTGAATTACGTTATGCTGCTGGTGTGCTGGTTCGCCTTTGCCGCGTTGTTCATCTTCCGTCAACGTCCGCCTCGTGGCGGTCGCCGAAAAAGGGACATCGCGTCGCTCGTTGGCATGGCTCTTATTGACGCCGGCCAACGATATGTGTATCATAGGTCATAACCACGTTGCCACACGAGCCACCGATTTCCCAGGAGACCACATGCTCGGCCGTGCCATTCTTCCCGAAATCGCGGATCTCATTCAATCCAGGGATTTTCACACACTCAAGGAGCTCTTTGAAGACTGGCATCCCAGCGAAATTGCGGATGCCGTTGCCGACCTGAACGATCGTGATCGTGCGATTGTCTTTCGGTTGCTGCCGAAAGAGATGTCAGCCGATGTGTTCGAATACCTGGATTTCCAGCTGCAGACGGGCCTGTTGAAAGCCATGGGTCAGGATGAAGTCAGCGGGATCCTGAACGAGATGTCGCCAGACGACCGCACCGCCTTTCTCCAGGAGTTGCCCGGCCCGGTCGTCCGGCAAATGATCGAATTGCTTTCGCCGGAAGAGCGTCTCGTGGCACGCACGCTCCTGGGCTACCCCGCGGATTCCGTATGCCGGCTCATGTCCCCGGAATATGTGGCGGTCACACGTGAGTGGACTGTGGCAAGGGTGCTGGAGTATATCCGCGAGCACGGCGCCGGCATTGAATCGCTCGACTATCTCTTTGTGCTGGACGCAAAAGGGAAACTGATCGACGATATCCGGATCCGCGAATTCCTCGTTGCGCCCCTCGCCACCGCCGTGGGCGAGCTCACGGATGAGAACTTCGTTTCGCTGAAATCCTCCGACAAGAAAGAAGACGCGGTGCAGGTGTTCAAGAAATATGACCGCTCGACACTCCCGGTCGTGGATCACGACGGCTTTCTGCTCGGAATCGTGACCATTGACGACGTCCTGGACGTGGTGGAACAGAGCGATACCCAGGACATTCAGAAATTCGGCGGTGTGGAAGCCCTCGAATATCCGTACGTACGCACCCCGGTGCTGGAACTTGTCAAAAAGCGCGCGGGATGGCTGGTGATTCTTTTCCTGGGGGAGATGTTGACCGCGACGGCCATGGGATACTTCGAAGATGAAATCGCCAAGGCCGTTGTCCTTGCGCTGTTCGTCCCGCTGATCATCTCCAGCGGCGGCAACTCCGGATCACAGGCCGCCACATTGATCATCCGCGCCATGGCACTTCACGAGATCACCCTGAAAGACTGGTGGCTGGTCATGCGCCGTGAGGTGCTTTCCGGACTTCTCCTCGGAACGGTTCTTGGCAGCATCGGCTTCATGCGGATCGCACTCTGGAGCGCATTTTCGCATATCTACGGCCCGCACTGGCCGCTTGTGGCAATGACCGTGGCTTTTTCGCTTGTCGGCGTGGTCATCTGGGGGACACTCTCAGGGTCCATGCTGCCGTTTGCATTGCGCCGGTTCGGTTTCGATCCTGCATCCTCCTCGGCACCGTTTGTCGCAACGCTGGTGGATGTCACCGGCCTGATCATCTATTTCACCATCGGCGCGTTGATTCTCCACGGAACACTTCTCTGACGGAACAAAAGTTCACCACTACGCACAGCCGTCTGTTTCCTTGAGCACTGGAGAACCCATGAACTCCCCCGCACATATCTCCCGGTATTCCTGCATGACGGTGATCGCCCTCCTGTGTGTCGTGGCATGTTCTTCCCGCAAAGATGCCGCTGTATCCGCAAAGCCTGATGACGCGCACAGCCGCTTGTTTCCCTTCGATCACGCCGCCCCGGTGAACGTCAGCACCGATTCCACCTGGACAATCAACGGCATTGTCGTGCGTAGCGCCCGATTTCCATCGTGTGTCCCCCGGCATGGGCAGGTGGCGTTCACGCTTCTGCGGCCGGCGGGATCCGGACCATTCGCGGGAGTGATGTTTTTCCACTGGCTTGGAGAACCCAAAGGTGACCGGGAGGAGTTTCTGGATGAGGCTCTTCAGCTTGCACGCGAGGGGGTGATCTCACTGCTCATCCAGGGATATTTTCCTTGGCACGAGCCCCCCGTCAGCGGCACGGCAGACATGCAGCAGGTCATTGACCAGACCACGGATGCCCGAACGGCGCTCGAGATTCTGTTCCGCGAGCCGGACATTGATCCACAGCGAGTTGCGTATGTCGGCCATGATTACGGCGCGATGTACGGAGCGATCATCGCGGGATTGGAAACGCGCGTGAAAGCCTTCGTCCTCTTGACCGGCATGGGTAATTTCAGCGATTGGTCACTGAAGTACTGGCCGGTCACTGCACGAGGGGGGGAGGCCGCCTACCGTGAGGCCCTTGCTCCCGTCGACCCCGTGCATTTCATTTCCCGGATTCCGCCGGCGGCGCTGCTGATGCAATTTTCCAACACAGACATCTATATCTCGCGGGAGACCGCGGCCGCATTCATCGCCGCCGCCCCGGAACCAAAGAGCGTCCGGTGGTACGATGCCGCCCATGACCTGAACATTCCCGATGCCCGCACCGACCGGCATGCATGGCTCGTGCAGCAGCTGGGACTATCGGTTTCGCACTGACAGACGGATGAGAAGCCATGGACTTCAGGCGCAATATGGTCGGGTGGTTTGAGATTCCGGAAATAGCAGGGGGTGCAGAACAACAGAGGCTCACCATAACAGCAGACGAGAGGAGCTATGGCAACAGCGACAAGCGAACTCATGACCGCCGGCGCGATTGCAAAAGCGCTTGCGGTGCCGGACGCCAAGGTGAAGAAGGCCATTCAGGACCTGGGAATAAAACCGACCGCAAAAAAGGGTGTCTGTAATTACTATGCGAAAGACACCATGACGCGGGTCAAGGCGTCTTTGAAGTAGCAGCGACGACGCAGAGTCGTTCCTCCCCTCCGGCGTGCCGTTCTGTCATGCCGGAGGGCATGCATTTCCCGTCATCGACGTCTTTACCGCCTTGCTTCTGAGAGCCGTCTCCCCTATCTTGACTTACACACGTCAATTCCGAATTTCCCCTCATGCGTTTCCCATTGCGCTTCAGCAGTCTTCCGGTATGTCTGCTTCTCGGTATCACCGGGATACGTGCGCAGATATCGCTGGTGGACGACCTTCAGCGGCCCATTGTCCTGCCCCGCCCCGCTACACGCATTGTGTCGCTTGCGCCCAGTATCACCGAATCCCTGTTTGCCATCGGTGCAGGGGACCAGGTTGTCGGCGTCACCGAGTACTGCAACTATCCGCCGGAAGCACAGTCCCGCCGGCATGTGGGCGGGATGATCAATCCAAGCATCGAAACCATTGTAGGTCTGCAGCCCGACCTCATCCTCTTCAGCATGGAGGGCAACCAGCGGCAGGATTTCACGATCCTCACGGCGCTGCACGTCCCGGCCTTTGTGACAAATCCGCGGAATCTGGACGACATTAACCGGTCTCTTCTGCAGCTGGGGATCCTGACCGGTCACCGCCGTGAAGCCATGGCACTTACCGATTCGCTCGCGCGGCGGGCGGCACTGTTGAAGGCACACATCGGTCCTGTGCGGACGCGGACACTCCTGTTTGTCTCCGTCCAGCCCCTGGTCGCTGTCGGCGTGCGCACCTTTCTCAATGAACTGCTTGTAGATGCCGGCGGGGACAATCTCGCCGCATCCACCGGGTTGACCTACCCCCCGATGAGCCGCGAGGTGGTCCTCCGGCAGGATCCTGCGGTTCTCCTGATCGCGTCGGACGTGCTGGATTCCGCCCAGAGCATCGCCGCGCTGTATCCGGAATGGTCGCGTCTTTCCGCTGTCAGGGAAAACCGGGTGTACCGGGTCAATGCCGACCTCATTTCCCGTCCGGGCCCCCGGGCTGTCGACGGGCTTGCCACACTTATCACGTATCTTCAGACAGGACACCCATGACATCACCCATCCATGCGTTCGTCGCGGTCGCCGGCAATATCGGCTCTGGAAAATCCTCTCTGACGCGGCTGCTTAGCAACGCAATGGGGTGGCAGCCCATGTATGAGTCGGTAGAGGACAACCCCTATCTGAGCGATTTCTACGGCGATATGCGCCGGTGGTCGTTTCAGTTGCAGGTCTATTTTCTTTCCAACAGGTTCCGCAGCCACAAAGCCATCACGGAAGGGGACGTCTCGGTTGTGCTCGATCGGGTCATCTANNTTGTACGAAGTCATGACCGAATACCTTCATCCGCCCGACCTCCTCGTCTACCTGCGGGCCAATGTCGACACGCTCATGCGCCAGATCGCTCTTCGCGGGCGCGACTTCGAACAATCCATCAAGCGCGAGTACCTCGAACAGCTGAACCGTCACTACGAATCATGGATCGGACGGTATGCGAAGGGGAAGGTATTGATTGTGGAATCTGACAATTTGGACTTTGTCAACCGGAAGGGGGATCTGGACAAGGTGATCGGGATGGTGCTCGACCACCTCAAGGAGTGATCAGAAGAAGAACAGGCGAAGCGCAACGGCAACAAGCAGGACGGCGAAGATTCCCGTCAGGCGCCGCGGATCGGTGCCATGGGCGACATTCGCCCCGACGACGGCGAGGGGGATGGAGCCCACGATCATGGGGGCGGCATGAAGGCAGTCCACGAAACCGAGTGTGTATGGCGGGAGTGACGGATTTCCCCACCCCTGGATCACATACCCCAATCCCCCGGCAAGAGCCGTTACGACGATCGTCGCGCTTGATGTGCCCAGGGCTTTCTTGAACGGGAACCGGAAGATGGAGTGGAGAATTGGAATCGCCAGTACGCCTCCGCCGACCCCTGCAAGTGAGGAAACCAGTCCGACGCCTGCCCCGCTCAGGACCAACGCCGGCGGGAATGCCTCCGGCGTCTGATCGTTTTTTCCCTTCTTGATCTTTCCGATAAGCTGGATCGCCGAGAGAAGCATGATGACGGCGAAGATTTGCCGCAGGGTCCTGCCGTCCATTCCGCCGGCGAGAACCGCCCCCCCCAATCCTCCCAGTACGCTCCCCACACCCAGATAAAGCACCGCCTTCCATGTCACCAGACCATTCCGCGAGTAGCGCAATGCGGACGATCCGGAGGCGAAGACGATGATGAGCAGGCTTGTGCCGAATGCGAGGTGGGTTGTGACCAGCGATGACACGCCGGAGTTCTGGTAAAACAAGAGCAACAGGGGCACCAGGATGATGCCCCCGCCCACACCGAAGAAGCCGGCCAGAAAGCCGGCTGCGCAGCCTCCGCAGAGAAGGATGATCAGTTCAACGACGCTCACTGGGAGTGTTCCGCCATGCCCATACGCCGTGCGAATTCCCTGGTGTCCTTCAGCAGCCCGACGGCCGTAAGCACCTGGCGGTCGGACTTCAGCGATGCCTCGATCCGGCCATGTTCGTTTTTCAACCGGGCCATGATCTCCACATACAGTTCGCTCGTGATATGGTCTTCATAGCGTTCAAAGCTGCGTGACTTTTCGCGGCCCAGCGCCGCGGTAAGTGCTGTGAGCTCGGCAGACACATCCTTGCCGTAGTGTGACTTGTCCGCAATCACTTCGAGCTCTTTCACCCGTTTTTCGCTTTCCTCCTGGAAGTCGAATTTCTCCTTGTCGAGGTACTTCTTGAACTCGGCCAGGACGACGGGGGTGACCGTGAGGATCGAATCGGTCTTATGCTCGTTGACATAGTGGTTGGCGAACTTGAAGAACAGCGACTTCCGGTGCAGCTCCCGCACCATGGGTCCCAGATCCTCCAGCTCGACGGCGGAATCGGGTGTGATGCCCCCCAGCTCGAACACCTTCCGGCCGTGTATGGTCTTGAATTCGCGCCGGAGACTGTCGGGGGTTACGAGGAATACACCGTTCCGGTCGCGGTGCATGTAGTCGATTTCCTGGATGCTGCGTCCGCTCGGAATATAGTAGCGCGCCGTGGTGATCTTCAGCTGGGAGCCGTAGTTCAGGGGCACGATGGTTTGCACCAATCCCTTCCCGAAGGATCGCGTGCCGACGATCAGTCCGCGGTCAAGATCCTGCAGGCTGCCTGCGACGATTTCGCTTGCACTGGCGCTGTTCCGGTCGGTCAGGACCACCAGCGGCGTGGTTGAAAGCATCGGCTCCTCGGTCGACACGTATTTCTTTTCCCCTTCCGTGCGGCGACCCTTGGTACTCACAACGAGGCTTCCCCTCGCAACGAATTTGCTCGTGACATCCACGGCTGCATCCAGAAGACCACCCGGGTTGCCGCGAAGGTCCAGGATGATCCCGCGGAGGTTCCCGTTGAGCTTCATTTCACGGATCGCCTGCCGCACCTCATCTCCGGCACGGCGTGAAAAACGTTCAAGCCGGATATAGCCTATCCCATCCTCGACGAATCCGGAGTACGTGACATTTTTCACCTGGATTTCTTCGCGGATAAGAACGAAATCCAGCGGGTGCGCTTCACCTTCCCGTTCAACGGACACTTTGACTTCACTTCCCGGATCGCCGCGCGTGAGATTTCGTATTTCATCCGGTTTCATATTGTTGACATTCACTCCCCCGATGGTCAGGAACCGATCGCCGGGAAGAATGCCCTGACGCTGGGCGGAATATCCGTCCATCACCGAGATCACGCGCACAGCCCCGTCACGGATACCAATGGTGACACCAACGCCGCCATATTTTCCGTTTGTCAGGAGATCGACTTCGTCGCCGTTCTCTTTGTCGATGTAGACGGTATAGGGATCCAGTGTGCCGAGCATGCCGTCAACACCTGCCTGCATGAATTTTTCGGGGTCGATATCATCGACATAATTGGCGGTGACTTCTTTGTAGACCCGCCCGAAAATATCGATGCTTCTGTTGATTTTGAGCAAGAAATCGGCGTCCGATGCAGCCATGAAGCCGGTAAAGAGCAGTATTGCTCCGGCAATGCCGGCGATTGTCACAATCTGCCGGGCGCGTTGTCCACGTACCGCTTCGTGCATATCCGTCTCCACTCTTCCCGTCTATGATTGAATGATGTTCCGGAGCACCAGCGTGCTCCAGACAGCGTCATGAATTTCCTGCACGGGGCGCGTTCCGTCGAGCATGACGATGCGTTGCGTTTCCCGTGCCATGTTGGTGTATCCCGCCCGTACCCGTTCGTAGAACTGGCGTCCGCTGCTTTCCATGCGGTCCACCGGCTGACCCGCCGCCTGTTTCCTGTGTTCCAGCTCATCCACAGGAATGTCAATAACGAACGTGAGATCGGGATTAGTTCCCTGCGTTGCGAGGGCATTGATGCGGGCGATCGCTTCTCTGTCGATGCCGCGGCCGTATCCTTGATATGCGGTCGTGGAGTCGAAATAGCGGTCGCAAATGACGAACTCTCCGCGCTGCAGGGCGGGTCTGATCACCTCGGCCACAAGCTGGGCCCTGCTGGCTGAGAAAAGGAAGAGTTCGCACGTCTCGGTGAGCTCGAGATGGCGTTTATCGAGGAGGATGTCACGCAGCCGTTCGGAAATCCGTGTTCCGCCCGGTTCGCGGATAAATCGCACAGTCCGGTCTTTTTGCAGTCGTTCCGCGAGCAGACGTGCCTGAGTGGATTTTCCGCTGCAGTCAATGCCTTCAAAAGTCAGCAACATGCACAAACGTACGCATTTCCATCCGCTGAAGCAAACTGCCAACCTTGCACCTTTGACTGCTTTTCTGTAGTTTTCGGCACTCTCATGCCCCGAATTGCACCCACGACATCACGGCAGCGCAAGGTTATTCCCTCCCCTGTCGACATCAAGGATCAAAGGCGTCTGGATTCGCGCTCGGAAGACTCGCGTTTGATCAAATCCGCGCTTGCCGGCGACGATGCCGCCTACGGCCGCCTGATGCGAAAGTACCACGATGCCATCTTCAGCTTCACCTTCCGGATGGTGCATGACCGGGAACAGGTCGAAGACCTGACGCAGGAAGCGTTCATCAAGGCCTTCTCTTCGCTCAAGAACTTCAACGAAGAATTCGCGTTTTCCACCTGGCTGTACAAGATCGCGACGAATAACTGCATTGACTACATCCGGCGGCGCAAACTCCAGATGTATTCGATCGACAAGCCCATCGANNGCGATCGATACCCTTCCGGAGAAGTACCGCAGGGTCATTCTGCTCCGGCACACCGAAGAACGAAGCTACGAAGAGATCGCGGAACAGCTCAAGATCCCCATCGGGACGGTCAAGGCGCATATCTTCCGGGCACGGGAGCTCCTGTACAAGCAGCTCAGGCACAAGATCCGCCACTATTAGCATTCCCGGTGCAACCTCGGTCCTTTCCCCGCCGTATAGATAAGAGGATACGCACCCGAATACACATGCTCAGGCAAATCGCCCATATCGCGCCTGTTTTGGCGGCCGTCATGCTCTCTTCGACCTGCTCACCCGCAGTCCGGGCGCAGGAAAACGACCGGATCAAGGAAATCGGCCGGACAACCGAAAAAGAGATCAAGGTCGTGCTCTCGTCGTCGTTCGGATCGGTGTCGATCAGCAAGGGCGAGCCGGGTAAGACGGTCAGCGTGGAAAGCAACAGAGGGACGGGGGAATCCCCGCGCATGAACGTGGACTATACGGTGCGCAACCGGATCGGCTACCTGGAGATCAACCTGGGCCGGGACAGTGAAGAAGGGGACGACAAGACCGGGGGGATGCACATCGGCAACCTGGAAAACGGGACATGGACCCTTCGTTTCAGCGATGCCATTCCGATTTCGTTCGACGTGGAGTTGGGGATCGGCAGGGGGACGTTTGACATGACCGGGCTTCAGGTGAAGGACTTCAATCTTTCCACGGGGGCGAGCGAAGTGGATCTGACGTTCGACGAACAGAACGCAGTCGAAATCGAGAACCTGAATATTGAATCGGGAATGAGCCGCTTCAACGGCCGTAATCTGTGCAACGCCAGGTTCAAGCACTTTCATTTCCAGGGCGGCGTCGGATCGTACACGCTGGATTTCGGCGGGGATCTGAAAAGCGAGGTCGACGTGGATATCGAAGTGGGCCTGGGATTCGCGACGTTGATCGTGCCGAAAGAGATCGGCGCGCGGATCATGTATGAAAAGAACTGGGTGTCAAAACTGGATTGCGATGCAGATTTTGAGAACAATGCTGCCAACGAATACCAGAGCGCCAATTACTATCACGTTGCCGGAAAGATAAATATCACCCTGGATTCCGGCCTCGGAAGCATCAAGGTCCGTCACCGCTGAGGCTGTTCCCTTCCTCCGCCCGTCCCCCACACCATGATCGGCGCCCAGAATTGCGCCGGCGACAACTCCTTCGAATGGAGCATTGCCTCCTGCGCCGATGCAGCCGCGGCATGCACCGTCGCCCCTGATTGCAGTGCGGTGTAGAACCCCTCGCCGAAGAATTTCTTAGCCTTCCGCGTGAGCGGCGAAGCGTTGAGCACCACCGCAGAGGATCCGTCGATCAGCAATGCGGCTGCGACGGCACGTTCGACTGAGGGGACGTGGTCCGAGAGATTGAACAGCACCACCGACCGCACAGCGGGAAAGACAAACAGCGCACTCAGGGGAACCGGCGCCGACCCATCCTCGGTGATGCCGTCGCCCAGCACAAAGGAGCCCCGCAGCGGCCGTTGCGTGTTGAACCGCACCTCCACCGCAAGGTGCAACAGATCGGGGTGGAGCGTGCGTAGCCCGGCCAATGTCGCCTCCTTCCCGAACAGCAGCCGTGCTTCCCTGTAGAACGCGTGGATATCGCGTAATTCGTATTCCACGTCCCATCCTGTCGATCCGCGGATGCCGAGAGCGTCGACGCTCCGGATGGGGAGCCCGCTTTCGCCGCTGCCCGCAACGAAGCGCGCAAGAGGAAGGTAACCGGTCGGGTAGCGCTCCAGGAGAGGCGGGGCACCCTGACCACCGCGCCGAAGGCCCGCCAGCGAGAGCACCGGCAGTTGTGCGGGCAGCACGATCAGCAGCTGTCCCCCCTGCCGGAGCGACGGCTCGACGGGCAGGAGCATCGCCTCGTAGAGCGCGCGTGACAAGTCCAGCATGCGCACATCATTCCGGCGGCTGTTCTCGCCGGCGGAATCCGCGGCACGTGCCCGCAAGGCAGATTCATCAAGATACTGGTGCACCAGATCGTTGACGCGGTCCTCGCCGACCGCCCCCATGGACATGGTGTTTCGCGTCGGGGTGATGGCGCTGATATGCAATGCCTGCCGTGTCGGGAGATAGGTGATCAGGGTGGCGTCTTCTCCCAGGGACCGTTGAACGTCGCCGACGGTCATGCCGTCCGGGCGGACCAGTGGAGCCCATCGCGCATCGGCATGGACGATCCGGTCCCCGAGCGCATCGAGCCGTTCCTGCGCTGCGGCCATGGCTTGCCGGGCCGCACTGAGGAGCGCATCGGTTCCCGGTTGTTCCGCGGCAGCCAGTGCGCGCAGTTGTTGTTCCGCGCCGGCGTGGACGGCACGCAGCTGTCCGAATGCATGCAACAGCGAATCAATGCCGGGTGCGCCTGTTTCCACCTTCCAGGCCGCGAAGCTGTTGCTCAACGCGCGGGCATTGCGGCGTTCCTGGTACCAGAAGGCGTCATCGTTCTTCCCCGTCTGCAGAAGGAGTGAAATCAACGCGCCGTAACCGTCCGCTCCGTTGTTGCCCGCAGCGGCCGTTTCACAGTCGAACCAGAGGTCGTCTGCCGCAGTGCTTGCGTACACCGATTCCTGCGCTTTGATTGACGCACGGTAGAGCTGAGCGGCATCGGTGACTTTATTCTCCTGCTCGGCCATCTCCCCGATGGAGAGCAGTGCGTAGGCCAATCCCCGTGCGTCGCCGATGTTCTGAAGAATCCCGAAGGCCCTTCTGAAGGCCGGCCCGGCGTTTGCGCTCTTGAGGGCGGCTTCACACTGTCCCTGCTGGAGGAGGGCGTACGCCGATGCCAGGGAATCGGCGGTTGTTCCTGCCACTGCAGCGGCTTTTTGGAAATAGGGGAGGGCAAAATCGGCGTGATGGGCGCGGAGGAGAGAATTCCCCGTACGCATCAGCGTTTCACCGTGGAGGGCCGGATCCAGACGGGCGCCGGCGCATTGTTGAAGTGCGGTTGCAAACGATTCCTGCGCTTCGCGCGGTTTTCCGGCGCGTTCGAACGTTTCGGCAAGCAGGAGGAGTGCCCGCACCACGCCGGCCGAGTCCTGCCCTTTGCCTGCAAGCGTCACGCTTTCCAGGCAATGTGTGATTGCCGGATCGAAGGCTCCTGTGGACATTTCGCTCTGGGCGATCTCCCGGGCAACGCGGGCTTCGCCGGAAATGTCGCCCGACCGGCGGCACGATGCGCGGAGGGCCGCTGCGACACGATCACGTTCGCCGGGTTGTTCGAGAGAGCGGTACAACCCCAGCAGGGCCCAGCGGGCGTCCTGTGCAGCGATGCTGTCACCCAGAAGGACGGCCAGCCGCAAAGTTTCGGTGGCAAGATCGAGCGCGTCATCTTCCTGCTGCATCAGGCGATGGAGATCCACGATCGCCAGCGACATTGTAAATGCTTCATGACGGCGTGCGCTGCCCCGGAATGCTTCCTCAGCCCGGCTGTAGAACAACAGGGCGCTGTCCAGCTGTGCAGACTGCAGCGACAGGTCGGCGAGCCAACGGTAGGCGTTGGCGGCGCGGGGTCCTTTCCAGGAGCCGGACGCCGCAGCAAGTCCCGCCGTCAACTGGCGGCGGGCATCGAGGATTTTCCCGCGGTCAAAGAGTTGTTCTGCGCGCACCATCGTGCTGTCCAGATCGGCCTCCGACCCGCGGCCATCTCCTGTACATCCGCTCCCCCACAGCGCGGACATGACGATCGCTGCTATGATGAGCACGAAGAGTACGCCGCCAGGCGGCGTGAACCCGGTCTTTCTTATCCGAGGCATGGCAGGATGGTTTCCGGATGATTGGTGAAGATCATGTCAACGCCGTACCGTTGGAGTTTCGCAAGCTGTGCAGGTGTATCCACACAATACACGCCGATGCTGATGCCGTGGAGGTGCGCATCGTCGACCATCCTGTGGCGGATGATCCGCCGGCTGCAGAAGACGGCGATGGCGCCGGCCCGGCGGGCGATTCGGGAAGGCCGTCGCGTGATATCGCGCAGGGGTTGCACGAGGATGCCGATGGCGAGGTTCGGTGCGTGGCGCGCAAGAATCGTCAGAAATCTGTGATCAAACGAAGACACGATGATTTGGCGGTGCCCTCCATGCTGGTCAATCGTCCGGGCGAGCGCGGAGGCCCGAAGGTGAAGCGACCGTCGATCGCCGTCGGTTTTGACCTCGATGTCAAGGCCGATCGATACAGGGAGTTCCCGGAGGACTTCGGCGAGGGTCGGGATGTGTTCGCCGGAGTGGCGGCGTGAAAACCAGCTTCCGGCGTCGAGGGACCGGAGGTGGGCGAGCGTTTGTGCGTGCACGCGTCCGCGACCGTTGGTGGTGCGCCGCAAGGTTCTGTCATGGATCACCACGCAGACGCACTCCGCCGAGAAGCGCACATCCAGCTCGATCATGTCCGCACCCGCAGCAGCAGCGGCCCGGAACGCGGCCATCGTGTTTTCGGGCGCCGATCCTGAACTTCCCCGGTGCGCCACGACCATCATCAGTTTTTCTTCGGCGATTGGACCAGTTCGGCGATGTGCCGGTTGACGGCATCGATCGGCGCGGTGCCGTCGACGCTCGCGACCACGCCCCGTTGTTCGTAGTATCCCAGCACCGGGGCGGTCTTGGCGTTATAGACCGCCAGCCGTGCGCGGACGGTTGCCGGCGAGTCGTCGTCGCGTTGGACAAGTTTCGCGCCGCATTCAGGGCATGGCCCCCCGGCGGCGACATGCTCCATCTCGCCGCTGAAGATCTTGCCGTCATTCGGGCACATCAGCCTGCTGCTCAGCCGGCGCACAATTTCCTCGGCGTCAACGTTGAATTTGATGACGAGATACTCGTGGATGCCCAGGACGCGGAACATCTCTGTCAGCGCCTCGGCCTGCGGCACGGTGCGGGGGAAACCGTCGAAGATGAAGCCCTGCCCGGCTTCGGGCGCCGCAAGGGTTTCGCGAATAATCTCGATCATGACGTCATCCGGCACCAGGAGCCCCGCGTCCATGAACGATTTGGCCTTCTGCCCGACCGGAGTGTGTGCCGCGACGGCGGCGCGAAGCATGTCGCCGGTAGAGTAGTGGGGGACCCCGTATTGCTTAGCAAGAAGTTTCGCCTGTGTTCCCTTCCCTACGCCGGGTGGCCCAAAGAGGAGGAGTCTCATGATTCGTCGTCTCGTGTGGAAGTGTGGATCTATGACGGGGGATTGCTCCGCCCTGACGCCGTCGTGGCGCGGCAACAGCCAGCTGACCGCAGGCCGCCGCGATGTCCTCTCCCGCGCTGCTGCGTACCATAACCGTAATATTCGCCGCGCGGAGCTGTTCCACAATCGCGTCCGTACGCGGCGACGGGCGCAGCGTGGCGCCCAGTCCTTCAGGATGCATGAAGCCGATCGGATGAAACGGGATCACATTCACTTTGCTCGGGACCGCCCGGACGAACCGGATCAGTTTCCGGATGTCTTCCGGCCGGTCGTTCACGTCGTCAAAGAACACGACTTCGTACGTCACGCGCACGCGTGTCGCGGCATAGTAGCGGCGCACAGCGTCCAGAAGCTGCGCGAGGGGGAATCTGCGCGTGACCGGCATCAGCCGGGTGCGCACCTCGTCGGAGGCACTATGCAACGACACGGCGAGTTTGACGCGACGTTGTTCCGCCGCCATGCGCAGGATGCCGTCGCACCATCCGGCGGTGGAGAGCGTCATGTGCCGCGCGCCGATGTCCATGCCGTCGGTCATGATGTCCGCTGCGTTCATGACACGCTCATAATTCAGCAGCGGCTCTCCCATCCCCATGAAGACGATGTTCGTGATGCGCCGGCCCGTGGCATGCCGCGCGTGCAGCACCTGTCCGATGATTTCGCCGGCGGTGAGATTCCGCACAAACCCCATCGTCCCCGTCGCGCAGAATGCACATGCCAGGGGACACCCCACCTGGGTTGAGACGCAAAGGGTGAGCCGTTCACGCCGGGTCGGCGCATCGGCCCGATCCTCGTCCGGATCGAACTGGGCCGAGGGGGGGATCAGGACACTTTCGATGCGAAGACCGTCGGCCAGGCCGAAGAGAAATTTGATGGTGCCGTCGGCGGGGGAAGGGATGCTGGAGACCGGAACGACGCCCGCGATGACCGCGGTGCGGGAGAGCAGCTCCCGCGACGCGCGGGCGATATCCGTCATGGATCCAAACGATATCGCCCCGCGTGCATACAACCACCGGTAGATCTGGTCGCCCCGGAAGGGGCGTTCGCCGAGCGTCGTCATGAACGTGCGCAATTCTTCCCGGCTCATCCCCAGCACGTTGACTTTCGCCGTCTGCGGCGTACCTTCCACATCGCCTTCCATGAACGACCCGCGGCCCTACTTCACTTCCGCGTCGCCTTGCGCGAAAATCTCGAGACAGAACGACAACCCTGCGGGCACCGGCGACTGTCCGCTCAACGAGCCGCTGGATGACAGCGAAACCGTGACGGCTGAATTCGATGTAAACAGGTTCAGCACGCGCACCAGTTCGGTGACACCCGACGCCTGGGAAGTAATATGAGTTGAGCCTCCCAGGAGCGATTGCGGTGTGCTAAAATCAGACCACTGACCCGAGTAGGTCAAGAGTGGAATATTGTTGATGTAGGCAATGCCGCTCACGGAGCCGGCGTATGTGCCCACAACGCTGACTTTCAGGTCATAGTAGCGGACGTTTTTGAGATTATTCAGATAGGAAGCGTCGATCTGATCGGCGAGGCGGATCACCACAGGTTGGCCGGGATCCGAGGGTGTCCAGCTCAGATTCGAGCCCGCCTTGATGCTGAAGCAGGCCTGAATCGGCAGATTCACCGCCACCAGGAATCCGTCATTGATGCATGTCGAGCCTGTGGTCGCAAGAACGCCGAACAACAGCAACCAGAGCAGAACTTTCGTTTTCATATTCAGTCTCCCATGAATTTCGTGCGCAGCTTTCGGTGAACCGCAGCTACCGCCCGAAGCCGATGCCGGCGGAGTAATTCGTCACAGATCCGAAGTTCGCATCTGCAAACACCTTCAGGATACCGAGCGACAGCCCGACGCCCAGGGTGAAGCGGAATTTGTTGGCTCCGTCCAGGGTCATGTCAACAAGCGGAGGTGCCGTGGGATCCGTGCTTGCATACGTGAGGTTCATCGAGCTGTGTTCGTAGGCGAGACCACCATAGAGTATGAGGATCTTGATGCTCTTGCTGGCCTGGGCATTGAACGCATAGCCCTTGAAGTCGATCAGATCGCCGACTTTGAAGCTGTTGTAATACGCACCCACGGCGAGGTCGAGGGGTGAGTTGTAGAGGTACTGGCTGATGTTGTGACGCACGCCCACGCCCCAGAGGGTAACGACCGGGAACTTGTTGTCGCCGATGGATGGCAGCGTTATGAACCGGAGTGTCACATCGGACCCGTACAGGCAGCCGATACGCAGCTGCGGCACGATCAGTGGGAAGATCGTGGTATTGAAGATACCGTCGGATCCCTTGTATTGGAGCCCGCTGATCAGGCTATTGAGGATTGTCGTTCCTTTGCCGCCGAAAATCGTGGCGGTCTTGAACGTTGCGGGCGTAAACCCCGGAGGTGTGTTCGCCGTGTAGTACTTCTGTGCGTCCTGCACGATCGACCCCATCACGACGATGTCGAAACCGAGGGAAAAACCGTTCACGGGTATCGCTGCATTGTGGTAGTACCCGGCCTGAATGTCGGCACCGAACAGATCTGCCACCGGCTGGATATAGCCGGTGACGGCATCACCGTTGTACTGCTTCAGTGCTTTTTCGAGCTCTGTCTGCGCAAATGCACCGGCAAAGCCACACGTGATCAGCAGCCCTGCAAGCACTGCGGTCCGCATCATGCGGTTGTGCGAAGGCTTCATTCGACCTCCGTTAGGTGGTTAGATAGTGAAACAATATACAATATCCGGTTCTGAGTGACAAGCGCGGCGGCTACTCGCGGAATCCAAGCTGTTCGAGCAGTATCCGCATGTCCTCAGGCAGCTCGGAATCAAAGAACATCCGTTCCCCCGTTGCCGGGTGGATGAAGCCAATCGTCTTGGCGTGCAGTGCCTGCCGCGGCATCAGCGCCAGAAGGTCCTGGATTTCGGCTTTCTGGCGCGGGGTCCCGGGCCCGGCATTGATCCGCCTGCCGTGATAGGTCGGATCGCCAAAGACCGGATGACCGATATGTGCCAGATGGACCCGTATCTGATGCGTCCTGCCGGTCTGGAGCTTCAGCCGGACGAGCGACAGGTACGGAAATTCTTCCAGCACGGCATAGCCAGTGACGGCATGCTTGCCCCCGGCCACAACCGCCATCATTTTTCGATCCGCCTTGCTCCTGCCGAGGGCGGCATCAATGACGCCCGTGCGTGATGCGAACCGCCCCCAGACGACCGCCCAGTATTCCCGGATAATCGTGCGCCGGGCAAATTGCCTGGCCAGATGGGCATGGGCCGCATCGTTCTTGGCAACCACCATCACCCCCGAGGTGTCCTTGTCCAGCCGGTGCACGATGCCCGGCCGCGTACTGTCATTGACGGCCGAGAGGTTGGCGCAGTGATACAACAGCGCGTTGACAAGAGTGCCGGTGTAATTCCCGTATGCAGGGTGCGTCACCATGCCCGCGGGCTTGATAACCACCAGCAGATCCTGGTCCTCGTGCACTACAGACAGGGGTATCGGTTCCGCCGTAACATCGGGAGGCGGCGGCTTCGGAAGTGTGACGTGGATCACTTCTCCGGGAGCAACCGTGTGGCTGACGCGCACGGCGTTGCCGTCGACCAAAACCATGCCCGCGCGGATTGCGGCCTGGACCTTCGTCCGCGTTGCATTTTCAACATGATGTGTCAGAAAGACGTCCAGCCGTTCTTTCTTCTTGCCGGCAGGAACAACGATGTCAAATTCCTGTGGCATGGCGTCAGACGGGGCTCAGGATGTGACGGGGGGTTCGGCGGATGTGGACGGAGGTCCCGGGGGATCTTCCGACACCACAACGCGGTGAAAGAGCAGGAGCAGGATGACGCCGATGGTGACGCTGGCGTCGGCGACATTGAACACCCAGAAGCGGGTCAAATGGTGGCCGAAGAGCGTGATGTTAAAGAAGTCCACATCAACGAAATCGACCACCCGTCCCCCGAACAACGGCCCATAGCCGAAGAACATTCCATAGAACATCCGGTCGATCAGATTCCCGACCGCGCCGCCGAGGATGAGTGCGAGGGAGAGCCGGAAGCCCAGCGGGGCGGTGCGCACGCGGTAGAGATAAGCGATGATGGCAACGCTGGCCGCGAGGGAGAAGAGGGAAAAGAAGATTTTCCCTCCGACGTCGATGCCGAACGCCATGCCGGAATTCTCGATATATGTCAGTCGCAGGAAATCGCCGACCACCGGAACGCTGGTGCCGTAGGGAATTCCATCCCATGCAATGCCGAACGCCGGGATGGACACCCCGTGAATGAGCATTTTCGACACCTGATCGCACACGATGATCAGGAGTGAGAGCAGCAGGACTGCCATCCGTTTATTTCCCCTGCTTCATCTTGGCCATCGCCACCCGCCCACGCTCGCAGGGTATGCCGGTGTTCTTGTACTCGGCGCATGTCTGCGCAGTCGGCACGGCCTCGAGGCGTTCCTTGGGGATCAAGAGTGCGCACACTTTGCATTGGCCGTAGGTCTTGCCCTCGATGCGCATCAGGGCATCATCCAGTTGGGAGATGAACTTGCTCCCCCGGGAGGCGAAGAGGAATGTCTTTTCGCGCTCCATGGCGTCCGTTCCCTGCTCCATATGCAGTGAATAATTCGAGCTCTCGCTGACATACTCACCGGTGGTGACGTCCATGATGGTCTCTTTGAGATTATCCAGCTCTTCCAGAGTCTCCTGGCGTTTGGCGAGAATCATCTCCTTGAAGTGCTTCAGTTCCTCGGCGGAGTACGTCTTGGGTCCGAGGGGGATATCAGGTAGTGCTTTGGTGTCGGCCTTTTTCTTCACCACAGGCTTCGTCTTGCGCACGGCGGATTTCTTCGCCGGTGATGCCTTGGTCTTTTTCGGTGCTGCCTTGTGTACTGTGGTCTTGGCGGCCGATCGTGACGCTTTCTTTGCCATGCCGTGTCTTCTCCCTCTCTAGTGATCTATCCGCGAAGCACGCGTGCGATCGCAACGTGCGCCTCTTCGCCATTAATATCCTGGACAGCTGAAAATTCTCCGTCGCCCCGGTTCGGCGTCAGGGCTTCCGCCAGGGTCTCACGCATGATTGCGGCGCTCTGTGACTCCAGCCGGGCCCGCAATGGCGCCGGCGCATCATAGGTGATGACGATATGGTCGGTCACATCGAATCCTGCGGCCTTGCGCATATTCTGCACCCGGTTGATGAACTCCCGCGCGCATCCTTCGGCGATCAGGGCGTCGTCCAGGCGGGTATCAAGTGCCACCGTCAGCCCGCCTTCCGATTCCACCACCCATCCCTGGATGTCCTCTCGGATGATCTCCACATCCGCCGTAGCGACGGTCCACTCCTGATCTCCGGCGATGAGGACAACCCCGCCGTTCTGCTCGAGGGCCGCGATTTCCGGGGCCGTCATTTCCTTGATGCGTTCCGCCACGCGTTGTGCGGACTTCCCGAATTTCGGTCCGAGCGACTTGAAATTGGGTTTGGCCTTCTTCCGCACGATACCCGATTCATCGCTGACGTAGGTGATCTCCTTTACGTTGATCTCGTCGAGGATGATCTCCTGTGTCGCCCGGATGTCGTCCCGTTCGGGTCCTTCGGGCACGGGGAGAATGATCTGGCGGAGCGGCTGGCGCACCTTGAGATTGGCTTTCATGCGCATGGCGCGCACGAGCATGACGATGCGCTCGGCCCGTTCCATCCGCTCTTCAAGCGCGGCGTCGATGATCGCGGGATCCGCTTCGGGCAGCAGCGCGAGGTGCACCGATGCGACAGATTCCCGTCCGGTGACCGTCGCAAGGTTCCGGAAAATCTCCTCGGCGAGAAACGGTGCGAAGGGGGCCATGAGCTTCGCCACGGTCATCAGGCATGTATAGAGTGTCTGGTACGCCGCGACTTTGTCGCGTCCCATTTCGCTTTTCCAGAAGCGCCACCGGTTTCTGCGGACGTACCAGTTGGACAGCGCGTCGACGGTGAAGTCGCTCACGCCGCGCGCGGCCTTCGTCACATCGTACGCATCCATGAAGCCGCGGTACCGGCGGATCAGCGAATGCAATTCCGAGAGCACCCAGCGGTCGATCTCCGGACGATCGGCGACCGGCACCTCGTCTTCTTTCCACGTCAGGTTGTCGATGTTTGCATACATCGCAAAGAAGGCATACGTGTTCACCAGCGTGCCGAAAAAGCGCCGCTGCACGTCTCCCAGTCCCTCCATGTCGAACATCGTCGGTCGCCACGGCGGGCTGGTGGTGACCAGATACCAACGGGTGGTGTCCGCCCCGTATTTTGCAAGAACCTCGAAGGGGTTCACCGTATTGCCGCGGGACTTCGACATCTTCTGGCCGTCCTTGTCGAGAATCAGCTCGTTGACGATCAGGTTCTTAAAGGCGGGTTTGTCGAACAGAAACGTGCCGATGGCATGCAGCGAATAGAACCACCCGCGTGTTTGATCCACCCCCTCGCAGATGAAATCGGCGGGATATTGCTCTCCCCCGTCGATCAGCTCCTTGTTTTCGAACGGATAATGCCACTGGGCGAAGGGCATCGCACCCGAATCGAACCAGACATCGATGAGCTCGGGCGTGCGGCGCATGGTTCCGCCGCACGTGCAACGGAACGTGATGTCATCAACGAACGGCTTGTGCAGGTCCAGGGGTTCCCGCACATTGTCGCCCCGGCGGAGTTCGGCGATGCTGCCGACACACTTCTGGGCCTTGCACTCCTCGCAGATCCAGACGGGCAGCGGGGTTCCCCAGAACCGGTCGCGTGAGAGCGCCCAATCCTTGTTCTCTTCCAGCCAGTTGCCGAACCTGCCTTCCCCTACTTCGGGCGGCACCCAGTTGATCTGCTTGTTCAACGCGATCATGCGGTCGGCGAACTTCGTGGTGCTGATGTACCAGGACTCCCGGGCGTAGTACAGGAGCGGGGTTTTGCAGCGCCAGCAATGCGGATAACTGTGGGTGATGGTCTCTTTTTTGTAGAGGATGCCGCGTTCCCTGAGGTTGCGGATGATCAGCGGATCGGCGTCTTTCACAAACATCCCCGCGAACTCCGTGACTTCCGGCCCGAACGCGCCGCTCCGGTTCACCGGGTGGATCACCGGCAGGTTGAATGTGCGCCCTGTCTGGTAGTCGTCTTCGCCGTAGGCCGGTGCCATATGCACGATGCCGGTGCCGTCTTCCGTCGTCACAAAGTCCGCCTCGACGACAAAGAACCCTTTGCGATCTACGGGATGGTAGGCGAACAGCCGGTCGTACTCCAGGCCGGCGAGTTCGCGGCCCTTCCGCCGCTCGAGAATGGTGTAGTCCCCTTCGAGCACTCCCAGGCGCGCTTCCGCAAGGATCAGTTTTTCGCCTTTATGGCTGACGGTGACATACGTGACATCGGGCGCCACGGCGAGGGCTACGTTCGAGATCAGTGTCCACGGCGTCGTGGTCCATACCAGGAATGCGGTATCGGGAGCACTTTTCAGGCGCATGCGCACATACACGCTGGCGTCCTTAACGTCTTCATATCCCAGCGACACCTCGTGGGACGACAGGGGGGTTTCACAGCGCGGGCAATACGGCTGGATCTTGAATCCTTTGTACATCATTCCTTCGTCATAGAACCGCTGGAGCGCCCACCAGATCGACTCGATGTAGGTGTTTTCGAACGTGACATACGGGTGACGGAGATCCACCCAGTATCCCATCAGTTCGGTCATCTGCTCCCATTCGGTCTTGTACTTCCACACCGACTCCCGGCATTGCTGGTTGAACGCCGCCACTCCGTAGCGGACAATATCTTCCTTGTTCTTGAAGCCGAGTTGTTTCTCGACCTCGATTTCCACGGGAAG
>PMCM01000071.1:0-2236 GCA_003154155.1 Ignavibacteriota bacterium | reverse complement strand
ATCCCGTGTTCCTTCCAGAATGCCAGGATCTCTTGTTCGATGGCGGGGTATGAGACCCGTTCGTTCAGCTTCTTAAACACTCAGGACGATCCTTTATGCAGCAGGGAGCCGTTCGACGACGCCCTTCATGATCGCCGTCAATTTCGGCTCGGTGGATCCGGCCACGGCGATAATTTCTTCGACACGTGCGGGTTGCAGCGCATCGGGAAAACACTCATCCGTAATGATGGAGAAGCCCAGCACGGCAAGCCCCATATGGACTGCGACGATATTTTCCGGCACAGTGGACATGCCGACCACGTCGGCACCGATCAGCCGGAGGAAGCGGTACTCGGCGCGCGTTTCGAGGTTGGGGCCCGGGACCGCGACAAAGACCCCGCGTTCCACCCTGATGCGGAGCTCCAGCGCCACCTCCTCGGCCAGCGCAATCAAGCGCTTGCTGTACGGTTCCGACATGTCGGGGAACCGGGGACCGAGCGTTTCATCGTTTGGCCCGATCAGCGGATTGTCGCCGAGCAGATTGATGTGGTCGGTGATGATCATGACGCTGCCTTTGCGGAACTGGGGATTCATCCCGCCGGCCGCGTTGGAAACCAGCAGCGTCTGCACGCCCAGAAACTTCATCACGCGTACGGGGAATGTCACCTGCTGCATGGTGTATCCCTCGTAGTAGTGGAAGCGTCCCTGCATGGCAACAACTTCCTTCCCGCCCAATCGCCCGAAGATCAGTTTGCCGTGGTGCGACTCCACCGTCGAAAGCGGGAAATGGGGGATCTCGGCGTAGTCAATCACCTTCTCCACGGCGATCTCCTTCACCAGTCCGCCCAGCCCGGTGCCCAGGATGATGCCTATCCGCGGAGTTGCGGAGGTTGCTGTCCGCAGGAAGGCAACCGCCTCGTCAATGAGTTTGCGCAGTGGTGTCATGGTCAAGAGATTTTGCAATCGCATCCAGGTCGATGGAGGCTTTTCCCGTGCCGGCGGCCGACGGTGTCACCAGTCCGTTTGCCGTTCCCAGTTCAAGCGTTTTGAGCAAATCCAGCTCCGCGCTCAGCACCACGCGCAGCTGCTGGATGAGCGCTTCTTTCCGGCTGGTCAGCTGAATAATTTCGTTCTTGACGCGAGCGTGTTCGTCGTGCGCCTGTTCGACGATGCGCGCGGCTTTTTGTTCCGCCTCCCGGGTGATCAACTCGGCTTCCTTCCGTGCGGCTTCGTACGTCTTTCCTGTTGTCTCCTGTGCCTGAAGGAGCGTCTGCTGGAGGGTCTTCTCGATCTGGCGGTAGTCCCGCAGCTGCACGTCCAGTTCCACCACGCGATCGCGCATTTCCTTCTGGGACTTGAGCACCTCTTCGAACTCGTTGGCCATCATGTCCATGAAGGTGTCCACCTCCACAGGATCATAGCCCCGCATCACCCGTTTGAATTCCTGTTTGCGTATGTCCAGCGGTGTCAGTTTCATGGCGTCCTCCGCCTACGACGGTTTCTTGCGCGATCCGAATATCGCCGTGCCGATGCGCACAAGTGTCGCCCCTTCTTCAATGGCGACTTCAAAATCACCGGTCATCCCCATCGACAGGTGACGGAGATGCACGTTGTGCTGCGGAGTGCGGGCGATCTCGTCGCGCAACACCCGCAGGGTACGAAACATCGGGCGTGATCCTTCAGGGTCCGGAAGAAACGGCCCGATCGTCATCAACCCCCCGATCCGGATGTGGGAGAGCGGTTCGAGTGAGCGGATGAACTCCGGGACGCGTTCGGGTGGAAGGCCAAATTTCGACGACTCCCCTGTGGTGTTCACCTCGATCAGCACCTCGATGACACGACCGGAACGTACCGCCCGTGCCTCGAGTTCCCGCGCAACCGACGCGCTCTCGAGCGCGTGCACCAGATGGACCCAGCCGGCAACCTGACGGACCTTATTGGACTGCAAGTGTCCGATGAAGTGCCACCGGATCGCCTCGGATGACAGTATCTCGCGTTTAGCGAGCACTTCCTGCACATAGTTTTCGCCGATATCCGCCACACCGGCCCCGACCGCTTCCGCCACCATCTCGGCGGGAAAGGTCTTGGACACTGCCACCAGCGTCACCTCTTCAGGNNTTTTTTGGATTTATTACTGGTGGACGATGTCCCCCTACGGAGCGGCGATGAGCATTCTCGATTACAGCAATTCTGACGATGATGATGGCGAGGAAGGGCGGGGCGACCGTTTCGAAGACGAGCTGAAGAAGTACAAAGA
>PMCM01000203.1 GCA_003154155.1 Ignavibacteriota bacterium | reverse complement strand
GGCAGATGACCAGCACGTCGCGCGGGATGCGGAAATATTCCACCGTACGGCTGAGCACAAACGAGTTGGGCGGGATGATGCACACATCGCCTTTGTAGTCGACGAAGGAAGCCGGATCGAAGTTTTTAGGGTCGACCACAGCCGAGTTGACGTTGGTGAAGATCTTGAACTCGTTGCTCACACGAATGTCATAGCCATACGAGGATATCCCAAAACTCACAACACCGCTACGCATGGACTGCTCCACAAATGGTTCGATCATGCGGTGTTCCTGCGCCATGCGGCGTATCCAGTGATCGGGCTTAATTCCCATTACATCCTCTCCGGCGCAGTCATGCCCATCAATGCCAACGCGCGTGCCAGTGTGATTTTAGTGGCCTGAACGAGTTTGAGACGTGCGGCTGTCACTTCGGGCGCCTCGCCGAGAACGTGGCAGTCGCGATAGAAGGCGCTGAAGGTGGTTGCCAGGCTTTGTGCATAAGTTGCAAAGTGATGCGGTTGCAGCAGTGTGGCTACCTGCTCGACGACTTCCTCCAGTTCCAACAGCTTGCGGATAAGCGCCAGCTCGCTGGGGTGTTGAAACACGTATACCGCGTTCACAGATCCCGTTGCTCCCGCCGGCGTCTCTGCCTGCTCATCGTTTGCCTTGCGCAGAATAGAGCAGATACGCGCGTGCGCGTATTGCACATAGTAGACCGGGTTCTCGTCCGATTGTTGCCGGGCCAGCGCGAGGTCGAAATTCAAATGACTCGAAATCGTTCTCATCAGGAAGAAATAACGGACCACATCGGCGCCCACGTCGGCGATGAGCTCGTCCAGCGTGATGAAGTTCGCCTTCCGGGTGGACATCTTGACCACTTCCCCGCCCTGCGTGATGGTCACAAACTGGTGGATCAGGACCTTCACCTTGCCGGCGTCGTACCCGAGCGCCTTGAGTGCTGCCAGCACATCGGGATATGTCGCGATATGATCGGCCCCGAAGATGTCGATCATGGTGTCATATCCCCTCTTGAACTTCTCCACGTGATACGCGATATCCGGCAGGCGGTAGGTGGGTTCACCCGAGCTCTTGACGATGACTTTGTCTTTTTCGTTCCCCAGTGTCGATGTTTTGAACCAGAGCGCGCCGTCCTGCTCGTAGGTAAGCCCGCGCAGTGTGAGCGCCTCGATCACGGCGTTGATCTTGCCTTCGGTATAGAGGGAGTGCTCATTGTAGAACGATTGAAAGACGATGCCGATCGATTCCAGGGTTTTGCGGATATCGGCAAAGATCTCCTCTTCCGCAATCGATTTGAAAAAGCCTTCTGCGGGTTCCTGGCGCAGCCCATCCCCCTTTTGCGCGCGCGCATGGGCCGCAATCTCGCGAATATATTCCCCTTGGTAGTAGTCGGCAGGAAAATCAACGGCATCACCCAGAAGCTCCAGATAGCGCAGTCGCACGGAGTCTCCCAGAATGCGCATCTGGCGCCCGGCGTTGTTGAAATAGTANNAGGGGGCCGGTAGGATTCGCGCTGACGAATTCCACCTGAATGCGCTTGCCGTGTCCTGCGTGCGAGCGGCCAAAGCTTTCCCCCTCTGTCAGGAGCTGCTCCATCTGCCTGCGAAAGAAGGCTTCGGTAAAGGTCACGTTGATAAAACCGGGTCCGGCCACTTCGACGTGGGCGACCATTGCCGGATCCACGGCCAGGTGTGCCGCAATCTGCTGTGCGAGGTCGCGCGGCTTCATGCCCGCCTGTTTTGCGGCGGCGAGCGCGACATTCGTCGTCAGATCGCCATGCCCGTCGCCGCGGGGACGTTCCACGACGATCGCGCCGGGAGCGGGGATCCCGACGTGGTGCAGTGCTTGAGCTATCGCTGTGCGTAAATATTCTCTCATGAAGCGACTTTTCTCCGTGGAGCGGCTTTTTTTGTTGGTGATTTGCGTGACGGGGTTTTCTTCTTCGGCGCAGGCGGGGTATCATGCACGTGCTTGATCTCCGCGTCGCCCCAGAGCTTCTCCAGATTGTAGAACGGGCGTGTCTGCTTATGGAACACATGCAGCACCACATCGACGTAATCCAGCAGCGCCCAGTTCGGGCTCCCGATTTCCCGGTGCCACACGCCAACCCCCTGTCTGGCGAGTCCATCGTGCACTGCATCAGCAATCGCCTTCACCTGCACGTCCGTATCACCCGAGCATACGACGAAATAGTCCGTCACACTGCTCAGTCCGCGGAGGTTCATAATCACCACCTCCTGGGCTTTTTTGCTCAATGCCAGTTCAGCGATGTGCTTCGCCACGATTGCGGGTTTCACCGGGTGATCTCCCTACTGTGATGGTTTTAGTGATTGTACGTCATGCCCGATCAGCACGGACACGTCGACAAACAAATCCGGGTTCAGTTGCTGAATAATCCGTGTCGATGGGATGCCCAGCGCGGTCGCTACTTTCTCCGCATTCCTGATGTTGGAGGTGCGCGCGATGACGAGCGATGTGCGGACGTCGAAGCGGTGGTAGTTCCGCACTTCGACGACATCATACCCGCGGCTGCGGAGGTACTGCGTGCACTGGGTTCCCGCCTTCGCCGCTCCACACCCGTTGATCACGTCCACCTGAATCGCCTTCCCCTGCGGATCACCGTCACGGGTCGCATCCAGCGTCGGCGCGACAGTGAGGCGAAGCACGAATGAGTAGGCAAGATATGCGACGATCACCAGGAGGGCGAGGATCGCCAGATTGAGGAAGACGCCGGTCGGCAGCGTGCGTGGAGGGAACCTGAACTTCATCAGTCACACGGAGAGAACGAAAAACCGAGGAGCCACCCCCGTGCCGCGGATGTCCTCGGTTTGTCAGCATCCACTCTTATGTCATGGATTTGCGCCAGCGTCAGTACCCTTCCCCACCAAACCACGGTGACGAGAATGGTGAATTGTAGTATCCATAGGGCAGGCGCCGGTACTGGAACTGCACATAGACATTGTCCCATGGCTTGTAATTCAGCTCGGCCCTGCTCAGGTAGACGGAACTCAGACTGTTGCCAAGCCCCTTGCCCATGATCGACGAACTGCCGAATGGTGAGTAGCTCAGGCTGACGTCCGCCCGTGCGTTCAGATTCTGGGTAAATTCATACATCATGCTGTTGGTGTAGGTGCCGAGCGAAGCCCCGGCTCCTCCCATGGTCAGATACGAGAACGACAATGACTGCCGCATATGGAAATTCTCCGGATTGAACCATCCGAAGAGGAACGACGCGTCCGGACGTTGAATGATGCCGTCGGAGACCCGGGATTCTTGTTCGACCTGCGATTTGAATTGCCCCCACGCCACCGTTGATGTCGCGACCATCGCCACAAGCGCCATAACCATGTACCGTTTCATCGCTTCAGCCCTTCGGTTCACATTGTGTGGGAATGCCCGACTCTAAAATACACATTCCTTGAAGATTTGTCAACCCTTCCGTTGCCCGAATGCGGCCCGGGCGCTTTCCAGCTGTTCCAGCGTATTGATGCCCCGGACCTCCACCTCCTCATCCACCGGAACAGCCCGTACCGGGAGTTGGTTCCGCCAGAAATATTTGAACACATCCGTCAGATAGTACTCATGCTGCGAGTTGTCGGTGGTAATGTGCTGGAGGCCCTCAAAGAGGCGTACTTTGTCAAAAACATAAATCCCGGTGTTGATCTCCTTGATCTCTCTCTGTGCCGGCGTGGCATCACGGTGTTCCACGATGCCCAGGACATGGCCGTTGCTGGCGGAGCCGGGCGTGCCGGCGTCTCGCAGTTCGTCGTCGCGCAGGATGCGCCCGTAACCGGTCGGATCTGACAGAATGGCAGTGAGCAATGTGGCTGCGGCGGGAGCCGAACGGTGAAAGGCCAGGAGCCGCTCCACCGTTGCGCTGGAAAGCAGCGGCACGTCCCCCGAGAGAACCAGCACATCCCCCGTAAAGTCGCGCAATGGCTCTTCGGCCTGCATCACCGCGTGCCCCGTCCCGAGCTGCGGTGTCTGATCAACGCAGATAACATGGTGGCCGGTCCTGTTCAGGTGTGAGATCACCGAATCTTTATGCCAGCCGACCACGGCGACAATGCGCTGTGCCCGGACACGCTGGGCAAGATCAACGACATGTTCAATCATCGGCTTGCCGTCGATGGTGTACATCACTTTCGCCATTGACGGGTTGAGCATGCGGGTGCCCTTGCCCGCCGCCANNATCACCACAGCAAGGTGTCGTTCCATTCGTGTCAGGATTCCCCCTCTCGCAGATTACGAATTTGAATCCACCAGGATATTGTCAATAAGCCGGGTCGTGCCGAACCGGACGGCAAGGGAAATGAGCACTGGTACCCCTGTGCTCACGGTTGTCAATTCCATAAGCGTCTCCGCATGCGCGACCGAGAGATAGTCGACCACCCCTGAAGAGGCCGACGTAATCATGTCTGCCATCTCAGCCTTGAGACCCGGCGCATCGGTCACTCCGTGCCGGATCCGCTCTGCGGCGGCCCGCAACGCGCGGTGCAGCACGGGAGCCCCGGATCGCTGTGCGGCATCCAGGTACACATTCCGGGAGCTCAACGCCAGTCCGTCCGGCTCCCGCACGGTCGGCACGACGACGATTCGCGCGTCGATGTTCAGATCCGCGACCATCCGTTTTACGACGGCGACCTGCTGTGCATCCTTCTGTCCGAAATACGCCGTGTGCGGCTTGACGATGTTCAGCAGCTTGATGACCACTGTGGCCACGCCTCTGAAATGTCCCGGCCGCGAAGCGCCTTCCAGCACCGAGCTGAGTCCTTCGACGTCGACGAATGTCGCATACCCGGTGGGATACATGGCTGCGGAGTCGGGCACAAACAGCACGTCCACTCCCTCTGCACGGGCACGTTCCCGGTCGCTGTCAAGCGTGCGGGGGTATTTCGCGAAATCCTCCCCCTTGCCGAATTGCGTGGGGTTGACGAAGAGTGATGCGACGACCACATCTGATGCCGCGCGGGCTTGCCGCATGAGAGCGGCGTGTCCTTCATGGAGCGCGCCCATCGTCGGGACAAAGCCAATCTGCTTTCCCGAGCGGCGCCATGCGTCGGCCATGGTCTGGAGGTCGGCGGGCGCATGCAGGATTTTCAGGTTTGCGCTATGCACGGTCACCTCCCCTATCGCCACATCGACAAAAGCTGGTGGACCGTCTGCCTCATGTCTTTGCGGTGAACGACCAGGTCCAGAAATCCATGCTCCAGCAGGAATTCCGACCGCTGGAACCCGGGGGGAAGGTCTTTACCGATCGTCTGCTTGATGACACGCGGGCCTGCGAACCCGATCAGCGCACCCGGTTCCCCGATATTCACGTCGCCGAGCATGGCAAAACTGGCGGTGACGCCTCCTGTGGTGGGATCCGTCAGGATGGAGACATACGGCACACGTGCATCGGCGAGGCGCGAGAGCTTGGCGCTGGTTTTGGCCATTTGCATAAGCGATAACGCGCCCTCCATCATTCTTGCCCCTCCGCTGGAGGAGACGACGATGAGCGGCGCACGCGATTTCCACGCACGGTCGATGGCGCGGCCGATCTTCTCTCCGACCACGGAACCCATGCTTCCGCCGATGAAGCTGAAGTCCATTGCCGCCATCACCACCGCAAGCTTGTTCATCGTTCCCGTTCCCCAGCGTGCGGCGTCATTCAAATGCGTCTTCTTGATGGCTTCCGTGGTCCGGTCCTTGTACTTCTTCGTGTCGACAAATTTCAACGGATCGCTCGAACGCATGCGGCGATCCTGCTCCTTGAACGACCCCGGGTCCAGCAGGATTTCGAAGTATTCCGTGCTGCCGATCCGGAAATGCATGCCGCACTTCGCACACGTATACAGGCTCTTCTGCAGCTCCGTCTTGTGGATAATCTCGCCGCACCCCTCGCATTTCGTCCAGAGCCCGTCGGNNTCCATCATCACACCTGCCAGCCTGGCAACCGCCACGGCCGAGCATGCAGCGGCCGGCGCGGTGAGCATTCGCATGCGGGAGGCTTCCACGCCGGCCGCAACAAGTCCGTCCACCACTTGCTGACGAGCCTCCCCGGTCACGACGATTCGCCCGGGGGGAAGACTGGCGAGGATCTCCTCGACCGGCCCATCGTGAACATCAGTGAGCTGTCGCGCCGACAGGTCTCCCGGAACAAACAGCTGCCAGTAGACTTCCCCGCGACGCGCATCCAGCACGGCTAACAGGGCATCGCCGCCCGCGGCCCGCGCCTCCAGCAACCCGTGCTGCGCCAGGGCTTCCAATGTGGGTACGCCAACCACCGGGATCCCGGTCGCCAGATGCAGCCCCTTGACCACGCTTAGGCCAATCCGGAGCCCGGTGAAGGACCCCGGACCTATGGAGACCCCGATGCCATGTATCGCGGACAAGCCGATCGCCGCGCTTTCAAGCACTTCGTCGAGAAAGCCGAAGAGTCTTTCGGCATGTGCATACCGTTCGTCAAGCGAGCGCTCCGCCTCCACGCGCACCCCATCCACGAGCGCGACGCCGCATACCGATGTGGCGGTTTCAATGCCGAGGACCCTCATGCCGCACCATCATCCGGCCTGCGGATGGTAATCCGGCGTTCCGTTTCATCGGTGCAATGCTCGAATGCTATAAGATAGTGCTCGGGAGGGAGGAGGTCAAGGACATGTTCCGCCCATTCGATAAGGCAGACAAACGGAGGCCGGAAATACTCCATCAAGCCGACGTCATATGCCTGGGCGCGATCCGCTATGCGGTACATGTCGGCGTGGATCACCGTGCAGCGGGCGGCTGGATATTCGTTGATCAGGGTGAAGGTGGGGCTCCCAAAATGGCCCACAGCACCGAGTGCCTGACAAACGCCCGCCACAAACCTCGTTTTTCCGCTCCCCAGGGCACCCGTCAGGGCGACAACATCCCCCCCCTGCAACCCCCGGCCCAGTTCCCTTCCCAGCGCCTCTGTCTCCGCCGCCGACTGCGTCACGATGGCGGTCATCCCCGGGGCTCCATGCGCACCACCGGGAGAATCACTTCCTCCATCGACACGCCCCCGTGCTGGAAACTGTCACGGTATTGCGCGAGATATTTGTGATAGTCCGTCGGGTACACGAAGTAATAGTCTTCTTTGGCGATGATGTAATTGACCGCAACTCCCCGCTCCGGGAGCCGGTAATCCTTCGGGTTCTTTACATAAATGGCGGCCTTCTCGTCGCACTTCAGGTTCCTGCCGTACTTGTAGCGCAGGTTGGTGGATGCTTCCCGGTCACCCAGCACCTTCGACCCCCTGAGGCTCCGGATGCTGCCATGATCGGTCGTGAGCACGATCGTCACGTTCTTGTTGCGCGCAAGGGTCTTGAGCATGCCGTACAACGAGGAATGCAGGAACCACGAACGGGTGAGGGAGCGATACGCCGATTCGTCGGGGGCGATTTCCTTGAGAAGAGACGAATCCGATCGTCCGTGCGCCAGCATATCGACGAAATTCACCACGATCGCCGTGAGCGGAGACGCGGCGTATGAGTTGATCGTAGACTCGATGCTTCTGCCGAATTCCGGGTCGAGGATCTTCACGTACTTCAATTCCGGCTTCAGGGTGATCCGCCGCCGCTCAAGAAGCTTCTCCAGGAACTGGCGCTCGTACCGGTTTCTGCTGCTTTCATCATCTTCCGCTTTGTCCCACAACTCCGGATGACGTTTTTCGACGTCACTTGGAAATGAGCCGCTGAAGATGGCATTCCGCGAGTACGGCGTTGCGGTGGGGAGAATGCTGTAGTAATAGCGGCACGAGATGTCAAACACTTCATGCAGTGTCTCTTCGAATACCTGCCATTGGTCGAGCCGCATGCAATCGATAACGAAAAAGAACACCGATTTCCCCCGTTGCATTTCGGGTATGACGAAACGGTCGACGATCTCGTGCGAGAGCGCCGGACGGTTCTCGGTCTGTTCCATCCAGTTGTGGTAGTTGCGCTCGATGAATTTGCCGAATGCGAGGTTGCATTCCCGCATCTGGTCTTGCAGCGTTTGCTTCAGTCCAAGCTCGGGATGCCGGTCGAACTCCAATCCCCACCCCACCAGCCGGGTGTAGATGTCTATCCATTCCTCGTAACCGGGTCCCTCCATAAGCGCGAGGGAGACACCGTTGAATTCCTTGATATAGTCCTTTGAGATCGCCGCCCCTGTGATCTTCTTTCCTTCAAGGAATTTCTTGCAAGCCATGAGCACCTGGCTGGGGTTGACCGGTTTGGTCAGATAATCGCTGATCTTGCCGCCGATGGCATCTTCCATCAGCGACTCTTCTTCATTTTTGGTGATCATCACCACGGGGACATTCGGCCGGATTTCCTTGATCTCCTGCAGCGTCCGCAGCCCCCCCATGCCTGGCATCATCTCGTCGAGGAACACGAGATCGAATGCGGTCTGCCGCACGAGTCCGATCGCATCTTCGCCGTTGGTGACGGTCTCCACGGCATAGCCCCGTTCGGTGAGCAAACGGACATGCGACCGGAGGAGATCGATCTCATCGTCGACCCAGAGTATGCGACCTTTGGATTCATCCATGCGCGCCCTCCCTGACTATTGAATCGAAATGTGGATATCAAGACCGGCTTCATTCGTAGTGCTGCCGGGGATGCGCGAGCCCGAATCATCGGGGGCGATTTTTGTGTACCGGTAATACACCGACGCGGTGACGCGCTGGCTCAGGACGTACTTGATCCGCGGCTCCATCACGGTGCGTGTGGTGCCTTCCAGCGGCGTGCCTGTGATGTTAATGTCCAAGGTTGAAACATCGTAGGTGGTCCGCGAGTTCTGGGTGACCGAATAGGAGAAGCTCACGTCGATGTCGTTGTTCAGCGCCAGACCGAAAAATGGAATTTCAAACCCGCGCCGCGAATACGATCCGGTAACGGAGAGCTCCCTGGAAAGCGCTTCCACGATATTCCGCGAGGAGGTCGTCAAGTCGTACGACGTGGTCGTGTTATAGCGCAGATTTGCCCCGAAACTCCCCTTCCACAGCTCCTTAAAGGTGAAGTTGAGGCCGACGAGGGGGGCAAATCCGTACATGACCCGCTGACCATCTGTCCGTTCCCCCCCGCCACCCGTGATGTTCTCGAATTGCCGGGTGTAATTGGAATTGTACGCATGGTCGAGCGAGAGCTTGCTGACGAAATTCGCGAACAGGGGAAGTTTTTCGAGGCCATCCCACCGGAAACTCCAGTTCACCCGCGGGTAGTAATCGCCGGTGAGCTTTTTGAGGAACGGCAGCGCTTCGAACCCCTGTTCAAATGCGGTACTCATCTTTTCTTCATCGCTCGCGGTATTGCTCGGGTCCGCCTTCATCTCGGCATATTTCTTACTCACCTCTTTCAGGCTTGTCTTAAACGTCCCCAGGAAGAGGACATCCGGGAAAGTCAGGAACGAACGATCCACGCTTCCCGAGGTGGTCATGTTGACCTGGGTCGGTATGCCGTACATGCTGTCTGTCGTGATGTTCTGAGTGCGGTTGTACGCCCAGCCGACATTCCAGTTGAGATCCAGACGGGCACCCTCCCAGAGGGCGCGGGAGGTCTTGAACGACAGCCTGTTGTTCTGCCGGAATGTGTTCACCAGAAGGCCTCCCGGCGCACGCACTCCCGGCTCTACATCCCATCCGAAGAACGGGAACTTGGAGCGCACGCCGAAATTCGTCAGCGTGCCATTGGGATCGCTGATGAGCCCCAGTTGGTACAGGCGCGACGGGCCATACTTCGGATCTGCATCCTGGAAGAACGGCATCCGGCCCCAGAAGTTTACGAACCCGGTGCTGCCGACCACCCCGCTGTTCTGGGCGCTGTTCGTTTGGGTGAATGTCACATTGACGTTGTCATAGTCGAGGAACGGAACCTTGATGAGCACACGGGCGAGATTCGTCAGCTGGTTCAGGAGCTTGTCCATGCCTTTGAGGGACGTGGTGCTGTCGGCGACGTGGAGGGAATCGCCGGCAATCGGTGCAGCCCCGCTTTCGGTGCTTCCTCTCCGGCCCCGGGTCGACGTGCCTGGCGCAGGCGCTCCGGGTGTGGCTTTTGACTCGAACAGAGGATCGAACAACTGCTTCATCCGGAAATTGATGGAGAGATTGACGTTCGCGTTGTACCCGGCGGATTTTCCCAAATCCCCCGCTGTCAAAGTATTTTGCCAGCTGTAGTCGGAGGAATAGCCGAACTGGAGATCCAGGAACTTCTTGATATTAAAGATATTCGGAATACTCGGCCGGGTGGTGAAATTGTTTCGCTGGCTGAAGCGGGTGTCCTGTCCGAAGTCGATAAGATGACCCCCAAAGAACATGTCGCCGAGTATCTGTGAGCAGGAGCGCTGCTGGTTGAATTGGTCCAGCTCCAGATTCAGCAAGCTGGATTCGACGCTCACGTTGTAGTCGCCGGCAAGATTCGCAAGACCGTTTTCCGTCAGCTTCCAGGCGAATCCCGCCTGCCGGGAAGCGGAAAAGTTGCGGGAGATGATCTCCTGCGCCCCCGTGGTGCGTTGCAGGGAATTGTCGCGCGACCGGATGGTGCTGAACGACCAGTTGAAACTGGTGGGAGCGAAGTAGAGCTTGAAGTCTTTGTAGTCATCGAGCAGCCAAATCCCGTCGAAGAGATTCCGGAACGGCTGGATGAAATAGTCCGGCGAAAATGTCAGCGCATAGGCAATCCGCGCATTCCAGGACCAGGAAACGCGGCTGACGATTGCCGGGCTGTTTTCCGCCGAGCGTGTATAGGTGAACCCAAATGAGAGCTTGTTGAACGTATCCCGGATGTACCACGCGTTTGAAGGGAAATTGATCCGGAAATTGGGCGCCGCGTACGTATCCGTGACCCGATGCGAGATAGCCTCCTGGGTCACCCCGTCCGCCGCCGCCTGGGCATCGGCCTCCGTGCCGCCGTTCTGCAGAATCCGTTGCCGCAGCTGCTCTGCGGCTTGTGTAACAAGGACGTCGGAGTTTGGCAGATACTTCGGCGTGACTTTCGACTCCGTATGCGAGTACGACACCGGTATGGTCGTCCCGTTCCAGTCTTCGGAAAATAGCTTTTCCAATTGGAAGGACGTATTGAGCCCCCACCCGGTGGTCAGCTGCCTGGACCCGAAACGCTGTTCCAGCGTATGGAAATTGGGGTCGACGCGTGAATAGTTAAACGCCACAGATCCGACATCGGCAAGCTTCAATTGCGTGTCAAACCGGTACGCCCATCCCGGCGTGTTGTCGACGGATGTCAGACGCAGTTCGTTGAACCACACCTGGCCGACCAATGGCTTGTCATTGCCCTTGCCCGCGGGGTGGGCGACGCCCAGGGCAAGATACACGATCTGGGTCAGCGAGGGATTGCCCAGCACCCTGTAGGTGGCGCCCGGTGGTCCGCCCGCGACAGGAATCGGATCGGAAAGGACATTGCTGGAATCGCGCGCCTGCTTGGCAGCCGTGATGTCGGCGAAATGGATGACAACGTCATTCAGGGGGTCCCAACCGCTCCGGATGGGCGCACGGTATTCATAGTAGTTCAGGCTGTCCAGCCCGAACCGGAAGAACATCTCGGCATCATAGTGGTTTGCATCGACGTAGTGGAACGACGCATCGCCGTGCACGAACATCTTCATGATGCGATAATCGAACAGGTCCAACGACTTGTAGGTGTAGAACTTGACCCCCTGACGGTCTTCGCCGGCGGGGAGCCCTTTGAATTTCATGGCCAGGGATTGTTCGTTCGCAAGCACGTTGAGATCGGGCTGCGTGCGGTCCCGTTCACGCGCGACGCCCGGCGGGGAGTCGTAGTCCGGGTTGTCTTCGATGCTCACGACAGTCAGCTCATAGAGGGAGTCTGCGGCGTCTTTCTGCAGCTTCTGCCACTGGTTGCCGACAAGGGAGAAATCTGCGATACGCACGGCAATGGTATCCGGCGAGTTGGCAAACATCACCCGGATGAACTCGATATTCTCCTGTGTCGGCGTGCCGACCACGCGTGCAAACTCGCCTACGGGGATGCGGAACTGGAACCACCCCTTGTTCCCCCCACCCACGATCCGCGGGTTGCGGGCGACGGTCGTGTCAAGGGAGATCTCATATTCGAAATAGGAATTGGCCAGGTCCACCACGCCGTTGGAGTTTAGATCTTCGGTATCGGGGATACGGCCTGAAGGACCGTCTTTGTTGGCTTCGGTCCCGTTGATGTGCGAAAAATCTTCCGCAGCCGTGCCTACCGTGCCATTGGAAAAATAGTAGTCATCCCCGCTGGGATCATCGGCAAGTTCGGGATACTTTGCCACCAGCGCCGCATACTGTGCCCGCTCCTGATCATCGCTGATCATGTCGATCCCGACGTCCTCCCCGTCCTGCAGGACGCCGTTCGGATAGGAGCTCTTTACAAGGTCTTCCGAATTCAGTATGCGGTTGGGGATGACGTCTTCACTGATCGCGCCCATGTCAATGATCATCTTCGCTCCGGGCGGCGCCTTGTCGACCCGCATCCAGAGTTCCACGAAGTTGATGTTTTCTTTGGAGAGATTGATTGCCGACACCGACAACGGTTTCATGACGCCCCCCCAGTTCTTCGACGGGGTGAGCGTATTTGCAAGATCCATGCTATAGTTGTACTGGCCCCGTTTGTTGGGGAAGTACCGGAAATCCAGCACCGTCGCCTGGTCATTCGCCGCACTCCCCGGCTGCTTGCGCGGGTAGATATCGGTCAGCGCGACATCGGTCGGCAGGCGGTTGAACCATACCATGCGGCCGCGGGAATAGGCCTTGACCGTGTCGGGGACGTTATTGAAAAGAACGTTGTCCGCAGGCGGACTGGCAAGCGTCCAGGCCGCGTAGGAGATGCCGACAGGAATCGTCTTGCGGGCTGCCTCGAAATCGTCGATATACGCGATGCCCTCACCGTTGTCGCTGGGAATGGTACTTTTCAAGGTGTTGGGATCGGGCGACATGTACGCCGCTTCGCCGCTTATTTTGATCTGTGACGGCTCGCGCGTCTGAATCAGCGGCAAGGCGTCCAGCGCCCTGGTCAGGAAAGGCAGATTGAACGTCGCAGATCCGTCGACGCCGTAAATGGTGTTGTTGCTCGGTTCTTCGCCCAGACGGACCTTGTCGCTCAACGTCTGCTGGTTCAGGTTCATCATCGTGAATCCGAAGGCCACNNGAGAGGTTCGCGCCCGGCACCAAGGCGCGCTCATTCTTGATCACCACTTCACCGATGATATAGTCGACCGTGTAGTCGATGTTCAGCGTGAGCGCACGGCCGTCCAGCGCCACCTGCACGCTCCCTTCCACCACGTTAAAGCCGAGCGAGTACCGCGACGTGGCTTCCCCCGTTGCCTTGCCGCGGATGACATAGCGGTTGCGCAGCGCCTGCTGCGCAAAAGTCTGGGTCGTGTCATACACTTCGTGGTAGAGGAATTCGGACGTATCCGAGAGAGCGGTCCCTTTCGCTTTGAAGTAATCAACCACCAGCGAGTCGAATGGACGGAGATTGGGGAAAATGATCTCGGCGCGCGCCTGATTGATGGTGCGGCCGGGACGATAGTCGAACTGCCCGTCGCCGGTCGGGGCAGGGGTGTCATCGCTGTTGTACTTGTCGAGTCCAAAAACCCGCAAGAGGGGTTCGTTCAAGATGCTGTTCTGATCCGCGCCGCCGGGGATACGGCGCACGATGTCCAGTGTGAATCCCGTCTTTTTGACATTGCGCCCGATGCCCTGAATCGGATAGATGTTTTTCAGCAGAAGTTTCCACGCGGTCGGGTACGTCGTCCCGTTGGATATCAGGTTTTTCGGCTTCACCATCTTCAGCACGAGCCTCCTGGCCAGTGCAGTGGTGTCCGTTCCCATGTCGCGTGTGAATTCGCCAAACTGGTGGTTTGAGACATCCCGGTAAGCGATACCGATAATCTGTTGATCGCCGACGTTGGCGTTGAGCGACAACTCCCCTATATACCCGTCACCGTCGAGCTCGTATTGTGACGGGTCGAGCTTGACAAAAGGACCGGTCTCGATCGACCCAGGGACGTCCGTGGCATTGCGCAGATCATCCGAGTAGCCGGCTGTTGTCTTGGCGGGGAGCTTGATGAACGCAATCCCCTGCCGTTCGTTCGGATCGGGGATGCCACCCTGCCGCTGCACCCAGACTTCTGCTTCCACCACCTGCATTTCGGGGTTTGAAGGCTGCGGCGGCTCCGTATTATAATACCGCTCATACTGGCCGATGTAGGTCGTGTCAAGGAAGTAGTGGTTCGTGGCATATTCGTATGCGCGCATCTCGAACGTCTGTTCATTCGCGCCTCCGGACACGGCGACTTCCTTGATCTGCCCTTTCTTTTGCGATGCCAGCGCTGTCAGCATCAGGGGGCCCATCTGGAATTTCGCCTTCACACCGAAAAGTGCCTGGCTGCTCCCGATGAACGACGAGGGAGTCTGGAGGGAGACGTTGCCGGCCTCCACACTCTGGACGATTTCGTCGTCGTAGCCGGTGTACTTGATCTTCAGTTGGTTCTCGTATTCGAATGTACGCTGCGTGTTCCAGTCGGCCAGGATGTTCAGCTTGTCGCCGATGGTGCCGTTGACGTTGACCTGCACATCCTGGCTGAAATCGGGTTCATTGCGGCTTTGGTCGAGCCGGGAGATGGTGGTCTGGTCAGTCTGGGTATTGCGGAACCCCGCCTTGATATCCACGGCACCGCTGATATTCAGTTTGATTTCGGGTTTGCCGAAGATGCTGAAAATGGGGTTGGGCGGAATAGGGATCTGGATTTGCGTGATCGAACTGAGCAGCTCGCCAAGATCGTTCCGTGCCACGAGCGCCTTGGGGTGGCGCGCTTCCTCGGCCAGAATTCGCCGCCATTCTTCCTGTTCCCGCATGCGCAGGTAGTCGGTGAACGGGATACTCACGGGGATCCTCACGTTCTCCCCCCCCATGCTCTCCCGGAACAGCACATTGTCCCCCGTCGAGTCGATTGCGACATCCCTGCGATAGCTGGGGGCTTTCCGCGAGCCGAACAGAGGATAGGTACGCCGGGGGAAGAGCTCCACCTGATCCGGCTCGTGGCGATAGTCATGGAACTGCGCCAGCCGCGCAGTGGAATCCTTGCAGACCACGTAGGTACTGTCAATGGTTATCATCCGCGTCTTGAGCGAATCGCGCCGAAGGCTGTCGGCACGTGCTGCGCGGAGGCTGTCCTGTGCGTTGAGAAACCGGCCGAGACGGGTTTTGGACGTATCCTGCTGGCCCGGGAGTACAAACCCGGGAATTTTAGTGGAATCTTGAGCGGATGAAAGTCCCTGCTGGGGAGGTATGATCTGCTGTTGCGGCGCCGGATCGGCCAACGCGAACACTCCGGCACCGAGCACGGCTAGTGCGCAGAGGGAGACTGTCCATAAGGTCAGGGATCGAATGGGCAACCGATATGATGCGTGTTCTGGCAGCAAGGAGTTCAATTCGATTTTCGCGAGTTCCCATTACACCGACATTCACCACGTCCCTCGCGCACTTCTTGTATCAAAACAAATCGATATTGGACTCCTTCACGAATGCGGTTATAAAAACATAGAGAAAAGGATTGAGAAACGCAAGCGGTTTGGAAAAACGCCCCCTCTCACCTATATTATCAGCGCCATGCTCCTCTCCCGCTACATCCTTCGTGCCCATGCAGGGCCATTTCTCTTTTCGCTCGTGACCCTGATGTTCATCTTCCTGCTGCAGTTCGTAATGAAATTCATCGATCAGCTCGTGGGCAAGGGGCTCACGGCATGGGTCATCATGGAGCTGGTGGCCCTGAACCTCGCCTGGATGCTGGTGTTGGCGGTACCGATGTCCGTTCTTGTGGCCGTGCTGATGGCATTCGGCGATCTCTCGTCACGCAATGAGATCACCGCCATGAAAGCGGGAGGAGTCTCCATCTACCGCATGATGATGCCCGTGGTGCTTGCAGGGATCATCGTCGGCGCCATCATGGTCTGGTTCAACAACGACGTCCTTCCCGACTCGAACCACCGGCTGAAAGCGCTCACCACCGACATCCGGAGGAAGAAGCCCACGATCGCCCTTGTCGACGGTGTGTTCTCCCAGGATATTCCCGGCTACAGCCTGCTCGTCAGGAAAGCCTCCCAGACGGGAAACGATCTCGAGGGGGTGACGCTGTATGATTATTCCAATCCGACGACAAATGTCGTGATCACGGCGGTGCGGGGAACGATCTCCTTCTCCTCCGATTTCCGGAAGATCATTCTGTACCTGGAGGATGGCGAGATCCACGAGCTGAATCTCCAGGATATGGGAGCATATCGCAAGATCCGGTTTACCCGTCATCGCATTGCGATGGCGGTCGAGGGTTTTGATTTTGAGCGGTCCCAGGCATCCGCATTCTCGCGGGGAGACCGGGAGATGGGTGCGCCCGAGATGGTGGCAGTGGTCGACAGCCTTGACCGCGTACAGGCTGTCCTGGAACGGGAACTCTCTGTTATGACTGCGGCGGAAATGAACGCCGTGAGCGCGGGCAGGTGGGGCACAGACCTCCCTACGGGGAGCATTCCCGGAGCGGCGGAGCCCCAGAATGCGCTCATCAGGACCCGAAATCTCACGGCCAATGTAACCACAGAGCTGTTCCGCATTGATGCCCTCGAACGGCAGATGGACCAGTACTGGGTGGAAATTCACAAGAAATACTCCATTCCGACCGCATGTCTCGTGTTCGTGCTTGTGGGTGTTCCGCTGGGGGTCATGGCGCGCCGCGGCGGCTTTGGCATTGCCGCAACGCTGAGCCTCGGCTTTTTTGTGATGTACTGGGCGTGCCTGATCGGTGGAGAAAAACTCGCCGACCGCGCCATCCTCTCCCCCTTCTGGGGCATGTGGGTTGCCAACATCGTGATCGGCGCGCTCGGCTGCTATCTCACGTACCGCGTCGGGCGCGAGGCGCTCATCATCGACTGGAGCGTATTCCAGCACCTGTTGCCGCGCCGCATGCGGGCATCCCTCTCCGGCGACGCCCCCCGGGATCCGCTGACGCCATGAAAATCGTCGACCGCTATATCATCCGGCAATTCCTGGCCACGGCGGCGTTTTCCCTCCTTGCCGTGCTCGTCGTGTTTATCGTGATCGACGCGATGGAGAAACTTGACGATTTNNCATGTCATCCTCCTGTACTACTTCTATTTTGTGCCGGAGATCATCAAGCTCATCGTGCCTGTCGCCATGCTCCTCGCCAGCCTTTTCGTCACCGCACGGCTCTCGGCGCAAAGCGAGTGGACCGCGCTGAAATCCAGCGGCATCAGCCTGTACCGTCTCATGGCGCCGTTTCTTGCCGTGGCCCTGATCGTCAGCGCGCTCTCGGTATACTTCAACGGATGGGTCGTGCCCTT
>PMCM01000206.1 GCA_003154155.1 Ignavibacteriota bacterium | reverse complement strand
ACCCTGCCCGGACAGTGGGGCGGCATCGAAGGCGACTCCTGCAAGATCGTCAGCGTCAAGTGGACCAACATCCTCTGGGCGGGCGGCAATGACTACAGCGGCCACGCACGCCGCACCTTCGACATCTACTCCGATTACCAGAACAACACCTCCACCGTCTTCACCGACAACACCGTCATCGCCACCGTCGACGACTGTATCGGCCTGCACGGCGGCAAGGCCAGCGTCCTGCGCAATACCATCAAATGGTGCGGCGCTCCCGACGGCGATAACATCAACGTCAAAGACGGCACCATCGGCGAAATCGCCTACAACGTGATCTGGAGCTCCGGCGGCAACGGCATCAAACTCAATTCCACGCCGACCTTGCTCCGCCTCACCAACATGACCATCCACAACAACACCATCGTCGCGGGCGGATGGCGACGCGTGGGCGAGCTGGGCTATGCCATCCTCGTCGACAAGAGCTCCCGCGCCCAGATCTACAACAACATCATGGGCGACATGTACCAGGAACTCGAGATTACGCCCAAAGCCGATACCCTGCGCGTCGTCTACGACAATAACCTCTTCTTCTACTCCGTCGACAGCCTCAAAGGTCTCGTGCGCTACTATCCGTCCGACGGCGTCGGCCGGCCCGCTCCCCATGATATCATGGACGTCCAGGCAGCCAACCTCTTCGCCAGCTACCAGCCCTACTTCACCAACGAGTGGTTCGCCCTCGACGGCAACAACGACTACCACCTCCTGCCCACGTCGCCCGCAACAGGCAAGGGCTGGACGCCTCCGTCCTCCTGGGTCAACCCCTACTTCACCGGCAACCTCCCCGGCGACCCCAATATCGGCGCACTCGGGACCTACACGCTGAGCGCGGTGAACGGGCAGGGACAGGCAGTTGCATCCACGTACGCATTGCTCCAGAACTACCCGAACCCCTTCAACCCGTCGACCACGATATCCTATGAGATTCCGGTCCGGTCTCAGGTCCGCGTGACAGTCTATGACGTCATGGGCAGAATGGTGGCAGAACTGTACAACGGCGTTCGCGAATCCGGAAGATATTCGCAGGTGTGGAATGCCAGCGATCTGGCTTCCGGGATGTATCTTGTCAAGATTGACAACGACAGATTCACAGCAACGCGCAAAATGCTCCTTTTGAAATAGGGACGTGTGCCGTCCTGATTGTGTCGCGATCGTGCGCCGGGGAGTCAAGGTGATTCTTTGCTCCCCGGCGCCGAAGCGGTGAAACAGAGAGGACACAGCATGGAGCTCGTTTTGTTTTCAATGGTCACGCGCATCTCTATCTCCGGTCGAAGCCGCTTCTGCCCGATGGCACCGTCGATTCTCTTCACGGTATGGTGCATATCATCAACGGCACCGGGGGTGCAAGCTGGAAAGAGCCCGCCCTCTCGGGTCCCAGGACCGCATTTACCCCTGCTGAAAAATCATTTCCGTGCATCACCTTCATCACTTTTCAGGGGAATACTGCAAGCCTCCGGACGGTCGACGCCCGACCCGGAAAAGAGCTGAAAGTGATCGATACATTCACGTGGGTTAAATAGGGCTCTCCACTTATGAAACGTCTTCACGCAGTCATCCTGGCAATCGCGGCAATTTTTCTGCACAACCCCGGCCAACCGGCTGTAGGCCAGGAGAAGCTGCCACGCATCATCGATAGCATTGAAGTCGGCGGAACCGGGGGGTGGGATTATGCCCTCTACGACACCTCGGCGCACCGCCTCTACTTGTCGCACGCGACGCGCGTCGAGGTTGTGAATATCGACACGAAAAAGGTCGAGGGATCAATACCGAACACTCCTGGCGTACACGGTATCGCCCTCGTTCCCGAGCTCGGTCTGGGATTTACGAGCAACGGAGGCGATGGAACGGTGACCGTCTTCAATCTGACCACGCTGACCACGTTACAGACCATCCAGGTGACCGGAAAAAAACCCGATGCCATCATGTTTGAGCCGGTCACGCGCAGGATCTTCACGTTCAACGGCGGGAGCGGGAACTGCACGGCAATCGATCCCGCCACACTGAAGGTGGTGGGGACGCTCGAACTGGAGGGAAGTCCGGAATTTGCCGTGGCAGACGGCAAGGGAAAGGTCTTTGTCAATCTGGAGGATCAGAACAAGGTGCTCTGTTTTAATGCCGCCACACTCGCTATCGATTCGCGCTGGCCCCTGGCGCCCTGCGCAACGCCTACCGGACTTTCGATGGATCGGCAGCATCGGCGTCTCTTCGTCGGCGGGCGGAATCAGCTTCTCGCCGTGGTGAACGCCGACAACGGAACCATCCTCGGAACATTCCCGATCGGCAAGGGCGTCGATGCAACGGCCTTTGACCCCGGTACACAGCTGGTGTATGCATCGAACAAGGACGGAAGTCTTGACATCTTCAGCGAGCAATCGCCCGATCTCCTTGTTCCCAGGGGCAAGATCACCACAGCGACAGGCGCGAAGACAATGGCATTGGACCCGGCGACACACCGGGTGTACCTCCCCGCGGCACACGCGGCGAAAGACAACGAGAAGTCCAGGGGTGAGTTCTATGTCATCGTGGTCGGTGAGTGACTGCTCTTCGGCGTCGGGTGTTCGATCAGTGGAGCAATGGCCCCTTTTCCGGGAGAGGTAACAATGGATGACACCAAGCCTCCAGACACTGCAGGATCGCAAAAAAAAGCAAACTCATTGTCGACCGGAATCGCTGTGGGGATAGCCATGGGTGTGGCACTCGGCGTGGCACTGGACAATATTGCCGTCGGGATCGGCATCGGTGTCGCCCTCGGAGCTGCGTTCGGCGGAGGACTCGGTCGCGTGAAGGCCAAGAATCAGCCACCCGCAAAAAAGAATCCCCCGGCGTAGCGTTCAGCGCTCCACCGGGGGCTTCGAAGGACACCCGGCTAGGAGGGGAATGCCACCTCAAAGGCTGCATAGGGGATTTGCAGGTGCACCTAGAGGGAACACTCAACCGCAGGCCGCTCCCCAGGAAATTCCTACTGCTTCTCGATCCTCGCCCGCATTGCCAGCCAGTGGCCCTCAGATCCGTTATCCATCATCTCCATCGCCATTTTCATTTTCTCTTCCTTGCTCATTCCCTTCATCTTCTTTTTCATCTCAGGATCCTGCGCCTTCCTAGCCATCTCGGGAGATACCCCCGGAGGCAGGGGAGCATTGCCTGCCTTTCCTTGAGCCTTATACGCGTCTTCAACGTCCTTCAATGCGACGTCAGCGGACTCGAACAGGGTGGCTGCGCTGCAATTCACACTCCCGTTTCTCTCCTCGCAGCTCAGCTTCGCAAACGCTTCCCGGACGCTTGCCGGGGGAGGAGGGATTTTTGCAAGGATCTGCATCAGATCTTTCTTCACGGGCACCTGTGCCTGCATGGAACACACGATGACGGAAAGCGCGAAAAATAGCGCTATATTCTTCATGAATTTACTTCCTCTATTGTGTTGACCAGAAGCATATTAGGGGAATATCCTCACATCAATCCTGTTGCATCTCGAATTCAGTTTGTGTTAGTTAGTGAACCCCGGCGCCCATAGCTCAACTGGATAGAG